>CAMLIY010000163.1 GCA_946480125.1 uncultured Asticcacaulis sp.
CGGTGGCGATAACCGTCATCTTTTGCCCGTATTCGCTTTTAATCGAAGCGATCATATATTCGATCAGCCCGATATAGCCCCAGAAGATGCCGGACTGCATGGCGCTGACGGTATCCTTGCCGATTTTGCGCGCCGGCTTTTCGATAGCAATGCGTGGCAGCTTGGCGGCGGCCGAGTGCAACGCCTGAAGCGACAGGTTGATGCCTGGCGCGATAGCGCCGCCTTCGTAGTCACCCTCGGCTCCAACCACATCAAAAGTTGTCGCCGTACCCGAATCGATAATGATCAGCGGGCCGTCATAAGCGATATGGCCGCCGACGGCATTGACCAGCCGGTCAGCGCCGGCTTCGCGCGGCTTATCTATACGAATCTCGATGCCGAGATAGGTGTTTTCGCCGATGACATAGGGCTGGCGGTTAAAATAACGCTGCGCCAGCTTACGCAGATTGAACAGCGACTGCGGCACGACCGACGAAATGATGCAGTCATCGATCGCCTTGAAATCAAGCCCCTGCATCTGCATCAACTGATAAAGCCAGGCAGCATATTCATCCGCCGTGCGCGTGCTTTCGGTGGCGACGCGCCATTGGGCAATCCATTGCCCGCCATCATGGATGGCAAACAGGGTATTGGTATTGCCTTGCTCAATGGCCAGAAGCATTAAATCCGTTCTCCGTAGGTGATATCACCGCCGGTAACGATATGGACCTGACCATCGGCGGCTTCAACCTGCAGGCCGCCGAAATCATCCAGCCCCATGATATGGCCGGACAGCGACACACCATCCTGCATTACGTTGACAAGACGGTCCCGGCCATAGGCGCGTTTCAGCCATGCCTTGGCGATATCGCTAAAATCCTTACTGCGCCACAGGTCGAGTACGCCATCCAGATGACCATTGAGCTTGTGCAGCAGCGCCACGGCGTCGAGGTTTTTGGCTTCGGGGCTGATTTCCTTGAGGGCGACGGTCAGATAGCCTTCCAGGATCGGCGCCACCCGCAGGTTCATGCCGATGCCGATGACCACGCCGAGATGACCTGGTTTTTCCGTGGCCTCGGTCTGGACCAAAATGCCGCACAACTTGCGCCCACGATGCAGGATATCATTGGGCCATTTGATCCGCATCGATTGGTCGGTATCAGGGATAATCGGCCGTAGCATCTCGTAGACCGCGAGGGCTGTGACGAAGGACAGTTGCGGTACACGGCGGATATCGACTTCCATGACTTCCCAGCGGGAGGCCATGAAATTCCCCTTGGTGCCGACCCAGGACTTGCCGTGACGGCCTATGCCCTTGGTCTGCTCCTTGGCCAGTATCCAGCCCGGACCTGACCGACCTGCCCTCAGACGCGCCAGACTCAGGTCCTGGGTGGAGGAAATCGAATCGAAGATTTCGAAATCGGCCAATGAGAGTGCCTAACTGCCGAAGCCCGAGGCCGCCGTTTGGGCCAGCGGATAGACATAGATCAGGAAGACGATCACGATCGGAAACGAGAAAGCCGCAGCCGCATACGCAATCCATTTGGTTTCGCGCGGCGCCTTATCTATCTCACCAGCCGGGGCATCGAACCACATCAGCTTGAGGATACGCAGGTAGTAGAAAGCAGCGACGACTGAAGCCACCAGACCGGCGGCGGCGAACCACCACAGATGCGCGGTAATGGCGGCGCCGAAGACGAAATACTTCGCCCAGAAACCACCGAATGGCGGCATGCCAAGCACGGAGAGCGCCAATATGGTGAGCACAATGGTCATGGGCATATTGACCTTAGACAGGCCCGCCAGCTGATCGACCCGCGTGACAGGTACGCCCTTACGGCTGAGCGCCATCTGAACCGTAAACAGACCGAGCGTATCGACCATATAGAGCACGAAGAACATCAGAAGCGCCGGAATGCCGACTGTGCCGGCAGCGACAGCCAGCAAGGCATACCCCATATTGGCGATCGACGAATAGGCCAGCAATCGCTTGATATCCTTCTGCATCAGACCGCCGAGGGCGCCGACGACGAACGACAGAACGGCGATGACCAGAAGCACTTGCTGCCATTGCCACGACTGATGCGCGAAGCCGGTTTGCAGCACGCGGGCCAGCAGGACCATGGCGGCGAACTTGGGAGCGCCGGCAGCGAAGGCGACCACAGGCGTGGGCGCGCCTTCATAGACGTCAGGCGTCCACATATGGAAAGGCGCGGCGGAAACTTTGAAGGCCAGGGCGGCGATAACGAACACCAGGCCGAAGATCAGACCGACATTGAGGTTCGTGGTGGCCGATTGCGCGATATCATGGAAATTCATCGAACCGGCGAAACCATAGACCAGCGAGGCGCCGTAAAGCAGCAGGCCGGACGACAGGGCGCCGAGCACGAAATATTTCAGGCCGGCCTCGGAGGATTTGGCGTCATCACGGCGGAAGGCCGCTAAAACGTACATAGCCAAAGATTGCATCTCCAGCCCGACATAGAGCGAGATAAGGTCTCCTGCTGAGACCATCAGGCTCATACCGAGCGTAGCCAGCACGATCAGTATGGGGAATTCAAAACGGGCGCCGCCCACGCGATCGAAATAGCCCTGCCCCAGCACGATGATGAAAACGGCGGCGATATAGATGATGACCTTGGCAAACAAGGCGACGCCATCGACAACAAACGAATCGCCAAAAGCAGAGCCCTGGTGACCGAAGGCGGCGGCGAACGCTGCCGCGATCAGGGCAACGCCGCACAGGGCGCTGACCGAAATCATTCCCTTGTCACCACGGAAAGCGCCAAAAACGAGGATCAGCAAGGAAGCGATGGCGAGAATCGTTTCTGGAAGCCCGAGGTGCAGAGCGAGATTGAAGTCCATAATATGTCTCGTCCTTTATCCGCCGATGATCGATTGATAGGTCGCAATGACCGCATCGACGCTGGCAGTGGTAATGTCAAAAACGAAGGCCGGGTAAACGCCCAGCGCAATCGTGGCCAGGATCAGCGGTACAAACAGCGTAATTTCGCGGGCCGACAGATCCGGATACTTCTTGAGGTCTTCATTGTGCACCTCACCGAACATCACGCGCTTATAGAGGGTCAGCGCGTAAACGGCAGAGAAAATCACGCCGGAGGTCGCCACGAAGGCCACCCAGGTGCCCCACTTGTAGGCGCCGGTCATGGTGGTGATTTCGCCTACAAAGCCGGAGGTGCCGGGCAAACCAACGTTTGCCATGGTGAACAACAGGAAAACGAAGGCGTAGAGCGGCATCAGCTTGGTCAGGCCACCGTAGAAGGCAATTTCACGGGTGTGCCAGCGGTCATAGACGACGCCGACGCAGAGGAACAGCGCGCCGGAGATGACGCCGTGGCTGATCATCTGGTAGACCGCGCCCTGCATGCCCAATTGGTTGCCAGCGAAGATGCCCATGGTGACAAAGCCCATATGGGCGACCGAAGAATAGGCGATCAGCTTCTTGATATCGGTCTGGCGGAAGGCGATCAGCGAGGTCACCACAATGGCTATGACCGACAAGGCCATGACCAGGGGCGCGAACATCTGCGACGCATAGGGGAACATTGGCAGGTTGAAACGGATGAAACCGTAGCCGCCGAGTTTCAGCAGGATACCGGCCAACATGACCGAGCCTGCCGTCGGTGCCTGAACGTGGGCGTCAGGCAGCCAGGTATGGACCGGCCACATCGGCATCTTGACGGCGAACGAGGCGAAGAAGGCGAACCACAGGAAGGGCTGGACTTCACGCGCGAAGGCGAAGTGAGACAGGGTCGGGATATCGGCCGTGCCGGCGACGCTCACCATGTACAACATGGCGGCCAGCATCAGGACGGAGCCCAAAAGTGTATAGAGGAAGAACTTGTAGGAGGCGTAGATACGATCCTTGCCACCCCAGATGCCGATGATCAGGAACATCGGTACCAGTCCGCCTTCGAAGAAGATGTAGAACAGGAACAGGTCGAGCGAGGTGAAGACACCGATGACCAGGGTTTCCAATGCCAGGAAGGCGATCATGTATTCAGTGACGCGGTCCTTGATCGAATCCCATGACGCCAGGATACACAAAGGCATCAGGAAGGCGGTCAGGACGACGAACAGGATCGAGATGCCATCGACGCCCATATGGTAGGAAATCGGTCCAAACCACTGATAATGTTCTTCAAACTGGTAGCCGGGATTAGCGTGGTTGAAGCCGGCCAGCATGACGACCGACAAAGCCAGTGTAATCAGCGTGGTCCACAGGCTGATCCATTTGGCATTCTTCGCGATGACGGCTTCATCATCCTTGCGGGCCAGGGCGCGCAAAACGATGATCACCACGGCGCCGAAAAGCGGCGCGAAGGTAATGAGGCTCAACAGGTTGGGGATAGCGGGTATCATTTTTAAATCCATCTCCCCTTAGTGCGCCCAGAACAGGACGTAGGACAGCAGCCCCACGACGCCGAGGAACATAGCGAATGCATAGTGATAAACATAACCGGTCTGGGTCTTGACCAGATTCTTGGCCGACTTCAATGCGGTCCAGGCGGCGCCATTGGGGCCCAGATTGTCGATGATCTTGATATCGAGCACTTTCCAGAAGACATCGCCCAGGAATTTGGTCAGCCTGACGAAGGTGGCCTGATATATCTCATCGAAATACCATTTATGGTACAGGAAGTTATAGATCGGGCCATCATTGGCGGCCAGTTTCTTCGGCAGGTTCGGCTTGGCGATATAGTAGTACCAGGCCATGGCCATGCCGATCAGCGTCACAGCCAGCGGCGCCAGCTTGACCCACATATTTTCAATCTCATGGGCTTCGTGCATGACATGGTTGGTCGGCGCCGTGAAGATGGCGTGGCCCCAGAATGCGTGGGCGTGCTCACCGATAAAGTAAGGTGCGAAGGCGACGCCGGCGAAGACAGCACCAAACGCCAGCAGGCAGATCGGCACCAGCATCACCCACGGGCTTTCGTGCGGCTTATGATCATGGCCATGGCCGTGATGATCATCATGCGTGTGCCCATGGTCGGAATCGCCGTGCGCATGTGCATCGGCAGGCTCTGAAGCATCATGCCCATCGATCACTTCATGATGGTGATCGTCGGCGGCATGCTCCCAGTGCTTTTTGCCGTGGAAGGTCATGGCGATCAGGCGCCATGAATAGAACGAGGTCAGCAGGGCAGCGGCGATACCCATGCAGAAGGCGAACATGCCCTGCGGGGTGTTATGGGCGGCCCAGGCGGATTCGATGATGGCATCCTTCGAGAAGAAGCCGGCGAAGCCGAACTGGGTTTCGGGTATGCCAAGGCCGGTGATGGCGATGGTGCCGATAGTCATAACGCCGTAGGTGATCGGCAGGAACTTCCACAGCCCCCCCATCTTGCGCATGTCCTGCTCATGGTGCATGCCGTGGATTACCGAACCGGCGCCGAGAAACAGCAGGGCCTTGAAGAAGGCGTGCGTGAACAGGTGGAACATGGCGGCCTGATAGGCCCCTACCCCCGCGGCGAAGAACATATAGCCCAGCTGTGAACAGGTCGAATAAGCGATGACGCGCTTGATATCGTTTTGCGTGAAGCCGATCGAGGCGGCGAAGATAGCCGTGATGGCGCCGATATAGGCGACGATCATCTTGGCGACGGGCGCATATTCAAACAAAGGCGACAGCAGGCAGACCATATAGACACCGGCCGTAACCATGGTGGCGGCGTGGATCAGCGCTGAAACAGGCGTCGGGCCTTCCATGGCGTCCGGCAGCCAGGTGTGCAGGAAGAACTGCGCCGACTTGCCCATGGCGCCGATGAACAGGAAGAAGGCGGCGAGATCGAGCGCTGAGAACGACTGACCGAGGAATTCCCAGGTCTGGCCCTGATGTGCGGCGATCATGGGGAACAGTTCGTGGAAGTTGATCGTGCCGAACTGCCAGTAGACCGTCATGATGCCGAGGGCAAAACCGAAGTCACCGACGCGGTTGACGACAAACGCCTTGATGGCGGCGGAGGACGCACTGTCCTTCTGGAACCAGAAGCCGATCAGCAGGTAGGACGCAAGCCCCACCCCTTCCCAGCCAAAGAACAGCTGCATGAAGTCAGCGGCCGTCACCAGCATCAGCATGGCGAAGGTGAACAGCGACAGATAGGCAAAGAAGCGCGGGCGCGACGGATCTTCCGCCATATAGCCCCAGCTATAGAGGTGGACCAGCGACGACACCGAGGTGACGACGATCAGCATGGTCGATGACAGGGCATCGATACGAATTGACCACGCCGAATGGAAGGTGCCGATATTAATGAACGGCAACACCGAGACGGTGAAATCCTGCATCCCGCCCCAGGTATGCTGGATGAAGGTAAACCAGCTCAGGGCGCAGGCCAGGAAGAGTAAGCCGGTCGTGATGGCTTGCGACGGAATATTGCCGAGCCGGCGACCGAAACCGCCAACGATCAGCGCACCAACGATGGGCGCGAAAACCGCGAGTGTCACCACTGTGGACATATCAGAAAGCATGATGCTGCTTATCCTTTCATCATGCTGGCGTCATCGACGGCGATATCACCGCGATTACGGAAGAAGGTCACAAGAATGGCCAGCCCCACAGCGGCTTCGGCCGCGGCGACGGTCAGAACGAACATGGCCATGATCTGCCCCTGCACATTATGCAAATAGGCTGAGAAGGCCACGAAGTTGATATTGGTCGAAAGCAAAATCAGTTCAAGCGACATCAGTATGATGATGATGTTGCGACGGTTGAGGAAAATACCCAGCACGCCAATAGTGAACAGGATAGCCGAAACCGTGAGGTAGTGGACGAGATCTATAGTCATTCCGAAATACCTTCTCCGGTTTTGACAGGCACAATTTCGACCGCATCCTTGCGGCGGCGCGTGACCTGGCTGAAAATATCCTGACGCTTGACGTTCGGGCGGGTGCGCAGGGTGAGCACGATGGCGCCGACCATGGCGACCAGCAGCACAAAGCCGGCGGCCTCGAACAGGTAGATATAGGTGGAATAGAGTGCGTGGCCGATCATCTTGATGTTCGGCTCGGCAGCGGTGGCCACCAGTGGCTGGCTGTTTGCCGCTGCGGCGCCCTTGGTCGCCACGGCGATGCTGATGGCGATCAGTTCCCCCACAAGCACAAGCCCAACCACCAGACCGATCGGCAGATAG
>CAMLIY010000164.1 GCA_946480125.1 uncultured Asticcacaulis sp.
TGGTCGCATTATCCAGCGTAACGAACATCAAAAAAACAAGGGCCAGTTCAACGCAGGCGCAAATCAGGAAAATCAGCGGGCCGGCCACCAGCGCGAATTCAACCGCGGCCGAGCCGCGCCTGTCCCTGAAGTCTATGCCCGCACGTCCGGCTCGCATGGTGGTTTTCCGCGCCCCTGTTCGCAATAGTCGAGGGTAATTTACAGGGCGGGAGTCAATAGTCCGTTAAGGCGCACCGAAGTCGTCTCTACGGATTGCCACTGGTTACGGCCGACGTTGTCAAGGCGACGGGCGATCCCGGGGTCGCTGCATTTCCGCCTGTAACATCTTCTGATGTGCATACCGTGTCACACACCATCAATGATGGCTTGAGACCTTTATAGACAGTGACTGCGCCCTTTTGTGAGGCGGTAACGACAATCTCGCCGTCAAACAGGGGACGGCCCATCTGATCGGTTATGATGACGCTCGAATTGCCGAAGCCCTTGCCGACTATATATACGGTGCGTGAATCAATGACCGTGACATCGGCGATTTCCGGATTGGCGACAATGACCGAACCCGCCGCGCCCCTCAGTGAGATGCGTGTTGAATGGTTTTTTTCGACCACCAGACGCTGACCGGCGATCGCACTGCTTGCCATGCCCGCCAGAATGCACATCAGGGCCATGATGCCGGTTGATTTGATATTCATGTGCTTCGTCATCCTAATGGCTTCATTCGCCATGCGCCGGAAGAAATCCCAATCGCATCTCTATGTATCTATATAGGCCAGATGTAAGGGCCCGGTTAGGAAACACACTAAATAACATTTCTTTAAATTTACTAAACGCAATATTAACGTCTAAAAATTCGTTTTAATACAAGGGTAACTATGATTAAAATAGATTAAGGTTAACTGCAATTAATAGTAATTATAGATTAACTATAGAATAATTCTATTTTATTTTGATTGTTTACTTCACTTTAATCAAACTTGGCTAAATTGATCTCGTGTTCGGGAGCAAATGAGCCGTTTACTCGGTACCCGATACGAAAATGGTTCACTTGCTTACAAAAATTTATCCAGGAGAAAATCATATGACCAAGTTCCTCAATCGCTTTGCCAAAGACGAATCCGGCGCCACCGCCATTGAATATGGCCTGATCGCCGCTCTGATCGCCGTTGCTCTGATCACTGTTCTGGGCGCCGTCGGCTCCAACCTCGGCGTGACCTTTACCAGAATTTCGGACGACGTTACGAAAGCGAATGCTGCTAAGTAAGCCATTCTAATATAGTCCTTTAGGGCTGAATGCAGGCCGCAGACGAACCCTTGTCTGCGGCCTGTTCTTTTTAAGGTCCCACGCCTTGCAATCATGGGAACGGGCAGATGTTTAAACAATTCCTGACAGATGAAAGCGGCGCTACTGCCATAGAATATGGCCTGATCGCCGGCCTGATCTTTCTCGCCATAGTCAGCGCTGTGCACTATTATGTTGACAGCACCGAGGCCATGTACACGCACATAGGCGACACAGTATCTAAAGCGACCAATAAAAAATAAGCACATCTTAACCTTGATCAGGTCATGATACGCGTCACTCATCCTGTCCGAGGTCAGTTGTCCGTGTCGCTCCCTTTTTTGCTCGCCTGTCTGTATCCCATCGCGCTTTTCTGGGCCGCTGTTTCGGACCTTGCCACCATGACCATACCCAACCGCCTGACCCTGGGTCTGGCGGTCATTTTCGTTCCCGTGGCCCTGCTCAGCCATCTCAGCCTGACCGGCTGGGGCATTCATCTTGGCCTCGGCCTCGCCGGCCTGGTGATTGGCATGATGCTTTTTGCCCTGCGCTTCATGGGAGGCGGTGATGCCAAGTTGATCGCCGCAGCATCCCTCTGGCTCGGTTTTCAGGGGGTGATCGCTCTCTTCCTTTATACCGCGATCTTTGGCGGGCTGCTGACCCTGGGCCTTATGGCCCTGCGCCAGTATTTCTCACTCTACGCCCCGAAACTGCCGCACTGGCTGGGCCAGCATCTGGAGCCCAGAGGCGGTATTCCTTACGGAATTGCCATTTGTGCGGGTGGCATAGTCGCTTTATGGCAAAGTGATTTCATGGCGCCGCTCCTGCATTTGCCCGGCTGATCGCCGGCATAACGCCGAATTATTGCCAATTTTAACGAATTTCCAGACGGTTGACGTTTCTTTAGGCGAACGTTAACCAACCTTAAGCCAAGATTCCCCTAACTTAATTTCAGATGATTTGCCCCTACATGGCGTGGGGCGCTAATTTTCTCAGGGGAATCGGGTAGATGAAGACGTCACGCTACGCCGTAATCGGTCTCGCGGCCATCGCAGCGCTGATTCTGGCCTTTCTGGTGCGCGGCATGGTGGCCGGCAGCGGATCGCACAAGGCCGAAGCTTCCGTTCAGGCGCCACCGACCCAACCGACCGCCCGTGTTCTGGTCGCGGCTCGTGATCTGCCGGCCGGCAGCCGCCTGACCGAGGCGGACCTGACCTGGCAGGACTGGCCGGTCAATACGCTTAATCCGGCCTATATTGTTGACGGCGGATCGCCGGTTGCCGCTTCAGCCGGTACACCTGCTTCTGGCAGCGAAGACGCCGCCACCAAAGCGGGCGAGGCAAAGGACGGCCCGGTCGCGGTCAAGAAACCGGCGAATGGCCTGGTTCAGGCTGTCACCGACAAGGTATCGCCTTCGCCCAGCAAGGAAGCCTATGTGGGCGGCGTAACGCGCGAGGCTATTTTCGCCAATGAGCCGATCATCGACGCCAAGATCGTGCGCGCCGACGAGGGCGGCTACATGGCTGTCATGTTGAATCCGGGCATGCGCGCCCTGGCGGTTCCGGTCAGTGTCGACAACACGGCCGGCGGATTTATCCTGCCTGGCGACCGGGTCGATATCCTGGTCACCCACCAGACCCCGCGTACCAATGGCAGCGGCACAGTGGATTCGGTCCAGCCTGTCCTGCGTAATATTCGCGTCCTGGCCATTGACCAGCAGGTCAATGTCGAGGAAGGCAAGCAAAGCGTCATCGGCGCCACGGCCACCCTTGAAGTGTCCCCGTCCGATGGTCAGGTGGTTACCCTGGCCAAGGCGTCCGGTACATTGTCCCTGATGCTGCGTTCCTACGCGGATGCCGCCGGCCCCACTGGCGCGGTAGCGGCGGCGCCAACCGGCGGCGGCGACAAATCGGTGCGCGTCTTCCGACCTGACCAGACCACAGAGGTGATGGTATCCCGATGAGCCCTTTCAGAATTCATCCTCTCGCCGGCAAAATACTGCGTTTCAGCGCCATGGCGCTGGCGATGTCCGCCGGTCTTTGCGCCGCCGCGTCCGCCGAGACGCCAACGGCGCGTCAGGCCTTTGCCCCGCGACCATATACCTCCCTCGGCGGCAGCTCCGGCCTTCAGGTCCAGACGCAAAGCGCGCCGGTCAAAAGCCAGACGCTGAACCTGCCAAAGGGCCGCTCGGCGGTTATTGATCTGCCGGTTGACGCCAGCGACGTCTTTGTCTCCAATCCCACTGTCGCCGATGCCGTGTTGCGGACGCCACGGCGAATCTTCGTTCTGGGCGTGGCGAATGGCCAGTCGGACGCGATTTTCTTCGATGGCATGGGGCGTCAGATCCTCAACCTGTCAATTATTGTTGATGCCCCGACTGACGGCCTGGCTGAAGCGATCGGGCGTCTGTTTCCCGGCACGCATGTGGATATCCAGAGCGTTAACGGCCACGTCGTGCTTTCGGGCATCGCGCATGATGCCGGCGAATCTGACCAGATCAGCCGTCTCGCCGCCAGCTTTGCCGGCTCGCCGGAAAACGTGCTCAACCTGATGACCATTGCCGGCAAGGATCAGGTGACGCTCAAGGTACGCATCGTCGAAGTCAATCGCTCGTCGATCAAGCAGCTCGGCCTGTCCAGTTCTATTACTTATAATAATGGCACCAAGTCCTACTCCTTTGGCCGCTCGAATACCTATGGCGCCAATGGTGGCTATCAGGGCAGCAAAGGCCTTTGCTATGGCCAGGCCAAGACCGCGACCCTGAACGGCGCCACCACCACCACAACCACGAACGGCGGCACGACCACCACAGTTACCAATAACGGTGCGTTGAACTATGGCACCAGCAGCGATGCCTGTCTTGAAGCTTTCGAGCATGCCGGCCTCGCCCGCACCCTGGCCGAGCCCAATCTGACGGCGGTTTCCGGCGAATCGGCCAAGTTCCTCGCGGGCGGCGAGTTCCCGGTGCCGACGGGTGAAGACGATCAGGGCCGCGTCAGTGTCGAATTCAAGCCTTTCGGTGTCGGCCTTGGCTTTACCCCGGTCGTGCTGTCAGGCGGGCGGATTTCGCTCAAGATTTCGACCGAGGTTTCCGAACTGACCAATACCGGCGCCTTTACCGTCGCCGGTGGGGTGACCATTCCGGCCCTCAGTGTCCGCCGTGCCGAAACCAGCGTCGAAATGCGTTCGGGGTCTTCTCTGATGATCGCCGGCCTGCTGCAATCAAAGCTCAAGGAAAGTCTGGATTCGCTGCCGGGCATGACGTCCCTGCCTGTGTTGGGCACGCTGTTCCGGTCACGTGACTTCCTCAATGACGAAACCGAGATGGTGGTTCTGGTGACGCCCTATATCGTCGATCCCACCGATCCGGACGCCATGCAGACGCCGGCGGATAATCTTCAGGCCGCCAATGATATGAGCGCCACCTTCATGGGGACGCTTAACAAGATCATCAAACCCGCCACCGTCGCCGGCGCTCCGCAGACCGCCGCTGCGCCTTATCAGGCCCCTGTCGGCTATGTGATTGAATAGGACAAACCATGCACCTCTTACGTCCTTCAGTTCTGACCCTGGCATTCGTGTGCACCACTGTCCTGACAGCGGGCCTGAGCGGTTGCGCTTCGCCTTCCGGCAGGGATGGCGGCATGGCCCTGACGGCGCCTACGCCCACAGAACAATATCCGCTTCAGGCCCAGACCCTGACGAAAACCATCAGTCTGCGCATCAACCCCAACGGTTTGTCCGGCAATCAGCGTGTCGCACTTGACCAGATCGCGCAAAAGGCCAGTTGGACGGCTGGCGATCCGGTCGATATCGAAATTATTACCAATGGCAATCCGGCGGCGGTCGAAGCCGGCCGATCGGTCGGCGGTTATCTGATCGCGCACGATGTTGCCCAAACCAGCCTGTCGCAATTGAGCCAGCAGGATCAGCCGGCCGATATAATCACGGTCAACATTGTCAACTATCGGGCGCGCACCTATGCCTGCGGTCAAACCTGGGAGAACCTGGCGGCGACACGTAACAATACGACCTATGAGAACTTTGGCTGCGCCGTTACTTCCAATCTGGCGGCCCAGATCGCTGATCCGCGGGATCTGCAAACGCCAAGAGCCGCGACATCGATCGATATGGGCCGCCGGTCGGTAATGCTTGATAAATACCGCAAGGGTGATGTCACCTCTTCGGCGAAGGATGACAACGCCAACGGGGCCATTTCCAAAGCGATTAACTGACGCCGAAACGAATATTCAGATTTTTTTGGCCAGATGGGCCAGCCACTCAGGCCGGATATCAGGCCAGACATTTAGGCAGCAAGGCAAACCATGGCAAACCCAGCCAAACATAATGATCCTTTCGATAGCCTCGACGACCTGGACGATGAATTTGTCGATTACCGGGCCAAACTCGATGCCGAAGACGATTATGCCGTGGACAGCTACACGGCCCAATATTCGGCGGAAACGCCGATGCTCGATCCTTTTGCGGAAGAGGCGTCAGATCCGCAGACGCCCCAGAATCTGCAACGTCAGGCTTTTGCGGCATCGGCGGCGCCACTGAGCCTGCACGAACCCGCTGGCCTGCACATAACACGTGAAGACGACGGGATCGGCGCCATCTCCATTCCGCGTATCGCCATTCACTTTTTCCCAGACAGTGAGGCGTCGATTGCCGCGTGCGACGCGGCCGCGCTTGATCGCCGTATGTCGCGTGCCCAGTCGCTGGTGCGGCGCGGCGGCATAGCGGAAGCCATCGAAACCTATCGTCATGAGCCCACGCCATCACTGATCTTTGTTGAAAGCCAGGCCCGCGGTCGTGATCTGCTCGACCAGCTCGGAAGCCTTGCCGAAGTTTGCGACGCCAATACCAAGGTCGTCGTCATTGGCGCGCATAACGATATCTCCCTTTATCGCGAACTGATCCGCCAGGGCGTCAGCGATTATATGGTGGCTCCGGTCCAGCCGATGCACCTGATCAAATCGATTGCTACGCTTTTCAACGATCCGGAAACGCCGTTTGTCGGCCGCACCATTGCTTTCGTCGGTGCCCGCGGCGGTGCGGGCTCTTCCTCCATTGCTCATAATTTCGCTTATAATCTCAGCGAACAGATGCAGTCCAACACGGTGATCGTTGATTACGACCTGCCCTTCGGTACCGCTGGCCTTGATTTCAATCAGGACCCGCTGCAAGGCATGGCAGAGGCGCTGAATGAGCCTGACCGCCTTGATTCTGTGCTTCTTGACCGCATGCTGGCCAAGTGCACGGACCGGCTTTCGCTGTTTTCAGCGCCGGCGGCCCTCGATCAGGATTATACCGCCGATCATGACGCTTATGAGGAAGTCACCCGCAAGGTGCGCGCCGCCGCGCCTTACATTGTCATGGACCTGCCGCATCTGTGGACGCCATGGCTCAAAGCCAATCTGATTTCCGCCGATGAAGTGGTCATTGTTGCCACGCCGGATCTGGCCTCTTTGCGCAACGCCAAAAATATTATCGACTTGCTCAGGCATTCGCGCCCCAATGACGCCGCGCCAAAACTGGTGCTCAACCAGACAGATATGCCGGGCCGTCCCGAAATCCCTGTCAAGGATTTCACGGCCGCCCTGGGCATTGAGCCCTGCGCCCTTATTCCTTTTGACGCCAAGCTGTTCGGCCAGGCGTCGAATAATGGTCAGATGATCGCCGAGTGCGCGCCCACTTCAAAGGTCTCCGCCGCCTTGACCCAGCTGACGGCCAGGATCACCGGGCGCAATCTGGAGCCCAAGACTCATAAATCGTCCTCCTTCCTGGGCAATCTGTTTAAGAAGTGAGGTTCTGAACGTGTTT
>CAMLIY010000165.1 GCA_946480125.1 uncultured Asticcacaulis sp.
GTTCCGGCAGATCGGCCAGTTCACGACTGGCGATCTTGAAGGAAATATAGGGCTTTGGATTGCCGTCCGCACCGGTCTGGAAATAGTTGGTGCGGCGCATGGCGTCGATCAGGGCGGCCAGGCGGCGCAGCACGCGGTCGTGGTCGAGACTGGCGACTTTTTGCAGCAGGGTTTCGATATTTTGTGTGGCGGCTTCCACCGCCGTCTGGCGCAATTTGGCATCGCCGCCATCCAGAGCAAACTTGGCGTTAAACAGCGCCAGCAGCGCTTCAACCACCTCCGGATTATCCCGCAAAGCCGCCTGCTGGATATCGGGGCCTGGATCGATGCCGGACTGAACGCGATAACGGCAGAAGGCGCGCAGCAACGCCACTTCGCGCCATGACTGGCCGGTCAGGGCCAGGGCGTTGAAACCGTCATCTTCCGTCTTGCCATACCACAGGGCCAGCAAGGTCTGCTCGAATTCGTCGCGGAAATCAGCGAAGGCGCTGGCATGTCCGCGCGGCAGCTTGAGAATAAATTCGTGAACCCAATAGGTGCCGATCGCCTTGGAACGCACATGATAGCCATATTCCTCAAGCGTTTTCAGGCCCATATTGCCAAGCACCGGCAGGATGTCCGACAGCGGAATGGCCTTTTCAGCACGGCTGTAGAGCTTGAAGCAAAAGTGGCTTTCATCATCCTCCAGCCGCTGATAGGCCCTGACATCGACCGGCATAACGGCCGAAAGCCCATGAAGCGCAATCGTATCTGTCACAGCTTCGCTGGTGGTGTAACGTTCCTGATAACCCGCCGGAAAGGCGCGTGCCCACAGCATCCAGTCAATGCTTTTCGGCGCCGCATCGAGTCGCTCCACCTGCGTCTGCACCTTTTGCGGCCAGGTCCGCGTGATGTTCTCGATATCGGCTTCAACATCGGCAATATTCGGATCGAAATGATCGCCCGGCGTCACGCCGATAATATAGTGAATACAGGAAAGCAGGGATTCCGTTATGTAGGAATAGGACGCCGAAACCCGCCCGCACCAGGCGGCGGCGAGAATCTCACCCGCCTGCTTTTGCATCTGCGACTGGTAAATTTCACGCGGAATATAGAGCATTACCGAGATGAAACGGTCAAACGGATCGACACGGGTAAACAGGCGCACGCGCGGCCGATCAGACAGATGCAATATGCCACGGGCGATGCGCAACAAGTCCTGCTCCGTCATCTGAAAGAGTTCGTCGCGCGGATAGGTCTCAACGATATTCTTCAGGCGTTTTTCGTTATAACCACCCTGGAGGCCCAGCGCCGCCGCCTCATGCAGCACATGCTCCGCCTTTTTGCGAACCAGCGGCACCTCGAAGGCCGGGCGGTCATAGGCTTCAGAGGTGAACAGGCCAACAAAGCGGACCTCGCCTGACGCCTTGCCATCGGCGCCATAACGTTTCACCCCGATGTAATCCATATAGACACGGCGATGGACCCGAGACTTGATATTGGCCTTGGCTACCGTCACCGGCTCGGAATTTTCCAGTTGCGTCATCAGTTGCTGGCTGAGCACCGCCGGCTCACTGGAGCGGCGCAGCACGGCGCGGCCGGCATCACGCAAGACGCCGAAGCCTTCCTGCATCTGGTTCAGCGGTTCTTCCCTGGCATAGGCGCCATCATTGCCACGCGGATAGGCATAACCACGGGCGCCCAGGAAGACAAAATGGTTTTCATCGATCCAGCGCAGGAAGGCGAGGTTTTCCTCCAGCACCGCCGGATCGATATCCGCGTTCGCACGTTGCTTTTCAAGCGCGGCAATTTCCTCGGCCAGCAGTTTCTGCATACGCGAAAAATCACGCACGGCCAGCTTCAGGTCGTTCAGGCTCTGGTCGATGCCCTCAATGATCTGTTTGTGACGCTCGGCAGCCATATCACCCGATGACTGGCGCTCGATGAAGACCAGCATCATCGATTCTTTAATGGTCTCGGCCTTAACCGGCTCACCTGCCTTGACACGGTTGCCGTCGACATCCCGGTGCGTCGTCACCACCGGATGGAACATTGACCGGATGGAAACACCCTGGTCGATCAGTTCGCCCATGACGGTTTCAACGATGAAGGGTGAATCGCTTTGCACGATTTCGACGACATCGTAAGGTGTTGGCTGGTTCTTTTGGTCCAGCACAGGCACTATGCGACGCAAGGTCTGTGAGCCGCCTCGCTGCGCGCCATATTGCCAAAAATCAGCAATGACGCGATTGAGGTCTCCGGCCGTCAGGTCCGTCAGTTCATCCGCGTCGAAATCCTCAAGAATCTGAGTCAGGAAATTTTTTTCGCATTCATCGAGCCTGAGAAAATCCTTCGCTCCCCTGTCCGCGACGAAAGCCTTTGTAAGGGTGTCTTTGGAGGGGAATTGGCTTTCGCCAGACGCGAGCGTGTCCATGTATATTTCCACTTGATCCTGACCGCGGAATATAGGGTGTGCGCCTGTCGCGGTTCGTTATAAAGGCTCGAAATAATGAGCCCGAGTATGGGGTGTAATGTTTAACAAAAGCGCGCAACAGTTTCACTACAAAGTTGCAGGGGCAACCGGATTTGTGATCACTTTATTGCGTCAGGCCGACGGGCATTTTCGCAAGGGCTTTGGACACGCGGTCATCCCTGTCAACACAAGCGGTTGAAGGGCCGGGGCGCCCGGACATAGTAAAAAGCCGCCAATCCGGCGGGATTGGCGGCTTGGCGTAAAAACCTTTTATGGGGGAAAGGCTTTTACGTCTTGGTTTGATGAGGATGCACCAGGAAGATGATGTTTCCGCATCTCGTTTTCGACCTTTTGCACGAAACGGGCGGGGCATAGCCACATTCCGGCGAGTCACCCGGCGAACCTGAGTAACACCCCAGTTTTAGCACTCCCTCATGGCCTTAACCAGTAGGTCAAACATCACAGTTCTGTGCGGCTATCGTGTCAATGCGTGTTCACCTGTATTAAAAATCATGCCTAACGCCACGTTATTCAATCTTAATTTAGCTTTTGCCGGATAGGTTACGGGCACTATGATACAACCCGTGCTCGCGCTTGTTGCCTGGTCCATGATCATGCTTGTCTGGCTCTATGTCCGCAGGCTGCCGGCGCTTGTCCGCTATGCTATATCTGAGGCCAGGCCACAAAGCGGTGATACCATACGGCAACTGCCCCCCCAGGCACAGTGGGCGGCTGACAATTACAACAACCTGATGCAACAGCCGACGCTCTTTTACGCCCTCTGCCTCGGCATTTTTCTCAGCGGCGTGTCCAATCCGGGCCTCGAATACCTTGCCTGGCTTTATGTCGCCCTGAGAATCGTTCACTCGGTTGTACAATCAACCGCAAATATCACCACCATCCGCTTCTGCCTGTTCCTGGCCAGTTCGGGGGTTTTGGGGGTCTTGTGTGTTGATGCCCTGCGCATAGCGTTTCGCTTTTAAATCTAACGCACCAATTTCAGGACGGGAATTACTGCCCGGTATAGGGCATAATTCGCCACATGCGCAGCGTGTGCTTGATGCGGCCGGCTTCCGATCCGGCGCGCTGGCCGTGACCCACGTACAGGTCTGCCCGGATCTTGCCCTTGATAGCGCCGCCGGTATCAAGCGCCGCCACCAGCCGCTGGTAGGCGGGGAACGAATCCTTGAGCGCACCGGCGTCAGCATCTATCCAGAACAGATCGCCCATATCATTCTGGGTCGGATCAATGGCGATAGTCGAGCCCGATGGCAGGGCCAGGCCTGAGGCGCCGACCGGTTCGGTCTGGTCCGGCTGAATGACGAAAAAAATATAGCGCGCATTTTGATTCATGATCTCCGTGGCTTCCGGCCCGCGATGTGCCGCCAGCCAGGCATGGATATTGTCACCGGAGGTCTGACTTTTATCCAGAATGCCGCGCTCGGTCAGGGTCTTGGCAATACCAACAAATGGCCAGCCATTATCGGCGGCATAGGCGGCATAGACGCGCTTTCCGTCCGGCAGATCGAGAAAGCCCGACCCCTGAATCTGCATAAAGAAGTAGTCTTCCGGCCGCATGTAATATTGTGCGTTTCCCGGTAACTGCTCAATTTCCGCGCGGGTAAAATAGGGCACATAAAGATCACCCAGGCGGCGCGCCGCCACCT
This sequence comes from uncultured Asticcacaulis sp., assembly GCA_946480125.1. Next base: position 4,120 of record CAMLIY010000165.1, read on the forward strand.
TGGGGGCAGATAGGGCCGGCGTCACCTGAGCGCCCGGCACGACAACAAGATCAGCCGGTTTCGTACGTACGGGTTGGGAAAATTCGGCATCCGGTGTCAGCTGGGCGTCATAGTCAGGCACGAAATAGCCGGTCAGCAACCCCTGACCCTCAACCTTCTCGACGCGGAAATGGGCATTGAGAAAAGCCATGATCTGGAGAGGCGTTTCGAAATCCTGCTGTTTCATGGCGGCACAGATATCGGCGTACTGACGGCCTTTATGGTATTGGCAGGTCGCGCGCAGAGCCTCGATGGCTATAAATGGGTCCGTTCTATTCCAACCCGGCAAGTCAGAGAGGCGGTCGCCTTCGGGCACGGGTGTCGGCAAATAAACCGGTGGCAGGTCCGCTTCGATGGGTGCCTTCGGAACAGCCACCACCGGGGTAACGGGTCTTTCAGCGCAGGCAGAAACCAACAGGCTTAGGACAAGTGCAAAACCAAGCCTTAGCCTCACGCCTTGGCCGCCTCTACCTTGGTAAGCAGCCAGGGATTGGCCGGATTTTTCATGGCCTTCTGGAAGGTCCAGTATTCAGCCGTGCGCTTATAGGTGCGATGCGGCCTGACCGGCTCGGCTTTTTTGTCCGGAACCGTTACGGGCACCGCCGCTTCGGTCGTCTCACCAGGTACAACCACATCTTCATAGGCCAGTTCGGACAGGAAACGCACCCGTATCTGCGCCAGATCTTCCTGGAAATCGATCAGGTCCAGATCAGCCTTGGGGGTATCGACAAAGCTGACCGTATCCTTGGGCGCACCGGCGCGCTGTTCAACCGCCTGACGGAAACTTGACATTACTTTTTCCGACAGCCTGTCCTTGATGGTGTCCAGCTCGCCTTTGTGAAAAGCCACTACCACCTGCTCATAGGTTTCGCGGGCCTTTTCCAGAAAATTGATCTCGTTGAAATTTACATCGCGTGTTTTCAGGGTTTCGAGATTAGGCATACGCAAGGCTTCGGGCACACGTTCGGCGCGCACGGTCGTATCCAGTTCCTCACCTTTCGGTCCCGCCGGCTTTTCTTCAGGGCGGAAGCCTGCCTTGCGGCCCAGCACATTATAGAGCTGCAACAGGATCACCACGGCCAGCACGGCAAAAACAATAAGGGCTATCACTTGGGTGTTCACGGGAAACGTCTCTTCTGTTTTCAGGCTGGCAGGTACATTGAGCGCCTTTTGAGCACCCGACACCGTAACTATATAGGATAAGTTTAAGGAAACGGAACTCTTCGTTTGATTGCTTAAAATTTTCTTATCTGATAGTCGCATTTCCACACAGGCCGGATCGATGGTTTGCATCGACCTGGCAATAGAATTACCGGAGCCTGTTTTATGTCTGACGCCTTCACACCCGAACAACCGCCCGCCCCGCAAATGCAGGTTCTGGCACAATTCATCCGTGACTTCTCGTTCGAAAATCCCCGCGCCCCTAACTCCCTGCGCATGGATTCGCGTCCGGAAGTTGATCTGGGTGTTGAAATGAGCGCGAAGGGCCGCCCGGACGGCATGTTTGAGGTCGATATCAAACTGACAGTCAAGGCATCGACCCCCGATGGCCCGATGTTTGCCATCGAGCTGGTTTATGGCGGCCTGTTCCAGCTCGGCAATATCCCTGAGCAGATGATCGAGCCGACCCTGCTGGTCGAATGCCCGCGCTATCTCTTCCCGTTCGCCCGCCGCATCATCGCCGATGCGACCGCCGACGGCGGATTCACCCCGCCCTTCTTCCTGGAACCGATCGATTTCGGTGCGCTGTACATGCAGCAAAAAGGCAATATCCAGGCCCAGCAAACCGTTGGGCAAGCTTAAGCTTGCTCAACGGTTTGCATTTTACATAAGAAATACCTCGCAAAGGCTCGGACGGGCAGTCGCCCTTGCCAAAACCATGAAGGTTTTGGAAATTCGAGTCTGTGATGTCTAGTTTTGAAGAGGCCCGGTGGAAGCGCCGGGCTTTTTTGCATCCGGCACAAAGCCACAGCGATTTTTTATTTCGCCTGCGGTAAGGGAACGCCCCACGGAAAATTCGCCGCCTGCAAAAGTTCGTCTGTTTCAATGATGCATGTAAAACCACCCCTGACCGCTGACGCCCTGGTGGGCGATCCAGGCAAACCCTCCCTGCGCGTTCTGGTTGTTGACGATAATCAGGCGTCTGCTGATACCCTGCACTGGACGGTCGAACTCTTCGGTGATGACGTTAAAAGCTGCCATGACGGCAAAACCGCCCTGAAACTGGCGGCAGACTTCAAACCCGACGTTGTCCTGCTCGATATCGGCATGCCCGGCATGGACGGCCTTCAGGTTTGCCAGGCCTTGCGCGCCATGTCGGAACTCTCGCACGTCAAGATCATCGCCCAGACCGGTTGGGGTGACGAACAGATGCGCCTGAAAACCGCCTCCGCCGGTTTCGACCTGCATCTGGTCAAGCCGGTCGATCCGCATGTGCTCGAAGATATGTTGTGGCTGCTGCGCTCAGGCCGCAAAGCCGCTTAAACGCCGGCGGGCCATAGAGCCTTGTCTTTGAGGTATTTTTTCACAAACGCCTCATGCGCCTCGGCTTCAGCAGACGTAATCCGTGACACCAGCGGACTCGGGCGGGCCCCATAGCTGACGTGATTGGCGGTCGCCTCAGCACTCGCCCGTGCACCGACCATTTCCAGATCAAGCCCGCGTTCCTTGCCGCCCAAAAGTTCCAGATACACACTGGCCAGCAAGCGGGCGTCGATCAGGGCGCCGTGCAGGTCACGCTCGGCCAGGGAAATATTGAAGCGCCGGCACAGGGCATCGAGAGAGTTAGACGCGCCGGGAAATTTCAGCCGCGCCATTTCCAGGGTATCGATCCACTGGTGATCGGGCGGCGCGATATGGTTATGGCGTTCCAGCTCCATATTGATGAAGCCGCGGT
>CAMLIY010000166.1 GCA_946480125.1 uncultured Asticcacaulis sp.
ACGTGAAGCAGCTCACCCGCTTTCAGTTCACGCTCGAAGACCATGCCGCCGAACTGCACGAACACCCACCCGTCGCCCTCAAGCTTTTGCATGATGAAACCTTCCCCGCCGAACAATCCGGTCATGACGCGCTTCTGGAAAGCGATGCCGAGCGAAACCCCTTTGGCCGCGCACAGGAAGGCATCCTTCTGACAGATCAGCCGCCCGCCTATATCAGACAGCTTGATCGGTACGATGGCGCCCGGCACCGGCGCCGAAAAGGCGACGCGCGCCTTGCCATAACCATTGTGGGTGAAGACGGTGGTGAACAGGCTTTCCCCGGTGATCAGCCGCTTGCCGGCGCCCAGTAAGGCGCCCATAAAGCCGCCACCCTGCTGGCCTGAGCCATCACCGAATACGGTGGTCATGCCCATGGCGGCATCTTTCCATACCATGCCGCCGGCCTCGGCGATGGCGCTTTCGCCTGGATCGAGTTCGATCTCGACGAACTGCAATTCCTGGCCCTTGATTTCGAAATCGATATCATCGGCAATGCCTGATTGGCGGTGATGGGTAACGGGCACGGACGGCAGCATGGGAACCTCTCTGATGATGGCTATCAAGATGTAGCAACGCCTGAGCCAATGTGAAGAGACTTAGAAAAAGGAAGTGGTTTTGACAGATTACAAATAAGCAAGACTTGACCGGATGGCAGATCAGCCTATGGTCACACCCAGTTTGAGTTCACCGGGGTGTCCCTTTCACAAGGGGCTGAGATTATGACCCGTCGAACCTGATCCGGATCATGCCGGCGAAGGGAAGTGGATGTGCGTTTGTGGACGTGAAAACCCGCAAGCCTCCTGTCTTTTGACGCGTGATCCTTCATTGTCCAGTGAGGGAACACACATGAATAAACCTGTCATCCAGAAGCCTATCAAGGTCGAGAATTCGCCAATCCCTGGGTCACGCAAGGTCTATGAGCCCGGTGTCCGCTTCCCGGATATCCGCGTGCCTTTCCGCGAGGTACCGCTGCACGAAAGCGCCAACGAACCGCCGGTAACCATCTATGATTCCTCCGGTCCTTACACAGATGAAAGCTTTACACCGGATATAAGCAAGGGCCTGCCGCGTTTGCGCGAACAGTGGATCGTGGACCGCGGCGATGTCGAATATATCGAAGCCCGCGAAGTGAAGCCGGAAGACAACGGCAATGTCTCCGAAGGCGCGCTGGCGCCGCAATTCCCCAATCTGCCAAAGGTGCTGCGCGCCAAAGATGGCAAGTCGGTCACGCAGTATGAATACGCTCAGGCTGGCATCATCACGCCGGAGATGGAATATATCGCCATCCGCGAAAACCTGCGCCGCAAGGAGCAGTCCGAGACGATACGTGACGGCGAGGATTTCGGCGCCAGCATCCCCGACTATGTAACGCCGGAATTTGTCCGTGACGAAGTGGCGCGCGGTCGGGCTATCATCCCCGCCAATATCAACCACCCGGAAGTCGAGCCGATGATCATCGGCCGCAACTTCCTGGTCAAGATCAACGCCAATATCGGCAATTCGGCCGTCACCTCCTCGATGGAAGAGGAAGTCGAAAAGATGGTCTGGGCCATCCGCTGGGGCGCTGATAATGTCATGGACCTCTCCACCGGCCGCAATATCCACAATATCCGCGAATGGATCATCCGCAACAGCCCCGCTCCGATCGGTACGGTGCCGATCTATCAGGCGCTGGAAAAGGTCAATGGCGTGGCCGAAGACCTGACCTGGGAGGTCTACCGCGATACCCTGATCGAGCAGGCGCAGCAGGGCGTCGATTACTTCACCATCCATGCCGGCGTGCGTTTGGCCTATGTCCACCTGACCGCGAAGCGCGTCACCGGCATCGTGTCGCGCGGCGGGTCGATCATGGCCAAGTGGTGCCTGGCGCACCACAAGGAAAACTTCCTTTACACGCACTTCGAGGAAATCTGCGACATCATGCGCGCCTATGACGTGTCGTTTAGCTTAGGTGATGGCCTGCGCCCCGGCTCGATCGCCGACGCCAATGACGCCGCGCAGTTCGCCGAACTGGATACGCTCGGCGAACTGACCAAGATCGCCTGGGCCAGGGGCGTGCAGGTCATGATCGAAGGCCCCGGCCATGTGCCGATGCACAAGATCAAGGCCAATATGGACAAGCAGCTTAAAGTCTGCGGCGAAGCGCCTTTCTACACCTTGGGGCCACTCACCACCGATATCGCGCCGGGTTACGACCACATCACTTCGGGGATTGGCGCGGCCATGATCGGCTGGTTCGGCACCTCGATGCTGTGCTATGTCACGCCCAAGGAACATCTCGGCCTGCCCAACCGCGACGACGTGAAAACGGGCGTGATCACCTACAAGATCTCGGCCCACGCCGCCGATCTCGCCAAGGGCCACCCCGGCGCGCAGGCCTGGGACGACGCCATGAGCCGCGCCCGCTTCGAGTTCCGCTGGCAGGACCAGTTCAACCTGGCGCTCGATCCGGAAACCGCTCGCGCCTTCCACGACGAAACCCTGCCGAAGGAGGCGCACAAGACGGCGCACTTCTGCTCGATGTGCGGCCCGAAATTCTGCTCGATGAAGATCAGTCAGGAGGTGCGGGACTACTCCGCCGCCATGACCGATAATGAACGGGCGGATATCGAGAACGGCCATATTGAAGCTGGAATGGCCGACATGTCGCAGAAATTCCGCGCCCTCGGTTCGGAAATCGACGTCCCTGCCGAGTAGCAGGGCGGCTATAACGCGCTTGAGTAATGGGGTGTGGGGTCTGTGACCCCACATCACGCAAACCACATAGTTGCGCAGGCAACTTGTAATTTCGCCAGCAATCGTTTATATAGTTTCCATCAACGCCGATATCTCCGGCGGCGCATAGGCTTACGACCCGCGCCCGGATTGAGTTTTCTCACATTATCCCCGTCGATCACCGCGCATTTATAAGCGGTGCATCCGGCTATTGAATTTCCAATTGCCTAACAAGAAACAGACCGCCGGAAACATCCAATGGATGAAACCGCCGGCAAAGGACTATTATATGTATACCCAAACCAAAACCCAAACGGCGCATATGCGACCCGACCTGCGTCTCGTGGCCCGCAAGGCCGACCGCATAGCCCTGCCCGTCGGCTTCAGCCGCCGTGAATTGCAGCGCCTGGTCGCCGACATGATCGACTAATCAGTCATGCGCGGCGGCGGCCGTGGCTGCGCGGATGCAGGATCATCAGGATGCGCGGCGCTTCGGGATTATGTGCCAGCGGACTGCCGCACTCAGCGTAAAGCCAATCACCCACGGCAAAAATAAGTGGTTTCAAGCGTTTGCGGATAACCAGTTGCGGGCGAAGCTCACCCTCAAGCTCCACCCAGCAGCAATCGATCAATCTGTCCATATTTAAACTCACCGGGAGAGGCGTTTCCCGCCGGTCCCTTGCGCAAAACCCGCCTTCTGGTGAGTTGTCTTTACTGTTCAATGTTTGTTCTGAAATCCGACTGGCTGTCAATTCACAAGTTTTGACGTTCGGCATGGCTTTCTTATGCCGCACCAGGCTTTCTGGTACCATGACACGCAAATCCGCCTACCTGAACCCCTTCTCCCTGTGGACCGACCTGGCCATGCAGACCACCGGCATGATGCTGGCCTCGGCGGAGGTCATCGGCCACCGCACGAGCCGCATGGCGCAGTCGTCCTTTCCACCGAGCGCAAAGGATGCCGCCGAGTTCACCCTGATGGGACAGGAGAAGATGGAGGCGGCCACGGAATCGATGCAGGCCGCGACTCTGTCTATGATGGCTTTCAGCCCCTTCGCAGCTATGAAGGTGTTCAATGAGATGGCGACTGTCCAGGCCGACCTGTTCCATCTCGCTACCAGTTCCAGCCTGCCAATGGCGATGTCCCGCCAGCAGACGCTTGGCCGTTCGTGGGCAAAGGCTGCCAAAAGCGCCGTCAGCCTGTCCGACCAGACCGCCAATGGCGCACTTGATACCCTCAAGCCGATCCATTCGCGCGCCACGGCCAACGCCAAGCGGCTGGGCAAGCATTGACCTTAATCGTAATTCGGCCTTTCCCTGATTGCATGTAGCCGATAAGGAAGACAGAAAGTCTGTCTGAGGTTAATTGAGTCAATGTCTTATCCTGAACGTCTGAGCGGCCCCATTCTTCTAAATGGTCTGGCCGACATTGCCGAAAATTACGATGCCGTTTTCTGCGATATCTGGGGCGTCATCCATAACGGGCGCCAGCATTTCCCGACCGCTTATGAAGCTTTGCGCGAATTCAGGGCCACGCATGGCCCCGTGATCCTGATTTCCAATTCGCCACGGCCGCGCGATAACCTGATCGAACAGCTTGCCAGCCTCGGCATACTTTCAGATGGTTTCTCCGATGTGGTCTCTTCCGGTGACGCCACGCGCGAATATCTGAAGAAATTCGCGCCGCAGGGCCCAGCCTGGAAGCTCGGCCCTGAACGCGACAATGTCATTTATGAAGGCATCGAGATCGACTTCAACGGCACACCCGAAACGGCCGCCTTTATTTCCTGCACGGGGCCGTTCGACGACGAAAACGACACGCTTGAGCAGTATGAACATGCCTTTACCATCGCCGCCCATCGCAAGATCGTCATGATCTGCGCCAATCCGGACAAGGTGGTGCAGCGCGGCGACAAGATCATCATGTGCGCCGGCTCGCTGGCCGATCTCTATGCTTCGCTAGGCGGTCCGGTCATCATGGCCGGCAAACCCTACGCGCCGATCTATGAACTGTGCTACCAGGCGCTGGAAAAGATCACCGGCAAGCCGCATGACAAGTCTCGCATCCTGGCCATTGGTGACGGCCTGCCGACCGATGTATTGGGCGCTAACGGCCAGGGACTCGACCTGTTGTTCATCGCCGCCGGTATCCACGCCGCTGAAGCCACCAATGCCGAAGGCGTCCTTGATCCGCTTCTGCTCAAGGCCGTGCTCGATACGCAGATGGCCAATGCCAAATATGTCGCGGACGCCTTGCGCTGGAAAGCTTAAAGTCCTTTTCGGTAAACGATGAAGCCTGAGCGTTGCGCGATTTTATCGTAAAGCTTTTGCGCCGTGTGATTGGTCATGTGCGTATGCCAATAGACCCGTGTGGTGCCGGCCTGTTTGGCCGCATCATATACGGCCTCAATCAGACGGCGCGCGATTCCCTGCCCGCGATGCACTTCCAAGGTGAAAAGGTCGTGCAGGTAACAGCTCATCTCTATAGCCGAGGTCGAATAGTGGAAGAGATGATGTGCTAGGCCGACGACCATGCCCTCCTTTACAGCCACCGTGGCGGCCATGGGTTCGGCGGGATCGAGAAAACGCGCCCAGGTCGTTTCCGTGACGACATCCGGCAGGACCGTAGCGCCTGAACGGCCATAAAAGGCGTTATAGGCCAGCCAGAGCGGCAGCCACTGCGCATAGTCTTCCGGCACGACCGGACGGATGAGAAGATCGGACATCCCTTGTCATAACACCCTCGGCTGAAAAGCAAAACGCCCGACGACCATTCCGGCCATCGGGCGTTTTCACCATCACAAATGTCTTGTCATCAGCGTCTTGGCGCGCTTCGTGACCGCTTTGCTTATCAGTCGAACAGGGCGTCGATATCGTCCTGCGAATTGGTCTTGCCCATGTCTTCCGCGGGGATATCGAACATCGAATCGATATCGGCCTGCGAATTGCTTTCAGCCTCCGGTGCGACAGGCGCTGCGGCCTGAGGCGCAGGTTTTGGAGCCGGCGCGGCGGCTACGGGTGCGGGTGCGGGTTTCGGCGGCTGCGCAGGGGCTGGTTTGGGTTCCGGCGCTTTGGCGGCAGGTGGCGGTGCCGCGGGAGCCTTTGCGGCCAGGGCATCCGGCTTTACAGGAGCTTCATAAGCCGGAACTTCATCGAAACCGGAATCAAACATGGCGTCGATGGCGTCTTGCTTGGTTTCAGGGCCGCCGATTGCCGGACCATTGAGCAACAGGTCGTGGCGGCGCTTTTCTTCGGCCGTCATTTCCTGCGGTGTCGAATCCTCAACCCCCAGGGTATTAGCCAGCTTACCGACGCGCTCCTCGATCTGCTTGAGCACATTGACGACCTTGGACACGCGCTGGCCGGTGATGTCCTGGAACGAACAGGCTTCGAAAATCTTCATGACCTCGTCATCGACCGCCGCCTTATAGGCGCCGGCGTCACCGCCGAACTGGTCGATCGAGAAGCCCATCATGGCCTCCGCCGAGTTCATGATATTGTGGGTGGCGTTTTCGGTATCGCGGGTGATGGCTTCGAGTTCCGCGCCCGCTGTCGGGATGCGATCCTGCGAAATGTCGTGAGGACGCATTTCGCGGATTTCTTCTTTTGCCTTGGCGATATAGCCGGCAATGACACTGAATTCTTCCGAACGGCGCTTGTCGAGTTGCTGGAAGAAGCCGCGCATCAGGGCCACAAGCGCCTCGGACTGCTGCATCAGATTGATGAGCTTGGGCTCAAGCTCGCCGACCATGGCGGGATCAAACCCGTCCGGCGCGTAACCTTCGTCTGATTTTGATGCTGGCAGAGCCATGTTAATCCTACTTATTAGACAAAGACGTTTCTTGGGAGACGGCTTAAACGCGCCAGTTTAGAAATCACCGAGAACGGCGGTGATCTTTTGTTTCAGAGTCGCTGCATTGAAAGGTTTAACAATGTAATTGTTAACACCGGCTTTCTTGGCCGCGATGACGTTTTCCGTCTTGCTTTCGGCGGTGACCATGATGAACGGTGTGCGTCTCAGGCCATCGTCAGCGCGGACCTTGAGCAACAGTTCGTAGCCCGTCATCGGTTCCATGTTCCAGTCGGAAATGACCAGGCCGTAGGAACTTTTCTTCATCTTTTCGAGCGCTTCGGTACCGTCCGAAGCTTCCTCAACATTTTCAAATCCTAACTGCTTCAGCAGATTGGAAATGATCCGCAGCATGGTCTTGTAATCATCAACTACCAAGACCGGCATGGACATATCGATGGCCATGTAACGCCCCACTTTTTCTAAGCGAGCC
>CAMLIY010000167.1 GCA_946480125.1 uncultured Asticcacaulis sp.
CGGAAACACCCCATCGAGCAGCGCCCGCGCATATCCGGCCAGTTCGTCCTTATTCATAACCGGCGTGAGACCCGACCGGCTACGGGTAATGAGGCGAAAATCGGAAAACTTGACCTTGAGCGTGACCGTCCGTCCCTTGATGTCATTGGCCTCAACATAGCGCCACACCTTGTCGATCAGCGGCTCCAGAAATCCCCAGGCGGTATCGAAATCAGTGGTGTCGGTGAAGAAGGTATTCTCGGCGCCGATCGACTTGCGCTCGCGGTCGGGCCGGACCTGGCGATGATCGATCCCGCGCGAAATGCCATAATAATAACGGCCCGAAACACCGAAATGCTGCTCCAGGAAATCGAGTGTCTGATTGCGGATATCCTCACCGGTATAAAGCCCCAGCCGGTTCATCTTCGCCGCCGTCGCGGGGCCGATACCGTGAAACTTTTTCACCGGCAGAGAAGCGGCGAATACCGGCCCCATGGCAGGCTTGATGACGAACAGACCGTTCGGCTTATTCTGGTCGGAGGCCAGCTTGGCGAGGAACTTGTTATAGGAGACGCCGGCCGAAGCGGTCAGCTGCGTCGCCTCGAAAATGCGAGCGCGAATCTCTTCAGCGATCTCGGTGGCTGAGGCCATGCCCTTACGGTTTTCGGTGACATCGAGATAGGCCTCGTCAAGAGACAAAGGTTCGACCAGTGGCGTATAGTCCTCGAAAATCTCGCGGATCTGCCGCGATACCGATTTATAGACCTCGAAATTGCCGCGCACAAAAATCAGCTCCGGACATTTGCGCTTCGCCGTGACCGACGGCATGGCGGAGTGGACACCGAACTTGCGCGCCTCATAACTGGCGGCAGCCACGACCCCGCGCTCCGAGCCGCCCCCCACCGCCACCGGCTTGCCGCGCAGCTCCGGATGATCGCGCTGTTCGACCGACGCGAAAAAGGCATCCATATCGACGTGGATGATCTTTCTCTGCAGGGATAAATTTTGATCGTCCATGGTCATTGACTCATGCCACAACAAGAACATAAAGTGAACATGAAAAATGCTGTTAAAAACAGCCAAAAAAACAGGTTGCACGTTTATAGCATAGTTTGGCACCACATCAGGCAGGACTTGTCAGGAGGAACACATGACCATCTATGTCGGTATCGGCGGCTGGACCTATGAGGACTGGCGCGGCCCCTTCTATCCCGAAGGCCTGACGCAGAAACGCGAGCTGGAATATGCGTCCTCCAAGCTGACCTCAATTGAGATCAACGGCACCTATTACGGCGCACAGAAGCCGTCCTCTTTTCAAAAATGGCGGGCTGAAACACCGGATGATTTCGTCTTTTCGGTCAAGGGCACGCGCTACGCCACCAATCGCAAGAATCTGGCGGAATCGAAGGACTCGGTTGAGCGTTTTCTTAATTCCGGCATTTCGGAACTGAAGGAAAAGCTGGGGCCGATCAACTGGCAGTTCATGGCGACCAAGAAGTTTGACCCGGCTGATTTCGAGAACTTTTTCAAGCTGCTGCCGCCCGAAGTCGACGGCGTGAAACTACGCCATGCCGTCGAAGTGCGCCACCCCAGTTTTGCCTGCGCGGAATTTGTCGATCTGGCGCGGCACTATGGCGTGGCTATCATCACCGGCGCCGACAGTGACTTTCCGGTTATCGCCGACCTGACCGCCGATTTCGCCTATGTCCGTATCATGGGCACCACCGACCAGCACGAAAAAGGCTACAGCGAACAGGCGCTGGATGAATGGGCCTATCGCGCCCGCACCCTCGCCGAAGGCCAGGTGCCCGGCGATCTGGCGACCTACGGCGCTAAACAACCGCCCAAGCCGCGCGACATCTATCTGTACGTCATCAGCGGCTACAAGACGCTGAACCCCGCCGCCGCCATGGCGCTTATCGAAAGACTGTAGATGAAAAAAACCGTATGGGGCGTGCTCAGCACGGCCAAGATTGGCGTCACCAAGGTCATTCCTGCCCTGATGCAGAGCGAGCTGATCCGCGTCAAGGGCATCGCCTCGCGTAATCTTGACGCCGCGCAAGCGGCCGCCGGGAAACTCGGTTTGGAAACGGCATATGGGTCTTATGAAGACCTGTTGGCCGATCCGGAGATAGAGGTCATCTACAATCCTTTGCCCAATCACCTGCATGTGCCGATGGCCCTGGCCGCCGCAAAAGCCGGCAAGTCTGTGCTGTGCGAAAAGCCAATGGCGCTGAATGCGCATGAGATCGATCAACTGACCGAGGTGGCGAGCCAGGTTCACATCATGGAAGCCTTTATGGTGCGCCATTCCTTGCAATGGCTGGAAGCGCGCCGGCTGATCCGCGAAGGCGCGATCGGCGCGCCGAAGATCATCCAGTCGTGGTTCAGCTATAACAACACCGACGCCAACAATATCCGCAACAAGGTCGAATGGGGCGGTGGCGGCCTGATGGATATCGGCTGCTATCCGATCGTCGCCGGGCGTTTTTTTTTCGAGACAGAGCCGGTACGGGTCATGGCCCTGATCAGCCGTGACAAGACTTTCGGCACCGACACCATCACCTCCGGCCTGCTCGATTTTGGTGAGGGCCGGCAACTGACCTTCGCCGTTTCGACCGCGCTGACGCCGGGTCAGGCCGTCACCATTATGGGCGACAAGGCCCGCCTGAGCCTATCAATTCCCTTCAACCAGCCGCCCGACCAGCCCCAGGTCATCACCGTCGATGATGGCCAGAGTTTCAATGGCGCAACGGCCGTAACGCACACCCTGCAACCGTCAAACCAGTACACCCAAATGGGTGAGGCCTTCACGCGCGCCGTGACAGGCGAAACGCCCCTGCCCTATGGCCTGGAAGATGCCCGTACCAATATGCGTATCATCGACGCCTTGTTCCGCTCGGAAACATCGGGCCGTTGGGAAACCCTTATAAATTAACACCCTGACCAAACCTTATCGTTTTTTTACGACGGATATTTCATGACTGCTGCGTGGAATGGATATGTCCATCCCTGCGGATCTCCTGAAAGTACGGCAAAAAGTGCATGTGGTATAAAAATAAGCGGTTCCTCACCATCGCCGGCATCGTGGCCGTTCTGCTCATCGCTCTTGCCCTGTGGCTGCTGTTTTTCAACAAACCCAAAAAGCCGGACCTGGTGACGCAACCCGCCGCCATCGGCAATGTCGAGAAAACCGTCCTGGCCTCCGGCACCTTGGAACCGTTTGAGCAGGTCAATGTCGGTGCCCAGGTTTCGGGCCAGGTGACCAAGCTCGCCGTCGAGCTGGGGGATGAGGTGAAGCAAGGCGACCTGATCGCCGAAATCGACTCGCAGAAGCAGAAGAACGATCTCGCCACCAGCCAGGCGGCACTGAATAACCAGAAGGCGCAGCGCGCCACCGCCCTGGCGTCACTGGCCCAGGCGCAGAGCAATTTCACCCGTCAGCAGACCCTTTATCAGGCCGATGCCGGATCGAAGGCCGATTATGAAAGCGCCGTCCAGCAGCTAAAAGCCGCCCAGGCCAGCCTTGATGCCGCCAATTCACAGATCCAGCAGGCGACGATCTCGGTCAATACCGCCAATGTCAATCTCGGCTATACCCGCATCGTTGCGCCGATGAACGGCACGGTTATCGCCATCATCACCAAGCAGGGCCAGACGGTCAACGCCAACCAGTCGGCGCCGACCATCGTCGTGCTCGGCCAGCTCGACAAGATGACGGTCAAGGCCGAAATTTCCGAGGCCGACGTTATCCGCATCAAGCCGGGTCTGAAGGTCTATTTCACCACGCTCGGTGATCCGGACAAGAAATACTACGCCACCCTGCGCAGTGTCGAGCCGGCCCCGACTGACTTCACCGGTGAGACCACAACCACCAATACGGCCTCGGCCATCTATTATTATGGTCTGTTCGATGTCGATAATCCCGATGGCACTCTGCGCCCCTCTATGACCGCCCAGGTCTATATCATTCAGGAAAGTGCGAATAATGTGCTGACTATTCCCGCTGCGGCATTGGGTCGAAAGGGCAAGGACGGCACCTATACCGTCCGTGTTGTTGGCAAGGACAAGAAACCTGAGCCGGTGAAGGTCAAGATCGGCATTAATGACGGCACAAATGTCCAAATTCTGAGCGGTCTGACGGCCGGCCAGCAGGTGGTCATCGCCCAGGCCTCGGCCCCTGGATCTGCGTCTTCCGGCGGCAACCGTGGCGGCGGGGGTCTTAGCGGCGGCGGCGCGCGTCGTCCCCGTGGCATGTAAGGCGGCATGTAAATGACCACGCCGCCCGTTCTGCAGATTTCAAAACTCCGGCGTGAATTTCCCGCCGGCGAAGGGACGATCACCGTCCTGCACGACCTTGACCTGACCATTCAGCCGGGCGAAATGCTGGCCATTGTCGGTCAGTCCGGTTCGGGCAAATCCACCCTAATGAACATCCTCGGCTGTCTCGACCGGCCGACCTCCGGCACCTATACGGTGGGCGGTCGCGCCACCTCGGAACTCGATCCGAATGACCTGGCCGAACTTCGCCGCGAGCATTTCGGCTTCATCTTCCAGCGCTATCACCTGCTGGGCGATCTCTCCGCGCTTGGCAATGTCGAGGTGCCGGCCATCTATTCGGGCACCCCGCCGGAACAGCGGAAAGTCCGCGCCACCGACCTGCTCGGCCGGCTGGGCCTGGCGGAGCGCACCGGCCACCGCCCCGGTCAACTTTCCGGCGGCCAGCAGCAGCGCGTCTCCATCGCCCGCGCCCTGATGAATGGCGGCGAAATCGTGCTGGCCGATGAACCGACCGGCGCGCTAGATACCGCTTCCGGTGAAGAGGTGATGCGCATCCTGAAGGGGCTGCACAAGGAAGGCCACACCGTCATCATCGTCACCCACGATATGGAAGTGGCCGAGCACTGCGAGCGCGTCATCGAGATCCGTGACGGCCATATCATCAATGACCGCAAGGGCGAGAGCCGCGGCGTGGCGGAAGACCAGGGCCTGCCGCCGGTCGCCACCGCCTCGCAGGGCGGTTTGCAGGCCACGATCGACAGTTTCAACGAGGCTTTCCGCATGGCGGTGCTGGCCATGAACGCCCACCGCATGCGCACCTTCCTGACCATGCTCGGCATCATCATCGGCATTGCCTCGGTGGTCTGCGTTGTGGCGCTCGGCGAAGGCTCGCGGCAGCAGGTGCTGGCCCAGATATCATCGATCGGCACCAATACCCTGCAGATCAATCCCGGCCGCGGCTTTGGCGATCTCAGGTCCGGCCGCGTGCGTACGCTTGTGGTGTCCGACGCCCAGGCCCTGGCGAAACAACCCTATGCCGACAGCGTGACGCCGCTCGTTCAGACCAATGCGGTGATGCGGTCAGGCGCGATCGCCGCCAATGCCACCATCATGGGCGTGGGCGAACAATATGACCGGGTGCGCGGCCTGACCATGGCGCAGGGGCGCTGGCTGACGGCGGAGGATGTGTCGGGTCTCACCCAGGATGTCGTCATTGACGACAATACCTACAACACCCTCTATCCCGATGGCGGCGGGCGCCCTCTGGGACAGGTTATCCTTCTGGGTGATGTGCCGGCGCGCATTGTCGGCGTGGCCAATAAATCAAGCGGCGTCGGCGGCGGCAGCCAGGATGCACTCAATATCTACATGGCCTATACGGCGGTCAATTCGCGCATGCTCGGCACAACCGTGCTGCGCAGCATAACGGTGCGGGTGAAGGATGATACCGAATCGTCCGTGGCCCAGTCCGGCGTCACGCAGTTGCTGACCCAACGCCACGGCAGCGAGGACTTCACCATCCTCAATACCGATGAAATCCGCCAAACCATCACCGCCACCACCAATACCCTGACCATACTGATCTCGGCCATCGCCATCATTTCGCTGGTTGTCGGCGGCATCGGTGTCATGAACATCATGCTGGTGTCGGTGACGGAACGGACCAGCGAAATTGGTGTGCGTATGGCGGTTGGCGCCCGGACGCGCGATATCATGCAGCAGTTCCTCATCGAGGCCGTTCTGGTCTGTCTGATCGGTGGTGTGCTCGGCATCATCGTGGCGCTCGGCTTCGGCCTGATTTTCGGCCTGTTCAGCAGCGATTTCAAGCTGGTCTATTCGCCGGTGTCGATCATCTCGGCCTTCCTGTGCTCGACCCTGATCGGCGTCGTCTTCGGCTTCCTGCCGGCGCGCAATGCCGCGCGCCTTGACCCCGTAACCGCCCTGGCGAGGGACTGATGACACATTTCCTGAAAACCGGAACACTTACGGCTGCGCTCTTGCTCAGTGCCTGCGCCTCGACGCCTTATGAGACGCCGAAAGTGCCGATGACGGCATCGTTCAGCCATGCCGGTGACGGCACGGCCTCCGCCAATCCGTCCGCCGACTGGTGGACCGCCTTTGGCGATCCTTCGCTTAACACACTGGTCACCGATGTGCTGGCGCGCAATAACGATCTTGCCTCCGCCGCCCTGCGTGTGCAGCAGGCGCAACTGGTGGCCGGACTGACGCGGCTCGATCAGTTTCCGTCGGCGTCAGGCGGTCTGAGCGCCAGCACCTCGGACAGCACGCGCTATTCGGCCAATCTGGGCGTCTCCTATGAGGTCGATCTGTGGGGCCGCCTCGCCGCCAATAGCCGCGCCGCCAACTGGGAAGCGCAGGCCACCGAAGAAGATCGCCAGGCCGCTCAACTGGCTCTGATCGGCACCACCGCCGAACTTTACTGGCGCATCGCCTATACCCATCAGCAAATCGCGGTCGGCGAGCAGAACCTGGACTACGCCCTCAAGGTGCGCGACCTGATTACCATCCAGCACAATGCCGGCGCGGTTTCCGGCGTCGAAGTGGCCGAAGCCGATCAAAGCGTCAATTCGCAGCGCGCCAGCCTGTCCGATCTGCAACAGCAACTGGTCGAATACCGCTCGGCCGTCACTGTCCTTCTGGGCGGCAATCCGTGGCCGGAAACCAGCGAACCGCAAAGCCTGC
>CAMLIY010000168.1 GCA_946480125.1 uncultured Asticcacaulis sp.
ACGCCAATGGCAAGGAGGCGCCGATCTTCGGCACCAATACCTCGACCATCCCGATCTCCCTGCTGGCCACCGCCTCGTCACATGCCAAAAACTATATCGGCATCCACTTCTTCTCGCCGGTCGATAAGATGATGCTGGTCGAGATCATCCGCGGCGAAAAGACGTCTGACGCCACCGTGGCCAAGGCGATCGATTTCGCGCTCAAGATCAAAAAGACGCCGGTGGTGGTCAATGACTCGCGCTTCTTCTTCGCCAACCGCTGCTTCATTCCGTTCACCGCTGAGGGGATGATCATGTGGTCGGAAGGCGTGGCGCCGGCGCTGATCGATAATGCCGGCCGCATGACCGGCATGCCGCGCGGTCCGCTGGAAATGATGGACGATGTGGCGCTCGACCTGCTGACCAAGATCACCTCCGAAACCGCCAAGGCGATGGGTGACGCCTATCAGCCGATCCCCGGCGAAAAGGAAGTGGCGCAGATGGTCGCCGATGGCCGCCTCGGTCGCAAGAACGGCAAGGGCTTCTATGATTATCCCGAAGCCAAGGGCGTACCCAAGACCCTGTGGTCAGGTACACTCGATATGTTCCCGGTCACTCAAGCCGAGGCCAATCCGGCCGAGGTCGAGGAACTGAAAAAGCGCCTGCTCTATGTGCAGGCCGTGACGGCCGCCCGCTGCTTCGAGGAAGGTGTCATCACCGATCCGCGTGAAGCCGATGTCGGCTCAATCCTCGGCTGGGGCTTCGCGCCGTGGTCGGGCGGGATTATTTCGCTGATGGATTCAATCGGAATCGCCAAATTCGTTGAGGAGCTGGACCGTATGACGAAGCTCTATGGTGAGCGCTTCACCTCGCCGCAGTTGCTGCGCGACATGGCCGCGAAGGGGGAAACCTTCTACGGCCGGTTCGATAAGAAGGCCGCGAAAGCCGCTTAAAACAAAAGCCCCGCAGGTTCCGCCTGCGGGGCTTTTTGCTGATCAGCCCCACTGACCGGTATCCTCAGTTCTTATGGCTTGCGCGGAGCAGCGTTTCGGGGTTGAAGGGATCGTATATGCCGCCGCTTTTTCGAGTGCTTTGCCATGGAAGAAACCACCCGCCTGACCAGCGCCACACTAGGCCGCCAGAACTCCCGCCGCGCCGTCAATACGGCTGTGGAACGCGGCTCGACCGTGCTGTTTGAAAATGCGGAAATGCTCTATAATGACGACATCAAGCCGACCTATGGCACGGATGGTCTGTCGACACAGAACGAACTCTGCCGCCTGATCGCCCAATTGGAAGGGGCGCAGGAAGCCTTTATCCTGCCGTCGGGACTTGCCGCTTTGACCCTGCCGATGTTCGCCTTCCTTTCGGCCGGCGATGAAATTCTGGTGGTTAATTCCTGCTATCGCCCGGTACGCCGTTTCCTTGATACGCAAATGAAGCGTTTTGGCGTCATCACGCACTATTACGAGCCGCGCCTGTCACCGGAAGACGTGCTGGCCCTCGCCACGCCGCAGACGAAGATGATCTATGTCGAAAGCCCTGGCTCTCTCACCTTCGATATTCAGGACATTCCCGGCATCGCCAAACTGGCCAAGGCACGCGGCATCCTGACCCTGTGTGACAATACCTATGGCGCCGGCGTCCTCTTCAAGCCTTTGGCGCATGGTGTCGATCTCTCGATGCAGGCCCTGACCAAATATGTCGGCGGCCACTCGGACGTGCTGATCGGGTCGGTGTCGGTCAGCGATCCAAAACTTGGTAAGGTGCTGCACGACACTATCAAGGCCTGGGGTTTCTTTACCTCGGCCGACGAGAGCTATCTGGCGTCGCGTGGCATCCGTTCGCTACATCTGCGTATCAAGCAATCGGGCGACAGTGCATTGAAGGTCGCCAAATGGCTGGAAAGCCGTCCGGAAGTGGTGAAGGTGGTCCATCCGGCTTTTGAAAGCCATCCGGGGCATGAGATTTTCAAGCGCGACTTCACCGGCGCCAATGGCCTGTTCATGGCCTTGTTCAAGGGCAATGGCGACAAGGATTCGCAGGCCTTCCTCAATAAGCTCAAGCTGTTCGGGCTGGGCTTTAGCTGGGGCGGTTATGAGAGCCTGGCCACCAATTCCGAACCGCAGATTCGTGGACGTACACGCCTGAGTGACGAGCCTGATCCTTATCTGCAAGGCTCGGCCGTGCGGTTCTATGTCGGGCTGGAAGACCCGGATGACCTGATCGCCGATATCGAGCAGGCTTTGCGCGTGTTTGCATAATCTCCTCCCCTGTAGCGAAGCGTACGGGGGAGGTGGCGAGCTTGTCTCGCCGGAGGGGCTATACTTACAAAACGGCCCCCTCCGTCGCCGACTGAGCGGCGACACCTCCCCCGCTTCGCAAGGGAGGAGAAGGTCTTAAAGCCCGTACGGCTTGGCCTTGGCGGCGAAGGCTTCGTGAGCGGCGGCAAACTCGATCTTCAAGCGCGCCCCCAGATCGGCGACTGGCAAAATCTCTTGAATCGATCCAACGCCCTGGCCGGCGGACCAGATGGTCTTCCACGCCTTGGCTTCGGTATTCAGTTCCTCGGCCATATCTATTTTGTGATGCGGGTCTTTCGCTGCCGCCGGATCGAGGCCATTGGCGATCAGGGAGGGCGTCAGGAAGTTGGCGTTGATGCCGGAAATGGCGTCGGTATATGTGATGTCCTTGGCGGTCGTCTCTAACAACATTGCCTTGTAATCGTCGGCGGCGCGGGCTTCTTCGGTGGCGATAAAGCGCGTGCCCATATAGGCGAGGTCGGCGCCGGCCATCAAGGCGGCGGCCACATCACCGCCGGTCGATATCGCGCCGGAAAGCAGGATCGTGCCGCTGAAGAACTGGCGAATTTCATTGATCAGGGCGAAGGGATGCTGGTTACCAGCATGGCCACCGGCGCCCGCCGCGACGAGGATCAGGCCGTCCACGCCGGCGTCAGAGGCTTTTTTGGCATGGCGGGCATTGATCACATCGTGAAAGACCACGCCGCCATAACCGTGAACCGCATCGACGATATCCTTGACGGCCCCCAGGCTGGTGATGACCAAAGGCACCTGGTGCTGGACGGTGATCTGGATATCAGCCATCAGGCGGGTATTAGTATTGTGAACAATCAGGTTGACGCCATAGGCGGCATCATCGGGGCCGAGTGCGGCTTTGATCTGGTCAAGCCATTCGGCATAGCCTTCGCTGGTGCGCTGGTTTAGCGCCGGAAAGGTGCCGATCATGCCGGACTGGCAGGTGGCGATCACCAGTTCAGGGCCAGAAACAAGAAACATCGGCGCAGCCACGGCCGGAAAGCGCAAATTTTTGGTAAGCGAAGCGGGGATGGCCATGATGTTTCCTCGGTTTTATGGGTTACAACTCATCATAAATTGACGCCAACGTAAAGATATTTCTCCTCCACCGCTTCGCAAGGGAGGAGAAGGGTGATCTTGCTATTCTGTCTGTGCAGTCTATATCCAGCTCATGAGCCATTATACCGATAACCTGACCCAGCTAGGCGGCGGCAATGTCGTCGCCAGCGATCCCGCTGAAGCCGTGCTGGAGCGTGTGCCCAATCCGCACACCGATGTCGATTATGTCGCCCGCTTCACCGCGCCGGAATTCACCTCGCTATGTCCGGTGACGGGGCAGCCGGATTTCGCGCATCTGGTCATTGACTATGTGCCGGGCGACTGGCTGGTCGAGTCGAAATCCCTCAAGCTGTTCCTGACCAGTTTCCGCAATCATGGCGCCTTCCATGAGGACTGCACCATCTATATCGCCAAGCGCCTGAAGGACCTGCTTGATCCGCGCTGGCTACGCATCGGCGGCTTCTGGTATCCGCGCGGTGGTATTCCGATCGATGTCTTCTGGCAGACGGGCGAAGCCCCGAAGGGCGTGTATGTGCCGGACTTCGGCGTGCCGACTTATCGCGGCCGAGGTTGAATTATTAAAGACAATTGGACACCTAGTGCCGGTAGGGCCTTGCAGGCTGTTTCCCAGACCTGTTCCAGATCGATATCGAAATAACCATGCGCGATACGATTGCGCATTCCGCGCATGTTGCGCCAGAGAAATTCCGGATGCGCGTCGGTAAACTCAGGAAACTCGCTCATCACTCGCGTTGCGGCTTCGCCAATAATGACGATGTTCATGATGACGGCTTGCTGCGTGCGTTTATCCGCTAGAAAGCCTGCCTTATCCATGCCCGAAATGTAGTCAGAGGCTTGCTTAACACCCTCTTGCATATGACGCAGATAGTCCTGAAGCTTGTCAGCCATCATATGGCGCGGGCCTCAGCCAGCACCTGAGCGCGGAAAGACAGGGGGATGTCGCCGGGCGTCAACAGATCGACAGGCACGCCGAGCATTTCCTGAAGCTCATCCTGCAAACCGCCGAGATCAAAAAGAGTCGTATTTGGCAAGGCGTCAACCACCAGATCAAGATCGCTGCCGTCCTTGTCGTTTCCATACAAGGTCGAGCCAAAGACACGCGGGTTCGAGGCCCTGAAACGTGTAGTCAGGGCACGTATGGCGTCACGATGATTGTTCAGAGCGACAGAAGGCTTCATGGTATTTAGCTTATCCTAAATTCATGAAAAGACCAACTCAGCCTTCCCACCAGCTAATGCGGCTGTCGTAATCCGGGCGTTCGCGTTCCAGCGGCGCTTCGGTGGGGGTGCCGAGAAAAATCCAGCCAGCGACGTTTTCGCCCTCGGTCAGGCCAAGCACCGTCTTGGCCTCCTCATCATAGGAATACCAATCGGTGATCCAGTTGGCGCCATAGCCCAGGGCGCCGGCGGCGATCAGCAGATTCTGGCAGACGGCGGCGGCGGAAAGCTGCTGTTCCCACAAAGGCTTCTTGTACGGAAACACCGGGCTTGAGATCACCAGGAGGGCTTCCGGCGGGATGGAGAGTTTTTGCAGGGCGCCCACAGCTTTGCGATCCTCACGACTCTCTGCCAGGGCTTTCAGTTTGTCGACCAGCTTTGCCTTGGCAACAGGCGTAAAGCGCACGATGCGCCACGGCCCCAGCTTACCATGATCCGGCACGCGGAAACCGATCCTGATCAGCAGGTCCATTTCCTCAGCCGAAGGGGAGGGCAGGCTGAGTGTCGGCGCCGGCGCGCTGCGGCGGTGAAACAGGGCGTCCAGCACCTCGGTGGATTTTTTTTGCGGCACGGGCTGGCCGAATTCGATCGGCGTCTGGTCAAAATCTGGCCAAAAATGAGTATGGGACATGCTATGGCTTTCCAAAATCGAATCTGCCCCGACCATATAGGTGATGTGCGATGGATAAAATACCCAAGCTGCCGCTCTGGGACAGTGAAGACCGCGTGGCTGCCCGTCCCAACTGGCGGGACATAGCCTATGAGGCCGTTTTCCAGAATCCGTGGATTCGTGTGGAGAGCCATGAGGTTATCGCCCCCACCGGCCGGCCGGCGCATTACGGCCTGGTGAAATTCGCCAATCGCGCCATCGCCATCCTGCCTCTCCACGATGACGGCACGGTATCGCTGGTCGGTCAGGCGCGGTTCGCTGTTGGGGCCTATAGCTGGGAACTGCCCGAAGGCGGCGGCCCGCTCGATGAAGATCCACGCCACGCGGCTATCCGCGAACTGCGCGAGGAGACGGGTCTGGTGGCCTCTGGTCTGCGCGAGATCCTGTCGTTTGATATGTCCAATTCCGTGACCGATGAGGTGGCCATCTGTTTTCTGGCCACCGGCCTTAGCCAAAATAACCGCGCGCCGGATGAAACAGAAGTCTTCGATTATGCCCGCGTGCCGTTCAAAATACTGCTCGATGCGGTGATTAAAGGCCAGGTTCGTGATGGCTTAACTGTTGTCAGTGTATTGCGGGTACACCATATGGCGGTGACAGGCGATTTGCCCCCGCATCTGCGGGATGCTATACTCGCCTGAAGTTTTACGGAGCGCCCGACATGGCTAAGGTTTTCGAAGTCATAACCCCTGCGGACAAGCCGATCTGGCTGTGCCTGCGTCAGGAGGCGGGCGACGCCATAGCCGAGGAGCCCAGCCTGGCTTCGATGCTGCACTCCACTATCTTGTCACATGATGACCTCGCCAGCGCCCTCAGCTATCAGATCGCCCGAAAGCTGGGTGACGACACGTTGCGCGGCATGACCCTGCGTGAATTGGTGGTCAAGACTTATGCCTCTGATCCCTCCCTGGTCGAATATGCCCAGGCCGATCTGGAGGCGGTTTATGAACGCGATCCGGCGGCCAAAGGGTATCTGCAAACCTTCATGTTCTTCAAGGGGTTCCTGTCCCTGCAAATCCACCGCGTCGCGCACCGCCTCTGGCAGGACGGCCGCCAGACCATGGCCTATTTTCTGCAAAGCCGGGTGTCGGAGCTGTTCCAGATCGACATCAACCCGGCGGCGCGCATCGGCAAGGGCGTCTTTCTGGACCATGGCACCGGCATTGTCATCGGTGAGACGGCGGTGATCGGCGATGACTGCTCCATCCTGCAAGGCGTGACCCTTGGTGGCACCGGCGCCGAACGCGGCGACCGTCACCCCAAGATCGGCAAGGGCGTTTTGCTTGGCGCCGGCGCCAATGTCCTTGGCAATATCACCATCGGCGACTATGCCAAGATCGCATCCGGTTCGGTCGTGCTGAAGCCCGTGCCGGCCCATTGCACGGCGGCGGGTGTGCCGGCCAAGCTGGTCAACTGCAAGACCTGCGAGGACCCGGCTCGGCAGATGGACCATACCATGCCGGACATCGATCTCGATTATTCAATCTAAATGCAGAATGTGGATAACGTGGTTAAGGATTTGCACCGGCGCGCCTAAGCGCTTATGGCGTTGATCACACACAAAGTTTATCCCCGCCACCGGCAAAATGTGCTTTA
>CAMLIY010000169.1 GCA_946480125.1 uncultured Asticcacaulis sp.
CGCCTGAAAAACTGCTCGAAGCCTTAAATGATTTGGGCCTGAAAACAAGCACCCTACGCCATGAAGCGGTGTTTCGTGTCGGCGAAAGCGATGACATAAAGGCAGCCTTGCCGGGTGCGCACACCAAGAACCTGTTTCTCAAGGACGACAAGGGCCAGCTGTGGCTGATCTCGGCCGAGCAATCGACCGCGATCAATTTGAAAGCCCTGCCGAAGGTGATTGGTTCCGGGCGCCTGAGCTTTGGTTCGGAAGAACGGCTTTATAATGCGCTGGGCGTCCGGCCGGGTTCGGTAACGGCGCTCGGCCTGATCAATGATCCGCAACACAAGGTACGGTTTATCCTCGACAAGGCCCTGGCCAATGCGGCGATTGTCAACTTTCATCCTTTGACCAATACGGCTACCACTTCGCTCAGTCAGGCGGATTTCCGGATATTTATGTCTTCGCTAGGCCGTGAACTGGTGATCGTGGATTTTAGCATACTCACTTGATTCCATTGAAGCGCGCGCCCACTTGAGTTAAGCGAATAGACAGAGGTATCCCATGGCCAGCAACGACCCCAATATCATAGACGGTTCCGAAAACACCTTCATGGCGGATGTCATTGAAGCCTCAATGACCCAGCCGGTCATCGTCGATTTCTGGGCGACGTGGTGCGGACCCTGCCGGCAACTGACACCGGCGCTTGAAAAGGTCATCGGCGAGCAAAAGGGTAAGGTGAAGCTGGTCAAGATCGATGTCGACCAGAACCAGGGCATCGCCGCTCAGATGCGCGTCCAGTCGATCCCCACTGTCTATGCCTTTTTCGGCGGCAAGCCGGTTGATGGCTTCATGGGCGCCAAGTCGGAAACCGAACTGCGCGCCTTTATCGACAAGCTCGGCGTCGGCCAGGCTGGGCCGACCATCGAGGAAACCCTGGCTCTCGCGGCGCAATCGGTGGCCGATGGCGATATGCCGAGCGCCATGGAAGCCTATGCCTTCATCCTCGAACAAGACCCGGAAAACCCCAAGGCTATCGCCGGCATGGCGCGCATCTATCTCCAGCTCCAGCAGCCCGATCACGCCAAGGCGGTGCTCGATCAAGCCTATGCCGACAGCACCGATCCGGAAATTCTGGGTTTGCGCGCCGCGCTCGAACTGGCCGAAGGCGCGCCGACTGATGTCGCCGGTTTGCGCGCCAAGATCGCTGCCAATGACCGCGATTTCGACGCCTGGTACGATCTCGGCCGCGCCCTGGCCGGTCAGGGCGAAATGGCCGAAGCCATCCAGTCCCTGCTCGAAATCGTCAAATACGATCCGGAATGGAACGGACAAGCGGCCCGTACATACCTGTTCAAGATTTTCACCGCGCTCGGTTCAGCCTCCGAACTGACCAAGGCCGGTCGCCGCCGCCTGTCATCTTTGCTTTTCAGCTAGGAATCCCATGACCGATATCGAAACCTACGCCAAGAACGAGTTAGAAGTCGATCCGCGCCTGTTGGAAGCCCTAGTCTGCCCGGTGACGCGCCGGCCACTAACCTACGACAAGGCCGCGCAGGAACTGATCAGCCCGACGGCTGGTCTCGCCTTTCCGATCCGCTCCGGCGTGCCGATCATGCTGGTCGATCAGGCGCGGAAATTCGAGCCGACGAAGGGGTAGATTAAGACAAAGGGCCCCAGGCTCTTTGATCCCGAAACACATTCATTGAAATAATAAAAAAACCGGACCTGCTTAGGCCCGGTTTTTTTGTTATTCTTGAAGGGCATGTTCTGGGGTCAAGGGGGCCGTGACCCCTTGCCTTAAACCAGTTCGCCCCTGAGCAACTTCGGCAGGTCACCCGTGGCCGCGCCGGCATCTTCCATGACGAACCGGCGCAGGGCCGGCACCTTGTTGAACAGGCCAATACCGACGCCGCGGACGGCGCGCAGCAATGGATTGCCGTTGGAAAACAGCCGCACAAAACCATCCATGATCACCGAGGTCGAGACATTATCGAAGCGCCGCCATTTGGCGTAGCGTTCCAACACCAGGTCAGTGCCGATATCTTCGCCCAGACGCGCCGCTTCGATCAGCACTTCGGCCAGAGCGGCGACATCCTTGAGGCCGAGATTTAGCCCCTGGCCGGCGATCGGATGGATGCCATGCGCGGAATCGCCCAGCAGGGCCAGACGGCCCTTGTGCATCTCTTCCGCCAGACCGAGGCCCAGCGGATAGATGAATTTCTCACCCACCACGGTCAGGTCTCCGAGAAATTCGCCAAAGCGCCCGATGAGGTGATCATGGAATAGCGGGTCATCAACCTGCATCAGGGCCTTCGCCTTGGCATGGGTTTCCGACCAGACTATGCAGGCACGATTGTCATTCAAGGGCAGAATGGCGAAGGGGCCGGTTGGCAGGAAATGCTCATAGGCGACATGGTTATGCGGGTGTTGCATCTGCACGGTGCAGACCACGGCGCTCTGGTCATAGGCCCAGTTAATGTGTTTGATCCCGGCCCTTTCACGCAGAGAGGACTTGCGGCCTTCGGCAGAGACGATCAGTGGCGCGCGCAAAGTTTCGCCCGTATCGAGATCGACCTCGGCGAAGCTGCCGTCCTCCCGGTTATCGATTACCGCTGCCGGACTGATCAGGCGGATGCCTTGATTGACGATCTCTTCATACAGCGCCTTACGCACCTGACGGTTCTCGACCATATAGCCCAGCGGTTCGTCGCCGGTGCGATCGGAGATTTCATCGGCCGCGAAATGCAGGAAAAACGGTATGGGCGCCGGCGCCGAAGCCCCCGGCAGATGGCCATCTGTAACGAAAATCTCATCCATGCGGCACGACAACGGCTCCAGCACATCTCCCACACCCAGCGCCTTCCACTGGCGGAAGCAGGCATAAGCGATCGCCGAGGCACGGCCATCGAACGAGACATCCAGCATGTCGCCGAAGGGTTGCCGCTCGACCAGCGCCACCTCAAGCCCGCCCGATTTCAGGGCCAGGGCCAGGGTCATGCCGGCCATGCCGGCGCCAACGATAATCACATCATAGGTTTTCATAATTTCATCATAGCGGTGCTGGCTTAAAGCGCAATGTGGTCAGGTGACGCGGACCCGCAAAAGTAAGAAACCCCACCACTAACGCGCCAGCGCGCGTCGGTCCCCCTCCCCGGTTTACCGGGAGGGGACCATGAGCGTAGCGAAATGAAGTTCGCGGTGCAAATGGTGGTGGAGTTTCTTGCTTTTTTCATACCAGGCGAAAACATCGTAAACCGCTATTAACCCTTTTCGTGGCATTGAAGGGGGCTCCGCGAAATCTTAAGAGACCTGATCTAAGCACCCATGTCCAGCCTGACCCTGACCGTTTGGAACGCCTTAGAGGCCCACATGCGCGCTGTGTGGCAATCGCCCCTTATGGCCCGTTTGCGCGGCGCGCTCACGGCTCTGGCGGGATTTGCCAGCTTTATCGCGTTCGCCACCTATCACGCTGAAGACGCCAGCCTGAATACGGCCGGGCATGGCGATATCCATAATGCGCTCGGCTCTTTTGGCGCCATAATCGCCGATATCGGCAGCCAGTCGATTGGTCTGGCAGCCTGGCCCGCCGCCGCCCTGATGATCTATTTCGGCCTGCTGCGCACCTTTCAACCTGATCCCGACCAGACGCGCCTGAAACTGCGGCTCCATGCCCTGTGGGCGACCCTTTTCGTACTCGCCCTGAGTGCCGCCATCGCCCCTATAATGACCTCGGACGATCCAATTCTCCGACAGAGCCTGGGCGGTTTCTGGGGTTCCGGCATCCATAATCTGCTGACAGCGCTGTTCGATTTCATGCACTTGCCCGCCGCCGACCTTATAGCCAGCCTGATCTATGCCGCCCTGGCGCTGTTAGGTTTCAACAAGGCGTTGAGCCTGAACATGGGGCATTACCTTCATCTCTCCAGCCTGCTTGGTGGCCTGACTCACAAGGCCGTGGCTGCTGTGGGTGTGGGACGCGTGACGAGTGGCGTCAGCGACGCCGTTGTCACAAAGGTCAGGCGTGCTCCGAAGGTAAAGGTCTCGGTTGATGAAGAGACCTTTGACGCGCCGCCGGAAGATTTGGCGGCCCCCGCTTTCGCGCCGCGCATTTCACCCAATACCGCCCGGACCGGTGCTTTGCCGCCGCTCGAAGATGAGATGGGGCCCTATGAAGACCCTGATTTCCTCGATTCGACGGATACACCTGTCAGTGATGTGAAACCGATCAAGCCGTCACCGCGCGCCGAGGCCGAGAAGCAGCCGGTGTTTGACTTCCTGCGCCCGAGCAATTTCCGGCTGCCGGAACTCAGCATCCTGGCCAAGCCCAAGCCGCGTAACCATACCTTCGACGAGGCGTCTTTGCGCCAGAACGCCCGCATGCTGGAAAGCGTGCTGGCCGAATTCGGCGTGCGCGGCGTGATCGACCAGATCCGCCCCGGTCCGGTCGTCACCCTCTATGAACTGGCCCCGGCCGCCGGCGTCAAGGGCGCGCGCGTCGTCGCCCTGGCGGATGATATCGCCCGTAATATGTCGGCGCGCTCCTGCCGCGTCTCCATCGTTCAGGGCCGTAACGCCATCGGTATCGAACTGCCCAATCAGGTACGTGAAACCGTCTATCTGCGCGACATGCTGGCCTCGGCCGAATTTGAAAAAGCCGGCCATAACCTGCCGATGGTGCTGGGTGAAAATATCGGCGGCGATCCATACGTCACCGACCTCGCCAAGATGCCCCACCTGTTGATCGCCGGCACCACCGGTTCGGGTAAGTCGGTCGGGGTCAATGCCATGATCCTGTCGATCCTCTATCGCCTCGATCCCGAACAGTGCAAGTTCATCATGATCGACCCGAAGATGCTGGAACTCAGCGTCTACGACGGTATCCCCCACTTGCTGGCCCCGGTCGTCACCGATCCGAAAAAAGCCGTGGTGGCGCTGAAATGGACCGTCAAGGAGATGGAAGACCGTTATCGCCGCATGTCCAAGGTCGGCGTACGTAACATCAGCAACTTCAACGAACGCGCCCGCGCCACCGCCGCCGAAGGCAAGAATTTCGTGCGCAAGGTCCAGACAGGCTTCGATGAAACCGGCCAGCCGATCTACGAATTCGACGAAATGGTGCCCGAGCCCATGCCCTATATCGTCGTCATTATCGACGAAGTGGCCGACCTGATGATGGTGGCCGGCAAGGATATCGAAGGCGCCGTGCAGCGTCTGGCCCAGATGGCGCGCGCCGCCGGCATCCACCTGATCATGGCCACCCAGCGCCCGTCGGTCGATGTCATCACCGGCACGATCAAGGCCAACTTCCCGACGCGGATTTCCTTTCAGGTGACCTCGAAAATCGACTCGCGCACCATCCTCGGTGAGCAGGGCGCCGAACAGCTCCTCGGTCAGGGCGACATGCTCTATATGGCCGGCGGTGGCCGCATTACACGCCTGCATGGTCCTTTCGTTTCCGACGAGGAAGTCGAAGCCGTGGCGCAATATCTGCGCGACCAGGGCAGCCCGCAATATCTCGAAGACGTCACCTATGGCGGCGATGAAGAGGGCGGTTCCGAAGGCGGCGCGGGCGAAGGCGGTGGTTCCGGCGACGATCTCTACGACAAGGCCGTCTATTTCGTCACTTTCGATCGTAAGGCCTCGACCTCCTACATCCAGCGCAAGCTGCAGATCGGCTATAACCGCGCTGCGTCATTGATGGAAAAGATGGAAATGGAAGGCGTGGTCGGCCCCGCCAACCATGTCGGCAAGCGCGATATCCTGGTCGGCCCGCCCCCCGGCCACTAGGGCAGGGTCGTGGACCCTGCACCCGGAATAGCGATGGCGTGTGTTGCCGCATTTTCTCCTCCCCTGCGAAGCGGGGAAGGTGTCACGGCGAAGTCCGTGACGGAGGGGGCAATCTTAAGTCTTCAAAACCACCTGTCCCGAAACCAGCCCCTCAGACCGCGCCGTGATCATCACTGGCCCGCTGCCTTTGACCTCTACAATCGCCTGCGCCAGACCATTGAACGCCTTGCGATAAAGCGCCTTGTCCGGTTCGTGGCTGGTCGGGTTGCCATTGCCCACGCCGATCACCTCCGCCGGGCCTTCGACATCGAAAAAGATCAGGTTATCGGCCTTGGGCACCGATATGCCCGCCTTGTCGAATACCTCGGCCTTAAGCACGACGATATCGTCCACGCGCTCAGAGGTCAGCCCAACCTTCGCCGCCGCGCCAGCCGTCACGCGCTCGGCCTTCATCGAGACACGGCCACCCCGATAGCCATAGGCGGTGATCTTGCCGGGCGCAAAGGGTACGGTCCATTCGAGGTGCAAATCCTTCACCACAGCCTTGCGACCGGCCGACTTGCCATTGACGAACAGCTCGACCGCCTCGCAATTGGAATGTACCCAGACAGAAACATCCTTTCCCGGCTGCCAGTTCCAGTGCGGGAACAGGTGCAGCACCGGCTTATCCAACCACCACGCCTGATAATACCAGTAATTATCTTTCGGGAAGCCGCACAAATCCATGATGCCGAAGTGCGAGGTCACCGACGGCCACCAGTTGAAGGGTGTCGGCTCGCCGCGATAATCAAAGCCGGTCCAGACAAAGCCGCCGAGCAGATTCTGCGTTTTGTCATATAGAGGCCACCAGTTCTCCGCCGTGTGCCCCCATTTCGGCGCGGTTACGTCATAGGCCGGCACATAGAGCTTGGTTTCCGAACGCTCATATTCGCCGCGCGTACACAGGGTCGAGGCGGTTTCGGTGCCGACCACCGGCAGGTTGGGGTATTTCTCCCGCACCGGACCCAGGCGGGTGACGTAATAATTCACGCCGAGCACATCAAGCGACTCGGTGATGCCGAAACCCTGGCCATTATTCATGG
>CAMLIY010000170.1 GCA_946480125.1 uncultured Asticcacaulis sp.
CAACGGCATGTTCACGCCCGTGAACGTCAGCCAGGCCGTCGATGTGGTGGGGTTTAACTATCAGAACGCCTCATACGACAAATTCCATGCGGCAAACCCGACCAAGCCGATGATCAGTACCGAGGACACAAGCGCCTTCATCACACGTGGCGCGTGGACGACAGATAAGCCAAACCGCATTGCGTCGAGCGACGATACCTATCACGCGGGCTGGGGGCTTTCCCATCGGGACGGCTGGAAGGTGCTGGAAACGCGGCCCTTCATGGCGGGCGGATTCGTCTGGACGGCTTTCGATTACCACGGGGAGCCGACCCCATTTAAATGGCCAGCGAATTCAAGCTATTTCGGGATCATGGATCTTTGCGGCTTTCCGAAATCGGCCTTCTATATCCGTCGCGCTTTGTGGATTAAGGATCGACCTTTGCTGGACATCCTAACGCATTGGAACTGGCAAGGGCATGAGGGGGAAGCGACGAAGGTCATGTTGGCGACGAACCTGGAGCGGGTCGAGCTGCGCCTCAATGGCCGGCTTGTCGGCGAGGGCGTACCCGATCCCTACGAGATGATTTCCTTCGACGTTGCGTACCAGCCTGGGCGGCTTGAGGCGCTGGGATGGAAGGCGGGCAAGGTCGCGGCGGAAGCAACTGTGACCACATCCGGAGTTCCGTCTCGCCTGGCGCTGTCTGCAGACCGCAAGTGGCTTGCTGGTGATGGCGTCGACGCCCAACCGATCCGGATTGAAGCGCTGGACGCCAAGGGGCGATCGGTGCCTACGGCCAATCTTGACATCGATCTGACGCTTGATGGTGGACAGATCATCGGCGTCGGAAATGGCGATCCCACGTCCACGGCCCCGTCAAAGGGCACACGTGTTCGTTTGTTCAATGGCCTGGCGCAGGTCATTGTGCAAACGCGTCGCGGCTGGCAGGGACCGATGGTTCTTTCAGCATCGGCTCAGGATGTGGCGGGTGCGACCGTCAAGATTGACGTCCGCCAGGCTGCTATTCGCGAGTCCCTGCCGCCTTCGTATCGCCAAGCCGTGCAATCCTGGCGCCAGTCACCCGTCATGGCTGAGCGACCAGTCACTTTGCCTGTCCTGGCAGATAACGACATGAATAGCTGGGCCATCCTTGTCGCCGGTGATGCGCCGGCGCCGGCCGCCGACGACGGTTGGGTAATCCTGACTAGCCGCGTAACGCTCACCGACGCAATCAAGCAGCGTGGCGGCACTCTCAAATTCAGCGCAATCGCTGGTGAAGGTGATCTGATCGTTGACGGCCAGACGGTTGCCCATAAGGACAACCCCGGCACGGCGGCGGTGGATATTTCTATTCCGGCCGGCAAAGCGGAGCTTTCGGTGGGCCTGATCCTTAAGGCCGTGAATGGCCAATCCGTTGGCTTGCCCGGGCCTGTGTTTATCGATGTCTGAAGGCTTTGGTCGGCGATGGGGTTGGCTGTGACTATCTACCAGGCCGGGCGTGCCGCCATAAACAGGGCGGCGACTTCGTCGGCCGCCTTCAAAGCCTCTGCCTCGCTTGGCCGGCGTGGGGTCTCTTGGATGCTCCACCCGGCGATCGAGTTGATTATGTGCTTTGCGGCAGCAGCAGCGTCACGCACGGGGATGCCGTCTCGTTCAGCGGCCTCTTCGATTTCGCGCTGAATGAAGGCGACGTGTTTGACGTAACCCTCCTGGTGCATCAGCAAAGCCAAGGATGGGAACCGTTCCTCCAACAGGAAAGACAGTTTCATAAAGCCCTTTACCTCGCGAAGACGCATTGACATGGCCATGCCGCGCAGATGTGTCCGAAGGCGGACCGCGAAGTCGTTGCTGAGCACAGGTTCGAGCGCCGTTGAGTAATCGGACCACTGACTGATTTGATCACGTACGACCGCTTCAAGCAGGATCTCTTTTGACGCAAACCTCGAATAGAGGGTCGTCTTCGACAAAGGAACGGCATTGGCGATCGCTTCGATCGTCACGATGTCAAAGCCCTCGCGCAAAAACATATCGCTTGCGGCTTTTATGATCTGCCCATCGAGAGAGGTCGCCCGCTCTACGGAAGGGCGGCCCCGTCTATTGGTTCTAATTTCTGCTAGTTTCGTCATAAAAATTCGGGTTTCAAAAACTACTTGTATGGTTACGAGTTATGTCCGGCGTCACGGCTTCGTGTCAAGGAAAGGCAGAGATTATATAGCCTTGGCGATGACCACTGCGCTTGGCCAACACGTGATATCCGAGTGTCAATAACGGGACCACGCACAGGCGCGACGCTAAAAAAATCATACCCAATCCTCACTTGCCTTGCAAATTGAACGATATCGTGCAATTAATCAAGTCCCATAAGGAAAGGAACCAGGAATGCGTAAGATAACCATCTCGATGATCGCGGCAGCGGTCGCATTTGCGATCCCCGCGCTCGCGAGCGCTCAGGCAACGGCACCCGCGTCTGCGACAACACAGAGCGCGACAGCCTCTTCAGGCGCGGCATCGGCGGCTAAATACTCCACGGCCGAAACAGAAATCGGAACCCTGCTTGATGACCCCGAGGCTAAAGCCATCATCGAGAAGCACATCACTGGCTTCACGACCAATGATCAGGTTGACATGGCGCGCGCTATGACTCTGAAGCAAGTCCAGCAATACGCACCGGACGATGTCACGGATGAAAAGCTTGCAGCGATCGACGCCGATTTCGCCAAGCTGAAGAAGTAGATAACTGAGACACAAAGGCCGCTATCTTCCGGGATAGCGGCTTTCTTTTGCCCGCTTTGGCGCAAGCCGCTTCGCATTCATCGCGGAGGGCATGCCCGCCTATGCCTTGAAGGGACGCGACCGCCTTGCAATTCACACGCCGAACCGCTTTACAATTGGGATTTGCCGCGTCGGGCGCAGCCGCGCTGTCAAGCACGGCGCTGGGGCGCAGCCTGGGTTGGCTGTCAGCGAATGCCTCTCCACCGGCTTCGACCAAACCCTGGGTAAGGTGGTGGTGGCCGGGAGGCGCCGTTCAAAGTAACGAGCTTCGGCGGGAAATTGCACTCCTAAGTGAGGCCGGGTTTGGCGGCGCGGAGATTCAAGCATTCAACCCGGGCATATTGGACATGACGCCTGACGAACGGCTGCATGTGAATGATTATGCTAATGCCGCATTCTTTGACAAAATGGAGACCGTCGCAGACGCAGCGCTGAAGAATGGCGTGGAAATTGACTATACATTCGGCTCGGCATGGCCCTCTGGCGGTGGCCTGGCGATAACACCCGAACTCGCGCTTCTGGAGTTAACGCCCGCTATCACCACGATTACGGCGCCGATTTCAGGTCCCATAGAGATCAAAATGCCGACCCAAACCAAGAAGTTCGGGGCGATGGGGACGCTGGACAAACGCAATCGCGATCCGCGGGTGAGTGACTGGAAAGCGCGTCTCGAAAAACGCTGGAAGCTGATAGCGGTTCTGGCGTTTAAAGGTGAGGTGCCTCAGTTGCAGGCAAAGGCTGTAAGATACCGGGAGACCAATGTCGTAAAGCCCGGCAAAATTGAGGGCACGAAAGCTATCGTCCTCACGGACAGGGTGCAGTCCGATGGCACTGTCGACTGGACGCCTCCTTCCGACGGCAAGTGGCAGATCGTAGCCTTTAAACAGTTCACCGTCGACTCCTCGGCAATGGGCGCTGTGGGCGAGGGGCCGCAGCTTGTGCTCGACCACTTCAACAAAGCCGCTTTTTCCGCGCACGCTGAGCGCGTCGGTGCACCGCTTGCCCGTTTCGGCGCGAACAAGAAGGCCTTACGGGCCATGTTCGTCGATAGCCTGGAGTTGATGACAGACCTTTATTGGTCTGACACCTTTCTTCATGAATTCTCAGAGCGCCGGGGCTATGATCTTACGCCTTACCTTCACCATATCCTTCAGCCGGGATGGGAAGCGCCGTGGGATCAACGGTTCTCGCCACCTTATTATGAGAGCGGCGAAGATACCGACGACCGCATCCGCTTCGACTATCGCGTGACGCTGTCCGAACTCATCGACGAGAATTTCTGGAGACCCTTTGTAGACTGGTCGCACGCGAACGGCTTTGAAGCTCGCGTTCAGGCCCATGGTGGCCCGAGCTATCTGGTGGCGTCGTACGGCCTTGCCGATATACCCGAAACAGAGGATCTGGGCGGCGGTGGCAGCCCGCACTTCCTGCGCCTTGCGCGGGCGGCGGCAGATATCTATGGAAAGAAGACCGTCAGTTGCGAAAGCTTGTGCTGGCCTCTGAAGCCTTATGAAATTACACCGGCCGATTGGCTTGCGCGGATGAACTTCCTTTTCGCGGGTGGTGTCAACGCCCTTATCTATCACGGGTTTCCATATGCTCTGCACAAAGAGAAATGGCCCGGCTGGTTCCCGTTTGCGCCCAGTCCTTTCCTGCGCGGTTTCAGCAGTCAGATTAATGAGGGGAACCCCTTCTGGGCAGCTATCCCGACCTTGAATGGTTACGTCCAGCGAGCGCAGGCTGTCCTGCAACGTGGCAAAAATCACGTCCCTGTGGCCGTGTTGATGACCAATCCGGGCGGCGATGATAACGAAGGCGACAAGGAAATCGAGCACTTCCTCGATGGTCTGTTGGACGCCGGCTATGATTACGATCGGGTGCCCTATGCGGCGCTGGATTTGTGTAGTGTCTCAAACGGTATACTTGTGACCAATGGCGGCGCAGCATTCGACGTCCTCGTCGTCCCGGCGCTCAATGGTATTTCGCCAAAAGCGATCCTGCAAATATTGGCGTTTCGCAAAGCAGGCTTGAAAGTCGTCTTCGTTGATAAGCTTCCATCTCGATCGAACAGCCTGACCAATGCGTCAGAATACGACGAACGGGTGCGCGTGGCAGTCTCGGCAATCGGCCTGTCGCCGGTCCCGGCATCTGAATTGATAAACGCGCTGTCCAACCTGAAGGTCGAACCAAACCTGCAGTTTAAAAGCGCGCCGTGCCTGTTCATAGACAAGCGAGACGGTGACCAGCGACTACTCGTCCTGCACAATCGAAAAGAGACTGTCGAAACGATTACGGCCGCGGTAAAGGCTCGTGAATATCCAGTCAGGTTGGACCTGTTCACCGGCCAAAGCATCGCCGTTTCGTCAACGCGCGTCGGTCAACTTATGGAATTCTCGATCGAAATTCAGCCCGGCGGCGCCGCTTTCATTGTTTTCCAGGCATCGCGTGGCAAACGACAGCCGCACGGCACGCCTATAAAACACCTGCCACTCGGCGAGCGTTGGGACATGAGTGCTGAAGGACATGGCAATAAAGGCAGAAGTATCTCATACACGCGGCCTGGCTTTGAACTGCGTGACTTTGTAGATGTCGAGGAACTGAGGGACTTCAGCGGGCAGGCGACGTACAAGACCCAGGTCGAAATTCCAGCCGACTGGCTAAGACGCCGCCAGGTCATTTCGCTTGACCTTGGCGTCGTTCACGACATGGCCAAGATACGTATCAACGGTAGGGATGCGGGCATGGTCCTTGTGTCGCCATTCAGGGTTCAGGTGACGCCGCTCCTACTTGCTGGGAAGAACACCATCGAAATCGAGGCGATCAACAGCGCAAATAACGCCATGATGGACCCAAAGCTTGCTGGAATGAAGGAATTGACACAGAGACCGGCTGGTCTGATCGGTCCCGTCGTTTTGAGACTAGATCGGCTCTAATTCGTTAGATTTCGCGGCATTGCCTCTAGCGTCTTTCAGACGCCTGGGGCCCGTTTGGGAATTCGCGAACCGGGTCCTAATCATTAAAGCGTGCCCAAAGGCATTATGTTCAGCGGCGGCATTTTTTGACCCTCATAACAAACATTTGAGAAAGAGGCTTGCGACGATCGCGCAGCCTGCACGTCCGCTCTACGCAATTGCGGTTTTAGTTGCAAATAATCCCCGCGGTCTCGGCAGATGAGAGACTTCTTGTGTCCCCAATGAGGGTTGGAAGGAGATCACATGCACATTCAACTAAGAGACATCATAGACATCTGGCTGGCACCACAAGTGGCCGTTGTGCTTAGACTGCCAAGCACAACGAAACACGAGCGGATGCACCACAGCAGGCGATTTGTGGAGTTTGGCGTTCAAAGTTCGCAATGTCCAGTATTGGACTTAACAGACAAGCTGGACCTATATCGCCTTTGGACGCCGAGGCGACCTGTGCCAATCTCAGCGCCTCGGCACAGTACCCTATTTCGGAGTAAAGTTCACGTTCGAGGCGAAAACATTGTATCGCTTTGATTTAATCAGGCCGCTGAAAAACAGCTCATCGTCCGACACTTAGTGTGTGGTTGGCGGCGGTTTGCGACCCTTCTTGTTTCGTGACGCAAATTCCCGCCGCTGAAGGCTGACATAATCTGCCTGACACATGGTCGTGCACAGGCGGATGCGCTTCGCTAATCCTTTCAGTTGGCGGGCTTCGCATTCGGCCACCAGGGCCTCCAGAGCCCTGATGACCCGCTCGGCGTCCGACAAGTTGGCTGGACTTCCATTTTTTTCAGGCGACATCTCGTTCAACCAAAAGCGGCCACACTCTGCCTAGCGGGCTATAAACGCTGGTCCGCTCGCTCGCTCGTATATACTGCTCGAAGGAGACGTCTATGCAGGCGGCCTGAATTTTTGAATGGTCGCCGATTGCGTAGGATGGGCCGAGGCGGCGCAATTCGATGCCGTTTCGTTCGAAGACAGATCGCAGGATCAAGGTCGGCATCAGACCGATGATGCGCTCAATGGACTTGCCCTGAAAAAGTGGAGAGCGATCTTTGGTTTAAGCGGCCAGCCTGAG
>CAMLIY010000171.1 GCA_946480125.1 uncultured Asticcacaulis sp.
TGTTTGAAATGACGCGCGGCATGGTGCTGTCCGGCTTTCCGTGGAATCCGGCCGGCTCGACCTGGAAAGCCGGCAGCGCCCTGTCGCAGATGGCGGCCTATGTCGGCGTCTATGGCCTCGGCTTCGTCACGGTGCTGGCGTTTTCAAGCGTCGGCATTATCCGGCGGGGAAAAGGCGTATCAGGCTATGCGCCGGTCCTTTTCGGGGCACTGACGCTTCTCGGTTGCTTCATCGTCGGTGAAACGCGATTGATGACGACGCACATTAGCGATACCGGCTACGCCATTCGTTATGTGCAACCGGCGATCGGTCAGGAAGCCAAATGGGACAGCAATAATTTCAGCCATTTGTTCTTCTCCTATATCGGTCTGAGTAAGGCGCCGCCCAAGCCGGGTCATCGTGTGCCCGATCTGATTATCTGGCCGGAAGGCGCCCTGCCATTGATGTGGGAGCAGTTGATGGACCCCAAAACCGGCACGGTCGAGGATATGGCGGATCTGCTGACGGATAATCAGTCCCTGCTGATGGGCACCTCCCGGCAGGAAGGCGTGACGCCGGCAGGCCGCCCGGTCTTTCGTAATTCGATGCTGGCGCTTCAGCGTCACAATGGCCAGACACGGGTGATTGGCGCCTATAACAAGTTCAAGCTGGTGCCGTTCGGTGAATTCACGCCTTATCAGGATATCCTCAACCCGCTGGGTATGTCGGCCCTGACGCATTTCGACGACAGCTTTACGCCGGGTGAGCGGACACGACCTCATAGTTTTTCCGGTATTCCAAGGGTTTTGCCGCTGATCTGTTACGAAGGAATCTTCCCTGCACTGGATATGACCAGTTATAGACCACACGACATATTGCGGCCCAAATGGATTATTAATATCTCCAACGACGCTTGGTTTGGCCCGACAACAGGCCCTGTGCAACACCTCAACCTCGCCAGCTTTCGGGCAATAGAGGAAGGTTTGCCCATGGTCAGGTCAACTCCTACGGGAATATCCGCCGTCATCGATCCCCTGGGACGTGTTGTTTCGGGCACCTCAATAGGTTTAGGCGTGGCTGGATACATGGACGTAACCTTGCCTTCTGAGGCAAATGTTACCGCTTTTGCGCAACAAAGATATGCCTATCTTGTTTTTGTATGTCTGCTTTGCTTGGGAATAATTGTTTTCAACCAGGCCTATTCTGTCAGAACCTGGCCTTTTCTGAGAAAAAACCAGCCTGTTCGCTAAAAAAATGTAGCCCAATGTGAACAGTTTCGCTATGCGGGAACGTATAATATACAGTTTGGTCGATTTCCCCCCATCGGCCGTGTAAAAAGTAAGAGGCATAAGTTGGACGATAATTTGAAGGCTGAACGCGGCCCCAACCCCGTCGATCTACACGTTGGCGCCCGCGTCAGAATGCGCCGCAAGTTCCTGGGCATGAGTCAGGAAGGCCTTGCGGAAACCATCGCGCTGACCTTTCAGCAGGTGCAAAAATATGAACGCGGTTCCAACCGTATCAGTGCTTCAAAGTTATGGGAAATTGGCAGGGCCCTCAAGGCTCCAGTCGCCTATTTCTTTGAAGGCTATGGCGAGAATGAAATGGTTGAAGGCTTTTCGGAATCGGAATCCGAGCAGTTTGTTCATGGCTTCCTGATGACGACCGAAGGCATTGAACTCGCAGAAGCTTTTCCGCGCATCAAAAACGCCAAGCACCGTCGCCGCATTCTGGAACTGGTGCGCAGTCTCGCCGAAGACGACGACGCATAATTACTGAATTATATTGATTTAGTGGCCAAAAGCCCTGCTTTTCAGAAGGCAGGGCTTTTTGCTGCTATTAATTCCCCATTTTGGCGAATTAAGCGCACGTTATTCTTCAAAACACGGGCCCTGCTGATAGAATAAGGAAAAAGTCGCTTGATCATATAAACATATCTTTATATGCTTATGAGGAAGCCGAATTAAGCCTGCGAAAGTTTCGAACCATGCGCTCCAACTATATCTTCACCAGCGAAAGCGTCTCCGAAGGTCATCCCGACAAGGTGGCGGATCGCATTTCAGATGTTGTCGTCGATGCTTTCCTGGCGCGTGACCCTGAAGCGCGTGTGGCTTGTGAAACCCTGGTAACGACCAATCGCATCGTTCTGGCCGGGGAAGTGCGGGCCAGCGATGACCAGATCGAGGGCATCATCAGCGGCCTGGAAGAGAAG
This sequence comes from uncultured Asticcacaulis sp., assembly GCA_946480125.1. The sequence goes on from CAMLIY010000171.1 coordinate 2,192, forward strand.
GTCCGTCATGCCGTCAAGGATATCGGCTATGCGCAAAAAGGCTTCCATTGGGCCATGGCGGATTATGCCTGCCACCTGCATGCTCAGTCGGCCGATATCGCCCAAGGCGTCGATTCCGGTGACAACAAGGATGAAGGCGCCGGCGATCAGGGCATCATGTTTGGCTATGCGACGGATGAAACCGAAGAACTGACCCCCGCGCCGCTGCAATGGTCGCACAACATCCTGCACCGTTTGGCCGAGGCGCGCCATGCCGGTGAACATCGCCTGGAACCGGACGCCAAGTCGCAGGTGACGGTCCAGTATGAAAATGGCGTGCCGTCGCGCATCCTGAAAATCCTTGTGTCTCACCAGCATCAGGACGGCCTGACGCCGTCAGATGTTGAAGCCATCATCAAGCCCTACGCGCTCGAAGTTTTGCCGGCCGGCATGGTGACCGCCGATACCGAATGGCTGGTCAATCCGACCGGCAATTTCGTCATCGGCGGCCCGGATGGTGACGCGGGCCTGACCGGTCGCAAGATCATTGTCGATACCTACGGTGGTGCGGCGCCCCATGGCGGGGGCGCCTTCTCCGGCAAGGACCCAACCAAGGTTGACCGCTCGGCGGCTTATGCGCTGCGCTACTTGGCCAAGAACGTCGTGGCGGCTGGCCTTGCCAAAAAGTGTACGCTCCAGGTTTCGTATGCCATTGGTGTGTCGAGCCCCCTCAGCTTCTATGTTGATACCCACGGCACAGGTCAGGTAGACGAAGAAAGACTGGAAGAGATTTTGCCGCAACTGATCGGCGGCCTGACGCCGCGCTCGATCCGGACGCATCTGGGTCTCAATAAGCCGATCTATGAGCGCACCACAGCCTATGGTCATTTTGGCCAGAAGCCCGATGCAGAAGGTGGCTTTTCCTGGGAAAATACTGATCTTGTGGAAGCGTTAAAACGCGAATTTTAGACCACGGCGCCAATTCGTTTTGGCAAAAGGAACAGAGGGGGTTATACGGCGCCGTATAACCCCCTCTCATTTCCGAGACGCAATGCCTGAAGAAAATACACCACCCGCCGAATGGGGGCCCGTGCGCTCTTTCGGGCGGATCAAGTCGCGCAAGCTGAAACCACAGCAGGCGACCCTGTTCGATACTCTGCTGCCGCAGATCGAAGCGACGGATGCGCGTGTCGATATCGCGCTGGCCTCTGGGCGGGATCTGTGGTTGGAAATCGGCTTTGGCGGGGGTGAGCATCTGGCCGCTCAAGCAGGGAAAAATCCCGAGGTCACCTGCATAGGCTGCGAACCCTTCCTCAATGGCGTCGGTTCTGCCTTGCGCCACATTGAAGACGGTGGCCTGGAAAATGTGCTGATCCTGCCTGGCGATGCGCGGCCCTTGCTCGACAAATTGCCCGAAGCATCCGTGAGCCGGATTTTCATCCTGTTCGCTGATCCGTGGCCCAAGGCGCGGCATAACAAGCGTCGCTTTATCCAGCCTGAGACGGTCTCTTCCTTTGCCCGGGTGTTAAAACCTGGGGGCATAGCGCGTTTCGCCACCGACTGGGCGGACTATGCTGACTGGGCCCTGGAGCGTTTTCTCGCCAGTGCGGATTTTGACTGGCCAGCGCAAACACAGTCCGACTGGAATATGCCGCCTGTCGACCACATCACCACGCGTTACGAAACCAAAGGCCTGGGCGATTGCCAACCGGTATTCTTCGATTTCGTGCGCAAGGGTTAATCCTGGCCGTAGTCGTTCGGATTGTCACTGTCCGGTTGATCAGCATCCTCGCCGTCGAGATCGCTGACCGCGTTGCGCACGGTTTCGGTATTTGAACCCGCCAGATCTTCGCTGGCTATGCGTTCGGGACTATGTTCCACCTCCCCGCTTTGTCCGGCCGGAATGCCGTCATCATTTGGTTCCGGACGAATAGGAAACTCAGTGTTCCGCGCGCGCTGGGCGGCATCGATTTTTGCATCCTCGGCTGGCATGTCGATCTCCTGTTTGACTGTCGAAGAACATATTACGACGGCAGGTCATAAAGGCGCGCCATGTGAATATATAGCTGAGATAAAGGGACTATAGGTCTGGCTCTTGATCCCGATTCGAATTTATCCTTGGCAAATCGAAAAAGCCGGCCTATATAACGGGCCAACATGACCGATTGCCGAAAGGCGACGGCGGCGGCCACAGAGCCTGCCGCCTTTTTTATTGCTTAAAGAAAAACCAAATTGCGCGCCAAAACCACTGAAGAACGTAAGCTGCTCGAAATTTTCGATCCGATCGCCGAAGAACTGGCGCTCAATATCGTGCGCGTGCGCCTGCAGGGGTCTCGCGAGCCTGGTGGTTCGCGCTTTTTGCAGATCATGGCCGAGCGCAAGACGGACGGTGAGATCAATGTCACCCAGTGCGCGCGCCTGTCGCGCGCCATTTCGGCCTATATCGATGAGGTAGATCCGATCCCCGGTGAGTTCACGCTCGAAGTGTCGTCGCCCGGCATCGATCGCCCCCTGACCCGCCTGTCGGATTTCGAGACCTATGAAGGTCTGGAGGCCCGCATCGAACTGGACCGCCTGGCCGAGGGTCGTAAGCGCTTCCGCGGCATCCTGGCCGGCATCGAAGATGATCATATCGCCATCGATCTCGAAGGCGAGGCCGAAACCGCCCTTATGCCGTTCGACTGGATCGTCGACGCCAAGCTGATCCTCAATGATGAGCTTCTCAAACGTGGCGCCGAGGCCAAGGCCGCACGAGGTGAAGAAGACGATGAAGAAGACGAAGATTTTGACGACGCCGATTTCGAGGATGAAGACAGCCTCGACGACGACGATGCCGCCAATGAAAATAAATAGATAAACAGAAGGACTCACAAATGAGCTTCACCGGAATCAGCGCCAACCGCCAGGAACTGTTGCAGATCGCAGAGGCCGTGGCGCGCGAAAAGTCGATTGACAAGTCCGTGGTCATCGCCTCCATCGAGGAGGCGATCCAGAAAGCCGCCCGCTCGCGTTACGGCGCCGAGCACGACATTCGCGTCTATATCGATCCGCGCTCAGGCGAAATGACGATTACGCGTCACGTCACCGTCGTGCCGGACGAGGAACTGGAAAATGAGTACGCCCAGAAGACCTTGTCCGAAGCATTAAAAGACGACAAGGAAGCCTTCGCCGGCAAGGAATATTCTGAAACCCTGCCGCCCTTCGAGCTGGGGCGCGTCCAGACCCAGATGGCCCGCCAGGTGGTGACGCATAAGGTGCGTGAAGCCGAACGTGAAAAGCAGTTCGACGAGTACAAGGACCGCGTCGGCGAAATCGTCAACGGCACCGTTCGCCGCGTCGAATACGGCAATGTCATCGTCGATCTCGGCAAGGGTGAAGGCATCATGCGCCGCGATCAGTCGATCCCGCGTGAAGCCTTCCAGGTCAATGACCGGATTCGGGCCTATATCTATGACGTCCGCCGCGAAACCAAGGGCCCGCAGATCATGCTGTCGCGCGCCCACGGCGGCTTCATGGCCAAGCTGTTCGCGCAGGAAGTACCGGAAATCTATGACGGCGTGATCGAGATCAAGTCGGTCTCCCGTGATCCGGGCTCGCGCGCCAAGATGGCCGTGTTGTCGAACGACAACTCGATCGATCCGGTCGGCGCCTGCGTCGGTATGCGTGGTTCGCGCGTTCAGGCCGTTGTCGCCGAGCTGCAAAACGAAAAGATCGACATCATCCAGTGGTCGCCCGATGAAGCCACCTTTATCGTCAATGCCCTGGCACCGGCCGAAGTCTCCAAGGTCGTGCTCGATGAAGAAGAGGACCGCGTCGAAGTGGTGGTGCCCGACGAACAACTGTCGCTGGCCATTGGCCGTCGCGGCCAGAACGTTCGCCTCGCCTCACAACTGACGGGCTGGCAGGTCGATATCATCACGGAATCGCAGGATTCGGAGCGCCGTCAGAAGGAATTCGCCGAACGCACCGCCCTGTTCCAGGAAGCGCTCGATGTCGATGAAGTCATCGCGCAACTGTTGGTCACCGAAGGTTTTACCTCGATCGAAGATCTGGCCTTCGTTGATGAAAACGAAATTGCCGTCATTGAGGGCTTTGACGAAGACACGGCTTCCGAATTGCAGGCTCGCGCCCGTGACTTCCTGGAACGTGAAGCCACTGAGCAAGATAACAAGCGTAAGGAACTGGGCGTCGAGGACGGTGTGCTCGATATCCAGGGCATCACCTTGGCCATGGCGGTTGCCCTCGGCACCGCCGGCGTCAAGACGGTGGAAGACCTCGCCGATCTGGCCACCGATGAAATTCGTGGCGGCTTCGAGCAAAAGGGCGGCGAACGCGTTCGCGTCCCCGGCGCGCTGGAATCGTTCAACCTGTCGGTGCCTGATGCCGAGGCTCTGATCCTCAATGCCCGCGTCGCCGCCGGCTGGATCGAAGCCCCGGTGGTTGAAGAGGTCGAGGAAGAGGCTTACGAAGACGCCGGTCTTGAAGACCTGGCCGAAGACGAAGCGGCCAATGAAAC
>CAMLIY010000172.1 GCA_946480125.1 uncultured Asticcacaulis sp.
GGTGACCCTTGCCCAAACGGAAAATTTTGAAAGTGTGGCAGCGTTGCTCTGGCGCAGCGGAAGCCCTAACCCCTTTGGTCCGCTAAAGCCACGCCCGGATGTCAACTTTCCCGGCGGCCCGCGCACCCGTGTGCTTTCCATGCTTAGCCGGCGCCTGGAAGAGGATGCGGTATCGGAGATCGGTGCCGGGCGCGATCTGTTCGGCGAAGCCGCCAGCCTGCTCAATGAAATGTTCGATGCCGTTACCAATGGCGGCCCGCGCCTGTTTTTCCACCAACGCCTGGCCCGCGCCTGGAAAGTTTATGACCAGAAAGATGTCGATCTGCTGCGCCGGGCGCTCGTCCTTTCGGCCGACACCAGCCTGGATGAAGCGACATTGGCCGTGCGCGTCGCTGCCGCCACCATGGGCCCCCTGGCCATTCCGCTGATGGCCGGTTTCGCTACCCTGACCAGCCCCAGGCTGGGCGGCCGTATCTCACGGGCGGAATCCTACGTCACCCAGGTACGACGCCACGGCAATCCGCTGGCCCTGGCCAAGGCCCTGCTCGAAAAAGGTCAGGAACTGCCGGGTTTTGAACACGAACGGTCGTCTTCGGAAACCTTGCGTGCCCGCGACCTGATTGAAGCCGCACCGCATATGGGCGAGGATTTGAAAACCCTGCTGCGCGTTGGCGAGGATTTGACGGGTCAGAGCCCCGGCATGTCTGTGGCGCTTGCCCTGATTGGCCGCCACCTCGATCTGCCCCGCGAAGCACCGATGACGCTGTACGGCCTTGGCCGCAGCGCCGGCTGGCTGGCCCACGCCATTGAACAGATGCAGACCGGCGCCTCACCCAAGGCGCGTTTGCGCTATATCGGCAATCATCCGCAAGATGCGAGCGTGTGATTTCGATTCACTTGAGACGTAATCTGATCTAAGGAAATCTCCTGACATAAAGGGATTTCCATGCACTATTTACTTGCGGCGCTGCTGGGTCTGATCGAAGGCCTGACCGAGTTCCTGCCGGTTTCTTCGACCGCCCATCTGTTAATTTCCGAAAAGCTGATGTCATTCAGTGATCCGGGCGGAAATTTCACCATCATGATCCAGCTGGGCGCCATTCTGGCCGTGGTCGTACTTTATTTCGCCCGGCTATGGAAAGCCGTGATCACCCTGCCGACCTCGGCGGAGTCGCGCCGATTTGCCATCAGCGTACTGGTGGCCTTTTTTCCGGCGGTGGTTATCGGCGTCATCGTCAAGAAATCCGGCATCTTAGGCGCCCTGTTCGACAATATCCCGCTGATTTGCGGCGCCTTGATCGTCGGCGGCATTGCGCTGTGGGCGGTCGATAAATATGCGCCTCAGCCGGTGCATCACGAGTCTTCCAAGCTGGATATCAAGACCTCGCTGCTGATCGGCCTGTTCCAATGCCTGGCCATCATCCCTGGCATGTCACGTTCCGGATCGACCCTGATCGGCGCCATGATTGCGAAGGTGGACAAGACCGCCGGCGCCGAATTTTCCTTCTTTCTCGCCATCCCGACCATGCTGGGGGCGTTCGTGGTCGAGTTCGCCGACAGTCACAAGGTTCTGACGTCAGACCAGTACAGCACCATCGCCATTGGTTTTGTGGTCGCTTTTATAGCGGCATTGCTGGTGATCAAGCCGTTTATCAGCTTTGTGCAGAAGCGCGGCTATGGCTTCTTCGCGGTATGGCGGATACTGGTCGGCGTCGGCGGACTGGTGTGGTGGTTCGGCTTCGCGCACTGATCATACGGGGCGCGGGGCCTGTGGCCCCGAAACCCGTATAATTCAAGCCCGAATCTCGATCCCATCACCCGGCACGGCCACGGCGAGAAAATCCAGCATATCCGGCAATGCTACCGCCACGCAGCCCTCGGTGCCGCTGTAATCGGCGCGCGCCAGGTGCATGAAAATAGCTGATCCCATGCCCGGCACCGGCGGGTCATCATTGTGCCCCAGCACCACAATCACATCATAGACATGATCATCACGCCAAAGTTTTTCGTGGCTCGCTTCAAAAGGCAGCTTCACATGCTGGTTATAAAATGGCGACGACGGATCGTCGCACCAGCCATCATCCGGCGACAAGGGGACAAGTTTGAGTGCGGTTTCGGGGGGCGGCAGGCGGTCAGGACGGTAATAAACATAGCGAACGGGCCAAATTCCCATGGGAGACGCGCCGTCTCCCTCTCTTTTATCACCTGCGGGCCGAACGCCCCCTTTCCCAATAGCGCAACGCACACTATGTTCATTAGAGTAAAATTGGCCAACGGCGGTGGCACTAAACTTATTGATCATTTATTTGTCATCGCGGCTTAATCTCATAACGACAAGATTTAAAGATACAGGATCATGGTGCAACAAAAAACCCTGCTGATCGTCGATGATGATGATGAACTGCGCGAAGCCCTGGCGGAACAGCTCGAACTTCATGAAGAATTCAAGGTTATCCAGGCGTCAAACGGCACCGAGGGCCTCAAGCTGGGCAAGAGCGTCAATGCCGACCTGATCCTGCTCGATGTCGACCTGCCGGATATGGATGGCCGCGAAGCCTGCCGTCTGCTGCGCAAGGGCGGCCTGACCACCCCGGTGATCATGCTCACCGGCCAGACCTCGGATTCCGATACCATCCTGGGGCTTGATGCCGGCGCCAACGATTACGTCACCAAGCCGTTCCGCTTCGCCGTGCTGCTGGCGCGTATCCGCGCTCAGGTGCGCTCGCACGAGACCAGCGAGGACGCCACCTTCCGCATCGGGCCCTATGAGTTCAAGCCGGCGCTGAAAGTGCTGGTTGACCAGACGCAGAAGAAGACGCGTCTGACCGAAAAAGAGACCAATATTCTCAAATACCTCTATCGTGCCGGCGGCAAGCCGATCACCCGCGAAGAATTATTGACCGAGGTCTGGGGCTATAATGCCGGCGTCACCACCCACACCCTGGAAACCCACGTCTATCGGCTGCGCCAGAAGATCGAGCCCGATCCGGCCAATGCCCGCCTGCTGATGACGGATGCCGGTGGGTATCGGTTACAGTTTTAGCAAGGTCGCGAATCCTTGACCCATAAGTCTAAGCCGGCGTTGCGAAACGCCGGCTTTTTACGTGTGTGATCCAATCCGGTTCGCCAGCGTATCTTTTTAAGGGCGGCAACCAAAGGATTTCGCATGTTTCTCAAAATCGCCATTGCCAGCGCCGCCAGCGCTCTGTTGTTATCCGCCTGCGCCTCCATGCCGTCAGCGGCCAATCCGCCCCAGACGGTGGCTGTCCCCATGAGCCATTACAGCGGCACCTGGCTGGAAATCGCCCGTCGCCCGATGTGGCTCACCAATGGCTGCGTAGCGGGCTACACCATCTATAGCCCCGGCGCCAAACCGAATGAAATCGCGATAGAAGACGGCTGTCACAAGGACACGCCGACCGGCAAGCTCAAGACAATCAAGGCGCGCGGCGTGCTGACAGACGCCGGCGGCGACAACGCCAGGCTGGACGCCCATTATCCCCTTTTCATCACCTGGAAGTACTGGGTGCTTTATGAATCCCCCGACCATGACTGGTTCATCAGCGCTGATCCGAAGATGAAAAACCTGTGGATTTATAGTCGGAAAGTGCCATCTCTTGACGCGCGCGCCGTCATGGTCGCCAAGGCCAAGGCGCTGGGTTATGATGTCGGCCAGCTGGAATTTCCGGCCTTTTAGGCGCGTCTGATGCAGGCGATTATTGAATATGGTGTCGTTACGATCATCGCGGTTACGGTTCTGGTCCGGGTGATTGCCCTGGTGGTGTTCAGCCGTAAAGACAAGCGGCGCTAAACCTCTTCTGCATCAACATACCAGACGAACCAGATGGCATCCTCAAGCTGACCGCCGGCTTCGATAAAGCGCGCCACCGGCTCCGGGAAGGCTTCCCTGATTTCTTTGGCGAAATTGAATTCCGCCTTGAGCAGTTGCAGATCCTGCATGGCCACATTGGCCGCCATTTCGACCTGCGCCTCCCATGGCAGCACCGGCGGTATCAACTGGCAGGCGTCGATCTGCACCCAGTCACATTCACCGATGGCGTCCGGCGTGCGGATTTGCAGCTGACCGCCAATATTTCGCAAGCCCATACCGCGCGCCGCTTCGATCACTTCCGGCAGGTCGGCGACGCGCCAGGCATATTCATCATGGCGCAGATCGGCCTTGGCAAGGATATCCGCCGGCAGGCGGCTCTCAATTAAATCTGACATTTAAAACTCGAATACCGTCTGGATCGGTACGTGATCGGAGGGACGTTCCCATTCGCGCACCGTATCGTGGATTTTCGCCGTAATATCACCCTTCACCTTGGCCATCAAACCGGGATTGAGCAGGATGTGATCGAGGCGGAGGCCGCGATTGCTTTTGCGGAAATCCGCCGCGCGATAGCTCCACCAGGTGAAAATCTTCTCCGGATCGGGATAGGTGATGCGGAAAGGATCGTGAAAGTCTCCGGCCTGCATCAGCTTGCCGAAGGTTTCGATCTCAACCGGCGTATGGCTGACGACGCGCAGCATCTGGCGGTGGCTCCAGACATCAAATTCGCCTGGCGCGATATTGAGATCGCCGCAGATCAGCAGCGGCTTGTCCGGCCCGCGCCGTTCCAGATCGTCGATCAAACGCTCATAGAAGGTCAGCTTGTGATCGAACTTGTCATTGCCTTCGCGATCGGGAAAATCACCGCCGGCCGGGATATAAAAATTCCAGATTTCGGTGCCGTCGATCCGAATACCCTGAGCGCGGGCCTCGCCACGGCGGCAGAAGGCCGGTGCCGGCAGGGCCTCGAACGGGATTTTCGACACCAGCGCTACGCCATGCCAGCCCTTTTGTCCGGCGATGTGGATATGTGTGTAGCCCAGCGCCTCAAAGGCCTCGCGAGGGAACTCATGTTCCTGGCATTTGATTTCCTGCATACACAGGATATCGACATCGGTGTCTTTCAGGAACTGTTCGATCTGGGGCAGGCGCAGGCGAACAGAATTGACGTTCCACGAGACAAGACTAAGGCGCATGAACGGGCAAACTCTCTATGTTTCCAATGTCAAAGACATTGGCAAGGCCAAGCGGCCGTCCGAGCTGATGCGAGGAGCCATGCGGCACTTGAGCTAAAAAAATACAAAAAAAACCGATCCGCGCTGACGGATCGGTTTAAAGATTTTGGCACATAACACGAAGAGAAAAAAGGGAAAACGCACACCTGGAAGTCCAGGTCGGGGAGACAATCCGCCGTTAATCTCCATGTGTTTAAAATAACACTCTCTATAAAAAACTGCAAGAAAAAAGTTTCAGCTTCGTTATTTTTTCTTCTGCGGCTTATTTAACACAAATAAATCAGCCTTTTGCGCCGAATCACGCGCAAAACTGGTCAGTTTCAGGTTGGTTGCCCGGCCCTGGGCGTCGGTAATTGTCCATTCGCGCAAGCCCAGCGTGCCGTTTGGCGCCTGATCAAAGCCCAGTACCACCGAGCCTTCGGCCGATTTGCGGCGATCGCGTGCTTTCAGGGTAAAGCCCTGGGCGTTGGAACTGACGGCGGTGACAATCACCCCTTGGTCAAAGCGGATCTGGCGCGCCAGGAACAGCGACAGCGGCGTTTCCGACAGCGGGTACTGGTCAAAGGATTGCAGGCGCGGATCCCACATGCTCACCGTCTTGCCATTGGAAACGATCAACAGCGAGGTCGGGGCATCATATTCAAAGCGCATCTTACCGGGGCGCGCCAGATACCAGTTACCGGTGCTTTTACGTCCTTTGTAATCGGTCTGCTCGAAGCGGCCATGCGCCGTGCCCAGCGCTTGCAGATAGGCGGTCGCCCTGGCGATGCGCGCCTTGTCAGCGGCGTTGAAACTGGGCGGCGAAATCAGCCCGCTGAATTCATTCTTGCCGCTCTGGGCGAATGCGGGCCCAATAGCTGAGGTCGTGACGAGCGTGGCGGCAAGGCCCAGAAGCAGGGTACGTTTGGTAAAATCGGTCATGGCTTACCCATAAAGTCAAAATTCGTAAAAATCCAATGCCTTCAAGAAACACCTCAAGGCGGCAGATTTACGACCTTAACAGCCAGCCCCTGAACCCGGCGTGAATGGCCTCGTTACAAAAATCGTATACAATTTGCTTGTGTCTCGTAGCGAAAGCCGTCTTAAATGGCGGCGGTTTATGAAGGGCTAGTGTCATGGTCGAAGTGCATCGTCGTCATCTGCTGCAAGGCGCGGCTGTTTTGGGTGTCGGATTAGCCGCCCAACCCAGCCTGGCCGGCGTTCTCCCCGCTCCCGCCGACCTGACACCCCGCCAGCGCCTGCGCTTTGACAATGACTGGCGCTTCGCCTTTGGTCATGCGTCTGATGTCACCCGTGATTTCGGTTTCGGCGCCTACCAATATACCCATGCCAAACAAGGCCTGTCCGGCGTGACCGCCGCCGAGCCCGACTATGACGACAGCACCTGGCGTCAAGTCAGCCTGCCGCATGACTGGGCAGTGGAACTGCCTTTCGTCAATAACGACACCTACAGCCTGCCCGAACCCGGCAAACGCCGTGAATACGAAGAAGACGAGGCCGCAGCGCATGGCTATAAGCCGGTGGGGCGCAAATATCCCGAAACCAGCATCGGCTGGTATCGCAAGGTGCTCA
>CAMLIY010000173.1 GCA_946480125.1 uncultured Asticcacaulis sp.
CATGTCGAAATGTGAAGACCGTCTGCGCGCCCTTGGCATCACCCTGCCCGTCCCGACCGCACCCGTCGCCAACTATGTGCCGTTCGTCCGCACCGGGAATCACGTCCATATTTCCGGGCAGTTGTCCAATGACGCCAGCGGCGGAATCAAGGGCACGGTCGGCGTCGATGTGACGCTTGAACAGGGTGTCGAGGCCGCCCGTCTGTGCGCCATCAACCTGCTGGCGCAGATGAAGGCCGCCGCCGGCAATGATCTCGATAATGTCGTGCGGGTGATCAAGCTCAATGCCTTCGTCCAGGCCGGACCGGAGTTCTATAATATCCCGCAGGTCATCAACGGCTGCTCCGATCTGATGGTGGCGGCGCTCGGCGATGCCGGCAAGCACGCCCGCTCGGCCGTCGGCATGTACAAGATCCCCTTGGGCTTCGCCGTCGAGATCGACGCCTTTATCGAGGTCATGGACCGTCGATAGTCATATCCGGCTTTGCATTGACAAGTGGCTGATCCGGTTGCAGTTTCAACCAACTGTACGGGAGACGGCCAAATGGTTATAGACGACGCCCATCCGCCGAAGGGCGAAAAATCCTTTCTCGGTCATCCCTTCGGCCTGATCTATCTCGTCTTCGCCGAGGCCTTCGAGCGCTTTTCCTATTACGGCATGCGCGCCTTGCTGACGCTATATCTGGCGCAGCAATTGCTCCTGCCCGGCCATATCGAAAAGGTCGCCGGCATGCCGGCCTTCCGCGCCTGGCTGGAAAACCTGTATGGTCCGCTGTCGGTGACGGGCCTCACCTCGGTCATTGTCGGTCTGTATGGCTTTACCTATCTGACGCCCCTGGCCGGCGGCTTTATCGCCGATCGCTGGCTGGGCCGGCGCACCACCATCACCATCGGCGCTCTCATCATGGCGTTCGGCCATTTTCTTATGGCCTTCGAACAGTCTTTCCTGATCGCCCTGATTTGCATTCTGCTCGGCGTTGGCTGCTTCAAGGGCAATATTTCCAGCCAGGTCGGCGCGCTTTACGGCCCGAATGACGCCCGGCGCGGCACGGCCTTTCAAATCTTCTATCTGGTGTTCAACGGCGCCGTCATACTGGGGCCAATCATCTGCGGCTTTCTTGGCCAGGAGGTGGCGTGGCACTGGGGCTTTGGCGCCGCCGGGGTCAGTATGCTGCTGGGCCTGCTCGTTTATCTCAGCGGCCGCAAATGGCTGCCGGTTGAGGCGCCGCGTGGCAAGGCCGCGCGCGCCGAAGCTGTGCGCCTGACTCGGAACGACTGGATCAAGATCGTCCTGCTGCTGGTTCTGCTGCCTTTCATGGCGGCGTCTCTGGTGATGAACGAGCAGATTTTCAACAATTTCCTGACCTGGGCCAATGACAATGTCAGTTTCCGGCTATTGGGCCGTGACCTGCCCTCCAGCCTGTTCGTATCGCTGGACGCCACCATGTCAGTCTTCTTCCTGACCGCGTCCATCGCCTTCTGGAAATGGTGGTCCATCAAGCGCCGCGAGCCGGACGAAATGGCCAAGATCGCCGTTGCCGGCTTCTTCGCCGCCGCCGCACCTCTGGCCCTGGCCGCCGCCGCCCTGACGGTGACGCCTGGCCACAAGGCATCCTTGTGGTGGGTGATCCTGTTCGAGGTTTTCAACGATGTCGGATTCGCCAATCTGGTGCCGGTGGGCCTGGCCCTGTTCGCCCGCGCCGCACCGCCGCAGGTCAACGGCACCCTGATCGGCATATATATGCTGAGTTTCTTCGGCGCCGACATGATTTCCGGGGCGCTGGGGCAATATATGGCGCCACTCGGCGCCACGAATTTCTGGCTGCTGCACGCGGCCATTGTCGGTGGCGCGGCGGTGGGCCTGTTTATCTGCTGGCGGCTGTTCGGAAAACGGTTATTAGCCACATAGAAAAATGGCGCTCCCGCTCAGGAAAGTTGTAGGTTTTGACCGGATTGCCCTTATATTCTCCGCATGATTTCTTCTATGACACTCAAGCTGCATAACCGGATAGCCGATATTGGCGAAAGCGCCTGGAATGGGCTAAGAGACGACAATAACCCCTTCACATCCTTTGCTTATCTGGATGCGCTTGAAGCGACGGGATGCGTTGATCAGGCCAGTGGCTGGCAGCCGGTGCACCTGTCACTCAGCGATGAAAACGGTGCCGTTCGCGGTGTCATGCCGCTCTATGTCAAATACCATTCGATGGGCGAATATGTCTTCGATCAGTCTTGGGCGCGGGCCTATGAACAGGCCGGTGGCGACTATTATCCCAAGCTACAGGGCGCAATTCCCTTCACGCCGGTGACGGGCAGCCGCCTGATCTCGCCCGATCCGGAGGTGCGGCAGGCCCTGGCTCGGGCGGCGATATCGCTTTGCGACAGTAATAAATTGTCCTCCCTGCACATCACCTTCCCGCGTGAAGATGAGTGGGCGATGATGGGCGAAATGGGTATGTTGCAACGCCAGGATCAGCAGTTCTGGTGGGATAATGCCGGCTATCAGTCGTTCGATGATTTCCTGGCGCAACTGTCTTCCAATCGCCGCAAGGTGATCCGGCGCGAGCGGCGCGACGTGCAGGAAAGGGTTGATCTGCGCTGGCATGTCGGAGACGAGATCACCGAAACCCATCTTGACCAGATGTACGCCTTTATCGAAAGCACCTATGACCGCAAATGGGGTTCGCCTTATCTGACGCGGGCATTTTTCAGCCGTATCCGCGACACCCTGCGCGACCAACTGGCCCTGGTCTTCGCCTATGAAGGTAATGAGGCCGTGGCTGGGGCTATAAATTTCATCGGCGACGATACGCTTTATGGCCGCCAATGGGGGACGCTGGTTGATGTACCCTTCCTGCATTTTGAGGTCTGCTACTATCAGGCCATCGACTTCGCCATTGCCCGCGGACTGAAACGCGTCGAGGCTGGCACGCAGGGCGAGCACAAGCTGTCACGCGGCTATCTGCCCAACAGCGTCTATTCGGCCCATTATATCCGCGACAAACGCCTGCGTGCGCCGGTGGAGGCTTATCTTGCCCGCGAACGAGAGGCCGTCGTTGAGCAAATGCATATGTTGGCCGAGGAAGCCTCGCCTTTCAAGAAAGAGGGATGAAATGCAGCAGCCATGGGTTGGCCTGAGATAGTTTGAAAGCTTGTGCTTGCGGTGAAGGCTGTAAGTGTTGTTAACCGGCATGGTCAGCAGCGGTACGTCCGACGTGCGCGTAGCCGTTTCGCAAGCTTCTTTTGTGGGTGGACCTGTGACGCCTTTAAACTCCGAATCCGTCACAGTAATATCGATATACCAATAGTTTGAAACGATTGGATTGTTATGCAGATTGTGAAGCGCTGAGATCTAGCGTTTGTTTATGCCTACAGCGGCAATTGTGCCTTCAATGCCGTCGACACAACTTCCGGAAATTATCTCGTGGCAGATAGACAGGTCTTGCGGATCACCGGAGCGAAAAGAACCTATTTATCGGCTAGTTTTTCACGCCGGACCGGATAGCCGCATCCGGTTAAGGCACAGTCAATAATCTCTTCTGAATGCACCTGTTCGTCATTTGTGTTAAAGTCGCTTAAAAGGGCCGAAACCATGACAGAGCGTTACAAAACCTATTCCGCCTTTTTCGACTTTTACCTCAGCGAGCATAGTCTGCCAGCGACGCGGGCCGTGCATTATCTCGGCTCGACTTTCGGAATCATCGCGCTGCTGCTAACTATCGCCACACGTAATCCATTATGGATATTTGCCGGTCTTATTGCCGGCTATGGCTGCGTTTGGATCGGGCATTTCTTTATTGAACATAACCGCCCGGCGACCTTCAAATATCCGCTATGGTCCTTCGCCGGCGATTACCTTATGTTTTTCCTGTGGCTGACCGGCCGCTTAAACAAGCGCCAGGCACTCGCCCTTTCCCGTCAACCGTAATAGGCTTTGACGAATGTCTGCTTCGCCTCGCCATAAACCTCGGCGGCGCCAATACGATCGGTAGTAATCGGCGCCCGCACCTGCGCTACACTGGCCGTCATGACAGACCCTGCTCGATCATGTGGGGTAAAAACCTCAGCCTCCTCTTTCAGTCCAAGGTGAGCGAGAATTCGGCGCGTCCAGGTTTCCGGCTCGGTAACCAGTGGCTCATAAGGCACGGTCAGGATACGGTTCGGGAATATGGCCGTCCAGTGGGCGTACAGTTCATCTTCAATACGCATATAGTTGGCTATGTCGGTCATGGACCATGACCAGGGCAAGGTATTCCGGAAGTGCGTCCGGAAGATCGAAATCGCATTGTCTTCCGGCTTGCGGCGCAACCAGATCATCCTTGCCTTTGGGAAGCTGTGCATCAGCAATCCAAGCAGGCGTGACTGATTCAGTGACTTATCGACAATGCGCTTGCCGGGACCGAACTGTTGCGTGAGTATATCGAGATAGGCTCCGGCCAGCCCCCCCCAGGGATCGACCGTATGAACCGCATGCTGGTAGGCCATGGCGCCGGCGAAGGAAAAGTCTCCGCCCTGACGGAACAGAGTACGGCCAAGATTGGTTTCGCCACCACTTATCACCTCAGAATGGCTGGCCAGTATCTGTTCGACCAGGGTCGTTCCTGAGCGTGGCAATCCATTGACAAAAATGAGACGTTCGTCACTGCAATGGGAAGGGGCCAGGTGCTTCATAGCATCGGGCGTATAGTCCTGAATGATTTTATCCGCTGTCGCACGCCACAGTGGACCATCATAAGGTTGGGCCGCGCGCATGGCACTGGCGCCCGCGCTGTAGGCTTCCCAGGCCCTGGTTATGTCGCCAGCGTCATGATAGGCCTTACCCAGGGCATAGAGAAAGGTCGACTTGATTTCAGGCGGCTTGGTGTTCATTTCACTGCGGGCGACTTCAAGCAATGAGATATCGGGATCTCCCGGCTGGAAAGTCTTTATGGCTGCCAGACCGTGCCAGGTCTGCGCAATCATGGGCGCCTTTACCAAGGCACGGCGGAAATGCTTTTTCGCGGCGTCGAACTCACCGCGCTCGCTGGCAACCATGCCAAGAAAATGCTGCACCTGCGGATGCGCCTGAATCTCAGTGGGTAAGGCGTTGATTATCTGCAAGGACGTCTCGGACCGGCCGTAACGCGACAGCACCTGGGCATAGGCCAGAAGGGCATCAAGGGTTTGCGGCGCTGTCTGAGCGAGCCGGCGCATAGCCTCCAGTTGTATGCCCTTTTCACCTATGGTCTCGGCCAGATTAGCCACGCTGCGCCAGCGTTCTCCGCTTTCAGGTCCCTCGGCGAGGTCCTGGCGCAGTAAGGCGACCGCCTTCTGCCTATCCATTGCCTTTAGAGCTTCGAGGGCCTGAATGGCGAGCGGCGCCGGGGTAAGGTAAGTCATAATTTTCCTGCTAATGGGCCATGAAGGGCCGATAGCACCTCACTTTTGTAGAGGAAATGCAATTTGTCAAAGATTTCATACCGCTAAGACACGAAACCAAACGTCCAGACTTTGCGCCTGAACCAACATGCCGGCGGCGCGTTTGGCGGCCTCTTCATCGTGGCCCCAGGTTTCAGACTGGAAGTCTTCGCCGATGCGCGAGGCATGAAACGCCGCCTCGCCGCTCAGATGTCCGCGCCACAGCGCCAGAGCCAGGATAACCGACCCCAATAGCGGAATGGACAGCATGATGCCGGCCTGCTCGTAAGGCGTGGCATTGTATATCAATGATTGAATCCGGCGGATCGTTTCCTTGGGCTGCGGCTGGTGGATAATGCTCTGGCTCTGGTGGAATTGCAGATCAAGCGCCGCATCGGCCCAAGTCAGGATCGGCGTCCAGGCCGCCGCTTCCCGCGCCTGCAGGACCGCCGGATATTCCGCCGGATAACACAAAAGGTCGGTTTCGGAATACCGCGTGACCTCGGCCAGGGTGTCATCCAGCACCTCCCCCATGCGATCGACACTGGCGAAGGCCAGGCGCGTCAGGGGCATGGCTTCGTAATCGACATAATCACCGACCGCGGCCCATTCGGCTTCCACCAATTGCGCCAGGGCGATATTCGGCAAGACCAGCACATTACCCTTCGGCGTTTTTACCGGCCGGCCATCGAGGGCAACGCCAAAGCCGCTCTCGATATCAAGGGTGGCCGTGCCACCCCAGAAGCGCTTGGGGCGAAAGCCCAAGGAGTCGGATTTCTTGTCGGGCGCTTTGGCTTCGTATGTCATTTCAATACCTTGCGCGTTTGGGTTCAGACATTAATTCCGGCTCGAAGGCATCCAGCAGCATCTTTAGTTCGGTAAAATCGTGAACGATCTCATGGGCGCCGGCCAGTTGCAGTTCCTCCACCGTATGGAAGCCCCAGGAGACGCCGATAGCCCTGACGCCGGCGCTGCGGGCCATTTTCATATCGTGGCTGGCATCGCCGATCATCACGGCCTCATGCGTGGCCACACCGAGCGCATCGAGATTACACTGAAGCATGTGTGGGTGCGGCTTGGAAGGACCGTCATCGGCGCAGAAGGTGACATCGAACAGATCGCCCCAGCCGTGTTTCTCAACGGTGCGGTTAACGCCACGGCGCGAATTGCCGGTGGCCATGCCGATCAGCCAGCCCTCGGCTTTCAG
>CAMLIY010000174.1 GCA_946480125.1 uncultured Asticcacaulis sp.
TGCAGGAAGTACTGGTTGACGGCGGTCAGCTCATTGGTGAGCACCTTGTTCAACAGCTTGATGATTTCGGGTTGACCCTTCATGGCGCGCTCCTGCGTATTTAAGCGCCCATCCTACGTCCACAATCTGCCGCTGTGAAGCTTTTTTTTTAATTAAAACAAAAACTTGTGCGAATGAAAATAGGATTTAATCGCATAAACAAAAGCCGGATTTAAAAGACTATTCCGCTGCCATCGCCATGGTAATCTGCGTGTTGTCAATCATTTCGCGAATATCGCATACGCACTTGGCGCATTGCGGACGCGTCTGACAATGATCGAACACCGCCTTAACCGTGCAGGCGCCGGACTCAATAGCGCTGCGGGCGTCGCGTTCACGGATGGCATTACAGTTACAGATGTACAAGGCAATCTCAGGTTTTTAAATGCGAATGCGTCTCAAATAACATAGCGGCGATTCAATTGCAAGTCATTCGCACTACTCAGCCCTGAAAAACCCTCCGGAAATCCGGAGGGTTCATAAGCTGGCTAGTTGTTGTAACCGTAAGCCTGGGCGCCGGTTTCGTGCCAGGTGCCGTTACGATCCTTGTATCCGTAGGTTTGAAGCTGACCTTCATGCCACCTGCCCTGGCTGTCCTTCCAGCCGAAGGCGACGGGTTTATCCGTATGCCAGGTGCCAGCGGTATCGCGCCAGCCCTGGGTGCCGTTACGTGCGTCATTATAGGCATTGCTATTGTTATAGCCGCCGTTTGAGCCGTTATTGTAGCCACCTTGATTGCCGTTATTATTATAACCGTAGGCCGGGCTGGTGTGGCGCTGGGTATCATAATAGACTGACGAGTACATCTTGCTGTCAGGACGTGCCTTGTAATAAACGACGTCATAGCCGTCTGGCGCATAGCCTGGCGTGTAAGAACCGCTCTGATACGAATAATACTCGCCGTTCAGGCAGGTATCGTTACTCTTGGCAACCTTGTTACCAATAACGCCACCAATCACCGCACCGGCAATCGTGCCAAGGCCCTTTTCATTCTTGGAGACCTGGCTTCCCAGAGCGCCACCGGCGACCGCGCCCACCACCGTACCCGTGGTGTTCGATCCCTTTTTGACATAACAATAGCCATCATATTGTGAATTGCTCTGACTTTGATATTGCGTTTGAGCCATGGCAGCCGGTGCCACAGTTGTTGCAGCCAATATTATAGCGGCCCCCGCTAAGGTCATTTTCGTTAAGGCCATCTAAGTCTCTCCTCGTTCGTGCATAGCTTCCGGGCGAAATTTTCCGCCGGTCAGTTGCATGATCTGTGAGGCAGAGCCCTGAAGGGCACAATGGGGAAGGTTGCCGTTTAGGTAAGGGAGCGGTAAGCTTCGCCCCTTAGGACTTCCTTGTGTTCTGCTTGCTCCGGCGGCGCATTTGAGGCAAACACCCCCACATGACCCAAAATACCTATAAGACACGTTTATATCTGATCACGCCCCCCGCCATCGCCGACATCGATGCCTTTGCGCGTGAGCTGGCAGCCGCCCTCGATTCGGGTGAAGTCGCCGCCTTGCAGATCCGCCTCAAAGACCTGAGCGATTACGATTTAATCGCCATAACCAAGGTGATCGCACCGATCGCCCAGGACCGTGGCGTCGCCGTATTGATGAATGACCGCGTGCAACTGGTAAAATCGCTGAAGCTCGATGGCGCCCACATCGGCCAGTCTGATATGCCGCTGAAGGAGGCCCGCGCCCTGTTAGGCCCAGACGCCATGATCGGTGTCACCTGCCACAACAGCCGCGACCTGGCCATGGATGCCGCCGAAGCCGGCGCCGACTATGTTGCCTTTGGCGCCTTCTACCCGACCACCACCAAGGAAGTCGAGCACATGGCCGATCTGGAAACCCTGAGCATCTGGCAGGAATCGATCGAAATCCCCTGCGTCGCCATTGGCGGCATCACCGCAGAAAACGCTGGCGAAGTGGCCGCTGCCGGCGCCGACTTCATCGCGGTCTCTGGTGCGGTATGGAACCATCCCGAAGGTGCCGGCGCCGGTGTAAAAGCTTTGCTTGCGGCGATATCCGCCACCTGACGAGGGCTTCCTACTGGATGTCGTCATCTGTTTCGGCGGCTTCGGGCTTGGCCCAAGCGACGGACATTTCCTGAATCACCGGCCTTGCGGCCATGACCGCCGGATCGTTTGACACCAGGGTGCGCTCTCCCACAATCGAGTCCGCTACAGGGCCAGCGTTTTCGGGAATGCCAAAGCGGAGATTTAATGTGCATTTGCCTTTGATACGGGCCAGCTTGCCACGCTCCAGATCGGTAACATAGCCGCCGTAATCCCAATCGAAACCACTCAGCTTGAACGGTTTTTCATTAGCGGCCTCGACATCGGCCAAAGCGCTGCCGAGATGCAGGCCTTTCGGGCCGCTCCACTGTGAGTCACCACGCACCAATACGCTTGACACCTCGGTCATCGCTTCATCGAAGAACAGAATCTCGACCTTGCGGCGCGGATCATTGCCGTAAAGCACCACTCCTTTTTCTTCAGTACCTTCAGCGCCGGGTATGGTCGTGACCTGGGCATAGCTCTTATAGGTCGCCAGCAGGCTTTCGGCGGTATCGGTCTTCTTCACCGGCCAGTCGCAGGTCATGACATTGGCCAGCGACGTATAATCGGCCGGCGGCAAGCTCGACTCCATTGCCTCCGATGCGGCTTCAGAAGACGCAGGGGTCTCTTCAGGTGTGCGCGGCGAACACGCAACCACCGCCAGCAAGCCCAGAACCACAAAACCCGTCAGATAACGTGACATAAGTCCCCCGAAAGAATTCAGGCCCGCACCCTAACTTATGGAGGCGAGCCTGAACAGCCATCTTACACCCAGACCGGATGCGTGGCGCGCATGGTCTTCGCCGCCGCCACCAGACGTTCGAGCGCTGGCTTGGTTTCAACCCAGCCGCGTGTCTTCAGGCCGCAATCCGGATTGACCCAGATCTGCTCCGGCTTAAGGCGTTGACCGGCCTTGGCCAGCAGACGCACCATTTCTTCTGTTTCCGGCACACGCGGGCTGTGAATGTCATAGACGCCCGGCCCGACCTCATTCGGGTATTTGAAGTCGATAAAGGCTTCCAGCAGTTCCATGTTCGAGCGCGAGGTCTCGATGGAGATGACGTCGGCATCCATGGCTGCGATGGCCCGGATAATGTCATTGAACTCCGAATAGCACATGTGGCTATGGATCTGGGTTTCATCGGCCACACCGGCGGAGGCGATCTTGAAACACTCAACCGCCCAGTCGAGATAGGTTTGCCACTGGGCCGGATCGATCGGCAGGCCTTCGCGGAAAGCGGCCTCGTCGATCTGGATGATGCGGATACCGGCAGCTTCGAGATCGAGCACTTCGTCGCGGATGGCGAGCGCAATCTGGCGGCAGACAGCCGAACGCGGCAGGTCATCGCGCACGAACGCCCATTGCAGCATGGTCACCGGGCCGGTCAGCATGCCCTTCATTACCCTGCCGGTGAGGGATTGCGCATAGATCGCCCAGTCTACCGTCATCGTTTTGGGCCGCGAAACGTCACCGAAGATCACCGGCGGACGGACATAGCGCGAGCCGTAAGACTGTACCCAGCCGTGTTGCGTGAAGGCATAGCCCTCAAGCTGCTCGGCGAAATATTGCACCATGTCGTTGCGCTCGAATTCACCATGGACCAGCACATCGAGGCCTATGTCTTCCTGCCAGCGGATGGCCTTTTCGGTCTCAAGCTTGAGGAAGGCGTCGTAATCGCCATCACTCAGTTGTCCCTTGCCGTGTTGCAAACGGGCGGCGCGAACCTCGGCGGTTTGCGGAAAAGACCCGATGGTCGTGGTCGGGTAAAGCGGCAGGTTCAGACGCTTGCGCTGCTTGAGAATGCGCTCGGCGAACGGGCTTTGGCGCTCACTCATTGGCGGAGTCAGGCTGGTGACACGCTGAGAAACGGCGGCATTATGGATTCGCTGCGAGGCACGGCGGGCGGCGATCACCGCCGCATTCGCCGCCAGAGTATCAGACACACTATCACGGCCATTCACGAGCGCCGATTTCAGCACGGCCAGTTCCGTCAGCTTCTGTTCGGCAAAGGCCAGCCAGGATTTCAATTCGGCATCCAGCTTGTCTTCCTGCGCCAGATCGATCGGCACATGCAGCAGCGAACAGGACGGCGCCAGGATAACCTGATCCAGTTGCGACAACACCGGCTCCAGACGATCAAGCATAGCCGTCAGGTCGGTCTTCCAGATATTGCGGCCGTCTATAACACCGAGTGACACCACCTTATCCCCTGCCAATTCCGGAAGACGTCCCAACAGGTCGGGCAGGACCGTCAGATCGACATGCACACCGGCGACCGGCAGGGAGAAGGCCAGGTCGAGATTGGCGTCATGGACATCGAAATAGCTGGTCAGCATCAGGTTCAGTCCCGTCACTTCGCGCGCCAGATGGGCATAGGCTTCGGTCAGAGCCAGGGCTACCTGACCGTTCGGCGCCGTGGCCAGCACCGGCTCGTCGATCTGCACCCACTCGGCGCCGGCGTCATGCAAGCTACGCAATACCTCGGCATAGACCGGCAACAGGCGCGGCAACAGACTCAGAGTGTTGAAACCACCGATCGCCGGCTTGGCCTGCGACAGGAAGGTCACCGGCCCGACCAGCACCGGACGGGTCTGGTGGCCCAGAGCCTTTGCCTCAAGATAGTCGGCCAGCGGCTTATTATGAGTCAGTTCAAAGGTTTGGTTCGGTTTCAGTTCGCTGACCAGCACATGGTAATTTGTATTGAACCACTTGGTCATTTCCAGCGCCGTGACACCGTTATGATTGTGCCCGCAGGCTGATACCTCGCCGGCGCCACGCGCCATGCGGAAATAGGTGTCGAGATCGGATGCGCCTTTGTGCGTCTCTGGAATGGCACCGACCATGAAAGCCGTATCGAGCAGATGGTCATAGAGTGAAAAATCGTTCGAGGGCAGGATATCGACGCCCAGTTCCTTTTGGCGCAGCCAGTTTTGCGCCCGCAGACCGGCGGCC
Organism: uncultured Asticcacaulis sp.; assembly: GCA_946480125.1. The sequence continues at coordinate 5,049 of CAMLIY010000174.1, forward strand.
GTCTCCAGCAACGCAGCTTGATTGCTCTTTCCCGACCAGAAGGATTCGAGTGCGGCCTTCAGTTCGCGACGCTTGCCGATCCGCGGAAAACCGAGGTTGGCGATTTGGATGATAGTCATTTTTGGTCCCTTAGAAGGGAGCAAAGGTTCATTGAGCGCAAAAGTACACACGCGCGGAACCGCACGGTGTTTCTGCGCCCCACTGGAAACCCCGCCCGTGGTGAATATGAGGACTGGGGCAGGTCTCCTGGCTCGCGCATCATCGCTCCGAAGCACCTTCCCAGGCTGTCACCCAGTGGATACCGCGTCGGAACTCCGCGCTTACAGTTGCGGGAACAGCGCCGGATTTGAACCGGCTTCCCTCTTAGCTCCGGACACGCACGCGCCTCCGCAGACCTCAGTCATGGAAAAACTAATGTGTATTTTTGGACAAGTCAATAATCATATAAAGATATCTTTATATGATTATATTATTTCGCATCACCCTGATCGCAAAATACCATAGAACACCATAGAAAGCGTCCCCCTTGCCTTTGCTGACCGTTACGGGTAGTAACGCCGCCACCAAGTTTCTCTTTTGACAAGTCATATCCCATGAAAATCAACGTTAATCAGATCAAGCCCGGCATGGTGCTCGAATATCAGAAGGGCCTGTGGTCCGTCGTGAAGTCGCACCACGTAAAGCCCGGCAAGGGCGGCGCCTTCGCCCAGGTCGAACTGAAGAACCTCATCACCGGCACCAAGCTCAATGAACGCCTGCGCTCCGAAGAAACCGTCGAGCGCGTGACATTGGAGCAAAAAGAGCACCTCTATCTCTATACCGAAGGCGACATGCTGGTTTTCATGGATCAGGAAAACTACGAGCAGATCAGCCTGCACGAAGACTGGGTGGGTGAAGACCAGATCCAGTACCTGCATGACGGCATGGTCGTAACCCTGGAATTCCACGACGAGCGTCCGATCTCGATCACCCTGCCGGACAGCGTGATCCTTGAGGTCATGGAAACCGAACCGACCATCAAGGGTCAGACCGCCTCATCTTCCTACAAGCCCGCCAAGGCCAGCAATGGCATGCGCGTCATGATCCCGCCATTCATGGGCGTGGGTGAGCGCATTGTCGTTTCGACCCTTGACGGCGAATATATGAAGAGAGCGGATTAATACCGCTTCGCGGCATTTATCCGCTTTTTTTCAGCTCAAGCCGCATGGCTCCTCGCAACGGCTCGGGCGGGCAGTCGCCCTTGCCCAGTTACGACAAGGATTTGTCGCAACTGGGAATAGGTTCCAGCCAACGTACATTGTAAATCCAGTTAAAGGCCTTCCCCATGGTTGCCGTACTTCAATCCTCACTCATTCAGGTTATGGTCGGCGCCGTGCGCAAGGCCTGCAAGGGCGTCGCCCGCGACTTCGGTGAAATTACCGAATTGCAGGTGTCGAAAAAGGGCCCCGGCGATTTCGTCACTGCCGCCGACAAGCGTGTCGAGGCCGCCCTCAAGGAAGAACTGCTGCGCGTCCGCCCCGGCTACGGCTTCC
>CAMLIY010000175.1 GCA_946480125.1 uncultured Asticcacaulis sp.
TGATAGGAGGCATCGGTGCCGGGTATGCTGGTTTCGGGCACGAAGCGGATCATGGTGTGGGCTTCATCGACCATCGGGCCCACCGTCACTTCATGCGGCGCGTGATTGGGATGATAGGGCGGCCACGGCTTGCCGTCTTTCAGCGCCTCGGCCTGCGCCGTGCGGTTATTCGGGCTAGGCCACGGCATATCCGGCTCAACAAACGGCGGATCATTGGGATGGATACGGAACGGTGTGGTGGCGGTAATGGTCGGGTGATGACGCATCCCGCCCAGAATCTTGTCCGCCTCGGCCTGATAATTATAGATGCCCTGGCCATTGCCCCAGCGGTGCGCGGCGAAATAGAGCGCCATGGCGTAATATTCCTCGCCGTCGGGGGCGGCGCCGACCGCGCGCGCCGAGCCATCCGTGCCCATCGACCAGGCGAAATAGCCCAGTGACGGATTTTCCGGATCGGTGGTCAGCATATAGGTTTTCGACCAGTTCCAGAGGGCGTCGAACTCGCGCTTTTTATTGAGCTGCACGGCGATCATCATGCCATAGCTCATGCCTTCTGAGCGGGCGTCATTATTGGCCCAGTCGGTGACATAGGCGAGGGTGCCATTGGCATTGGCGCCGGTCTCGAAATAGACGCGCTGTTCCTGGCCGTCCCCATGAAACAACTGCTGGAAAGTTTGTTCAATTTTCTGATGCGTTTCAGCTTCGCTATGGCCCAGCCGTTCTACGAACAGATTGTGGTAATTGCCGGTCTTGTAAGCACCGCTGCCGTCCGTGAGGGTTGGCATGGCTGGCGCTTGCGCCAGGGCCGGCGTAGCCAGGGCCAAGATGATAGCGGTAACATTCGCGGTCAAAACACGGCGCAGATTCATGTCATTTATCTTTCCTGGTCAATAGGGCGGTGCTGAGTGTTTGTCCTCAATCGGGGCGCCGGCGTTTCCTGTCGCTTACATGCCATGTAATCCTGCCTGAGAAAAGACCGCAGCGGCGTTATTTACAGGGTCATCCAAACCGCTTACATCTTGGCCTGAAGGAGACATTATGGCGGGGATCACGCTGAAAGATATCGCGCGCGAAGCCAATGTGTCGATCGCCTCGGCCTCACGCGCCATCAATGGGCTGGATAATGTCGCTGACGATGTGAAGCAGCGTGTGCTCGAAATCGCCAAGCGCCTGCGGTATGTGCCGCATGGCGGCGCTCGGTCGCTGGTCATGTCGCGCACACATACGATCGGCGTGCTGCTGCCCGATATCTATGGCGAATTTTTCGCCGAGATCATCCGCGGCATCGATGTGGCGGCGCGGGCGCGCGGCCTGCATTTGTTGCTCTCCGGCTCGCACGACGGTAATCCCGATGAAGCCCTGCGCGTCATGCGCACCATGGGGGGGCGGGTTGATGGCTTGCTGGTCATGTCGCCCTTCGTTGACTCACATGACCTCGCTTCTGCCCTGCCGCTGAATTTGCCGGTCGTGACGATCGCCAGCCGTATCGGCGCCGATCAGCGTTCTATCAGCGTCGATAATTTCGGCGGTGGGGTAACGGCGGCGAACCATCTGCGCGAACAGGGCTGCCGCAGGCTGGCCCATATCTCGGGACCGTCGCGCAATTTCGAAGCCCAGGAACGCAAGCGCGGTTTCCTGTCGACATTCAGTAGCCAGAGGCCGCCTCTTTATGAAGGTGATTTCACCGAGGAATCCGGCTATCATGGCGCCAAGACCTTGCTGGCGCTGGATGAACGGCCGGATGGCATCTTCGCCGCCAATGACATGATGGCCGTCGGTTGCCTGCTGGCCCTGCGCGAAGCGGGGGTGAATGTGCCGGTCGATGTGGCGGTGGTCGGCTTTGATGATATCCCTATTGCGCGCTTTACCTCACCCCCGCTAACCACCTTGCGCGTCGGTATTTTCGATCTTGGCCGCCGCGGGCTGGAGATGCTGATGGTGGCGCTGGAAGCCGGAGAGCACACGGCGAGCGAAGGCATTATCATGGTGCCGGAACTGGTGATGCGCGACAGTTCGCGTCACAAATAAGGATAATCGCATTTTTGCGGTTGAGTGCCGGGCCGCTTTCGCTTAGGTAGCTTTGGCCCCTGGTAAACAGAGCCTGTAGCGGCACCCATAGCTCAGCTGGATAGAGCGTTGCCCTCCGAAGGCAAAGGTCAGAGGTTCGAATCCTCTTGGGTGCGCCATTTTCAAGGCTGATCATCTGTGCGGGCAGAAGTGCCTCAGACGTCCAACGTATCGCGCAGCCATCCGGCGTAATCTTCGCTGGCCCAGACCACAGGCGTGGCGAGGATTTCAGGCACGTCATAGCTATGATGCTGCTTGACCAGTTTTTCCAGGATCGGCAACTTTTCTACCAAGGTTTTTGCCGTCAGCATTATCTCAGAGGCCGTGTCGATCTCGCCCTTCCAGCGATAGGTCGAACGCACCTCATGGCTTTGCACGCAGGCTGCCAAACGTGCCGTCATCAAAAGGCCGGTCAAGCTCTGACATTCGGCCTCGCTGGCACAGGCGATAGAGACGGTAACAATATTGGTCATGCCGCAACTATACATGGATTGACGTATCCGCAAATGGAACATAACATGAACAAATGAAAAAGACGCTTAAACAGAGACTGGCTATTTTATCCGACGCCGCAAAATATGACGCCTCTTGCGCCTCATCCGGCACGACGAAACGTGACTCGTCTGTTTCCGGTGGACTAGGCTCGACCGAGGGATCCGGCATTTGTCATGCCTATGCGCCGGATGGCCGTTGCATCTCGCTGCTGAAAATCCTGATGACCAATTTCTGCATCTATGATTGCGCCTATTGCATTAACCGATCGTCATCCAATGTCGAACGGGCGCGGTTCTCGCCCGAAGAAGTGGTGTGGCTGACCCTCGAATTTTATCGGCGAAACTATATTGAGGGACTATTCCTATCTTCCGGAATTATTCAAAACTCTGATTACACCATGGAGCAGATGGTGAAAATCGCCAGGGATTTGCGCCTGACACATAATTTCCAGGGCTATATCCATCTGAAAACCATTCCGGAAGCCTCCGCCCGGCTGATAGAGGAGGCGGGGCTTTTCGCCGACCGTCTGTCGATTAATATCGAACTGCCAACCGATGCCGGTGTCGAAGCCTTTGCGCCTCAAAAGCATCCGGCCCATATTCGCCGCTCAATGGGTGAGCTTAGGGTAAAGATTGATGAGGCCCGTGAGCCCACCCTGCGCAGCCGTCGACGCAAGCGCTTCGTGCCGGCGGGCCAGAGCACCCAAATGATCATTGGTGCGGATCAGGCCAACGATGCGACCATACTGCGTACAAGCGCGGGTCTTTACACGGGGTACAGATTGCGCCGCGTCTATTATTCCGCCTTCTCACCGATACCGGACGCTTCAAAGAGTCTGCCGCTGATCAAGCCGCCCCTGATGCGCGAACACAGGCTTTATCAGGCGGATTGGTTATATCGTTTCTATGGTTTCGGAATTGAGGAAATAACATCCACCCGATCAGATGGCATGTTGGATCTCACTATTGACCCAAAGCTGTCATGGGCGCTGGAAAATCGCGCGCGTTTTCCGGTAGATATCAATAAGGCCGATAAGGAAATGCTGCTGCGTGTACCGGGATTTGGCGTGAAAACGGTGATGGCGATCCTAAACACCCGCCGTTTCAAGCGGCTCGGGCTCGATGACCTGGTCCGGTTGAAAGTGTCGGTGAAAAAGGTGCAGGCCTTTATCGAAGCCGCCGGCTGGACGCCGATAAAGTTACTTGATCGCGGAGATCTGCGTAGCCTGTTTGCGCCCGAACCCGAGCAGATGATGTTGTTATGAGGGTGATTCTGCGCGCCCGCGGTGATTTTGGCGAGTGGCGCGAAGCCGCGCGTAACCTGTTGATACAAGGCATTGCGCCCCGTGATATTGACTGGTTGAGTGAAGAGGCGGCTGTGCACGAACTGTTTCCGTCGGCACCTGCGCCAAAAGAAATAAGCCATGCGATATCGGTGCCGAAGGATTTCCTCTGTTTGGCTGAAAGCGTGATTTGTCACAGCGATCCGGGGCGCTTTGATCTCGCCTATCGCCTGTTGTGGCGGCTGCAGACGGAGAAAAACCTGCTGCATATTAAATCCGATCCGGATATGGCGCGCGCCCATGCCTTTAATCGGTCCGTTCACCGCGATAGCCACAAGATGCACGCATTCGTCCGTTTCAAGGAAGTGCCGGCTTCGGGTCCGCGCCGCGCCTTTGTCGCCTGGTTCGAACCGGATCATTATATCGTGGCCCGCAATGCCGGTTTTTTCCAGCGCCGCTTCACCGATATGGACTGGCTTATTGCTACGCCGAAAGGCTCTATCGCCTGGGATGGCGCCGCCGTGCGCGTCTGTGATGAGCCCGCCAAGCGGCCCGAAATCAGCGATGAGGCCGACGAACTATGGCGTACCTATTTTGTCAATATCTTCAATCCGGCCCGGTTGAAAGTGAAGATGATGCAAAGCGAAATGCCGAAGAAATACTGGAAAAATCTGCCGGAAGCCGCCCTGATTCCGGAACTGATCGCCAGCGCCGAACAACGTGTGCGTGACATGGCTGACCGTGCCGCCAGCGATCAGGCGCCGGCATTTCATGCCCGGCTAAAGGCGCGCCATCTTAAGCGCCTCTAAAAAACCCTTATCGCATTTTTATAATTGGCTGGCCTACAGAGAGAGGCAGGGGGTTTGGCCAGACGGAGTAAATTTTATGAGCATTTTCAGCCAAATCAAGGATTTCATCTTTCACAAGCATGGCGATCAGATCGTGCCGGCGCCCCGGCAACCGATACCGGCCGAAGATGCGGCTCACACTTCTGAAGCCATTGCGCCGGCCACCACCATGGCCGACCCGATGCCGGCACCTGTCATGGAACAGGTGGATGTGGCGGCTATCCTTGATCAGGAAAACGCTAAACGCGATCCCAAGCTGAACTGGCGCATGTCGATCGTTGATCTGCTGAAACTCGTCGGCCTTGAATCCGATCTCGGTGTGCGCCAGGCGCTCGCCGCCGAACTGGGCTTTACCGGCGATCTGCGTCATTCCGGCGCCATGAATGTCTGGCTGCACAAGCAGGTCATGCAGAAGCTGGCCGAAAATGGCGGTCAGGTGCCGGCCGAACTAAAGAACTGAGGATTGCGGCGGCGTCTCTTCTCTTCGAGATGCGGTGAAGGCCAGCCAGTCTGTAAGCACATGCAGCATTTTTTTAACGCCATCTTGAACCGGATCGTCTATAACCGACCGCGATAACGGGTGGGTGGCCGCAAAGGCCGTCGCGTGAAAAAGTTCGAATGGCCAATATCCGAAGTGAATACAAGCGCCTGCTGAAATCAGGCGAGATTATTCCCGATGCCGCCCAGAAGGCGGCCATCGACAGCCTGGTTGTGTTAGAGCGCCGTATCCGTCAGAGTCGCGCTCTGTGGCGGCGCCTCCTCGGCATTCAGCCGCGTGTCTGCGGGCTCTATCTCTGGGGACCGCCCGGTCGCGGCAAGTCGATGATGATGGACCTGTTTTATAACAATGTGCAGGTGGTCACCAAGCGCCGTGTCCACTTTCATGCCTTCATGGCCGAGGTGCACCACAATATCCGCCTGTGGCGCGAAAGCGATGCCAAGACCCGCAAAATTAATTTCGGTACCCATAAGGGCGACGACCCGATCGCGCCGGTGGCCCGCCTGATCGCCAGCCAGTCGAAACTGCTGTGCTTCGACGAATTGCAGGTGACCGATATCGCCGACGCCATGATCCTTGGCCGGCTGTTCGAGGCGCTGTTTGCGCGTAAAGTTATACTGGTGGCCACGTCGAATCGCCCACCCGACGATCTCTACAAGGACGGCCTGAACCGCGAGCATATCCTGCCCTTTATCGCCATGATTAAGGCCCGCACCACGCTGGTTCAGGTCGCCGGGCCGAAGGATTTCCGCATCGATCGTCTGCGTGGCGCCAAGACGTGGTTTTCGCCCGCCACCGAACCGCACGCCATTGCCGCCTTCAATACCCTGTGGGCCGACATGAAGCACCTGATGACCGAAATGCCGTGTGTGCTGACGGTCAATGAGCGCAAGCTGCATTTCGCCCGCGCCGCCGGACCAATGCTGCGCGCCACCTTCGCCGAATTGTGCGGCGCCAATAATGGTGCGGCCGATTATCTTGCCATCGCCGAGCGCTTTACTACCGTCTTTATCGAAGGCGTGCCTGTCCTGTCGCCGTCCAACCGCAACGAGGCCAAGCGCTTCGTCACCCTGATAGATGCGCTCTATGAGGCTGGCACCAAGACGGTGATCCTGGCCGATGCCGAGCCGTCCCTGCTCTATCCGGTGGGGGATGGCGCCTTTGAATTCGAGCGTACGGTGTCGCGGCTGGAGGAAATGCGCTCCGAGGATTACCTCAACCGCGCGGAGTGATTAGCTGAAATCGTTTGACCGCACTTATCCCCATTCTGTAGATGGGGCATGGCCGAACGTATCTATCTTTATGACTCCACGCTGCGCGACGGTGCGCAGGC
>CAMLIY010000176.1 GCA_946480125.1 uncultured Asticcacaulis sp.
ACCTGCTGCTGGCGGGCGGATCGATCCGCGCCGCCGGTCAGGTGCGGGCGCGTGGTGAAAACCGCCGTACGCGCTCCGACTGGATGAAGATCGAAAAAGAACGCGGCATTTCGGTGTCGTCCTCGGTGATGACCTTCGAGCACGATGGCAAGATGTTCAACCTGCTCGATACGCCGGGCCACGAGGACTTCTCGGAAGACACCTACCGCACGCTCACCGCCGCCGATGCCGCCGTCATGGTGCTCGACGCTGCCAAGGGCATCGAGCCGCAGACCCTGAAACTGTTCGAGGTGTGTCGACTGCGCGATATCCCCATCATCACCTTCATCAACAAGATGGACCGCGAGGCCGAAGACGCCCTGGCCCTGCTCGATGAGGTGGCTTCAAAGCTGCAACTCGACCCGTCGCCGCTCTACTGGCCGGCCGGGTCCGGCAATCGGTTCAGGGGCATGATCGAGCTGAAAACGGGCCTGTTCTACCCCTTCACCAAACGCGACTCCGGCGCTGAATACGACCAGGGCCACGATGATCCTGTGCCGGTCGATGAGGCCGTGGCCAAGGGCTGGCTTTCTGCCGACGAATTGCAGGAATTGAAGGACAATGCCGAACTGCTGGAAGGCGGATTCAAATCGTTTGATGAGGAAAGCTTCCTCGAAGGCCATATGACGCCGGTGATTTTCGGCTCGGCTTTGCGCCATTACGGCGTCAATCAGCTACTGGCCGCCATCGGTGGTTTCGCGCCGCCGCCGAAAGTGGTCAAGGCCTCGAAGGCCGGCGTCGATGCCACGGTCAATCCGACTGACAAGGAAGTCACCGGCTTCGTTTTCAAGGTTCAGGCCAATATGGACCCGAACCACCGTGACCGCATTGCCATGCTGAAACTGACCTCGGGCAAGTTCCAGCGCGGCATGAAGCTGAAGGTGCAGAACACCGGCAAGCAGCTTTCGGTCAATGCGCCGATAATGTTCTTCGCCTCGGACCGAGAACTGGCCGAGGATGCCTTTGGCGGCGATGTCATCGGCATACCCAACCATGGCGTTCTGCGCGTGGGCGACAGCCTGTCGGAAAGCGGCACGATCCGTTTCGCCGGCCTGCCCAACTTCGCGCCGGAAATCCTCCAGCGCGTGCGCGTCAAAGATCCGCTCAAGGCCAAGCACCTGAAAAAGGCGCTGGAATCCCTGGCGGAAGAAGGCGTGACGCAATTGTTCCGTCCGTCGATCGGCTCGGATTTCATCGTAGGCGCCGTTGGTCAACTCCAGTTCGAGGTCATGGCCGATCGTCTGGCCAATGAATACGGACTGGAATGTATGTTCGAGCCAAGCCCTTACGCCGAAGCGCGCTGGCTCGGCGGCGATGCCGCCAAGATAGAGGATTTCGCCGGTAAGTACCGCGCGCAGATGGGCGCCGATATCGATGACGCGCCGGTCTTCCTCGGCAAGTCGGGCTGGGAGATCAATTACGTCTCCGAGCGCTTCCCGGATGTATCGTTCCAGCGGACGAAAGAGCGCGGCTAATTCTTCCGTCTCATGTGATGGAAGGTGTTTGCGTCGGCTTGTGAATATGTCATAACTTGTCAAAATTGATCATATTCAAGCAGGATTTCGCATGACCTCTATCAATCGCCGCCATCTCGGACTGGGTGCTTTAGGTTTGGGCACCCTAGGTTTGGGGGCTGCCGCGAAGGCCGCAAGGCCTTGGCCCTATCTGATCGGCGCCGATGTCTCGTGGCTGCCGCAGGATGAGGCCGATGGCGCTGTTTATTTCGACAACGGCGTGCAGAAAGACCCGCTGGCCATACTGAAAGACGCCGGCTTCAACGCCCTGAAACTGCGCGTCTTCGTCGATCCGCAAAACGGCTATTCCAAGCGTGCGCCTGAGCGCAAATGGTGCGGCATCGAACAGTCGGTCGCCTTTGGTCGTCGCATCAAGGCCGCCGGTTTTCACCTCAGCCTGACCTTTCATTACAGCGATACCTGGGCCGATCCGGAGCACCAGAACAAGCCGGCGGCCTGGAAAGACCTGCCGTTTTCCGGCCTGGTCGATGCCGTTCATAAACATACGGTCGATAGCCTGACCGCGCTGAAAAACGGCGATGCCGCGCCTGATCTGGTGCTGATCGGCAATGAAACGACCTTTGGCATGTTATGGCCCGATGGCGCCATCGCCATGCCCGTGCCGACCGGCAATCCGCAAACAGACGCCAATCACCGCAATCAGCCGGCCGGCGGCAGTTTCGATAATTTCGCCACCCTGCTGAAGGCCGGTCTCGCCGGGGTGCATGAGGTTTTGCCGGGCGCCAAGACCGCCGTGCATAATCACCTCGGCCGCCACTGGCCCATCGTGCAGTACTGGATGGATAATCTGATCCGGCGCGGTGTCCGCTTCGACGCCACCGGCTTTTCCTGTTACCAGCAGGCGCAGGAGGGCGACTGGCAGCGCACCTTTACCGAATTCAGCCAACGCTATCCCGATCACGGCTTTTTCGCCGCCGAATATTCTTCGCGCAAGCGCTATCTCAACGATCTGGTGCAGGGTTATCCCCACGGCTGGGGCGCCTATATCTGGGAGCCGACCCGGCATCAGGAGGCGATTTTCGATCAGGACGGCCATAATGCCGGTGAGGGGGCGCGGCCGAACCTGCTGTCACAAGGCGTAAATGCCGCCGAGGCGCCGGGCGCCGCGCCTGCGCCGGCCATGCGGCAGCCCTTAACCCATGGCGGCCGCTATGACGCCAATGGGTTCCTCGATATCTATCGCCAGATGGCCAGGGACTATGCCGGCAAGGCGTAGGTTTGTTTCCGCGTTTCGCGCACGAAATCGATAAAGGCCCTCAGTCCGGCGCGCATCTGGCGATGGGGCGGATAATAGAGGCACAGGCCCGGATAGGGCGGCGTAAATTCGGTCAGCACCCGCACAAGCCGGCCTTTGGCAATCGGTTCGGCGACCACGGCGTCGCTGATATAGGCCAGGCCGGGTCCGGCGAGGGCGGCCTCCAGCATCAGGCTGTCGGTATTCAGGGTCAGCCGGCCGGGCACATCGATGGCGATTTCCTCACCCCGGACTTCGAATTCCCAGCGGTAAAGCGTACCGCTTGGCAGGCGGCGGCGAATGCAGTTATGCGCCGCCAGGTCGGCCGGACTGCCCGGTGGCGGATTGGCCTTGAAATAGGCCGGTGAGCCGACCACGGCCCAGCTGATCTCCGGCCCGAACGCCACGGCCACCATGTCCTGCGGCACCACCTCGGCCAGGCGCAGGCCGAGATCAAACCCTTCGGCCACGATATCGATATTGCGGCCTTCGGCGACCAGATCGATCGCCATGTCGGGATACCGTTCCAGAAAAGCAAGGACGACCGGGGCGATGCGGGCGGCGGCGCGTTCGGAGGCATTGAGCCGCAACAGCCCCGATGGCGTGTCGCGCAGCGCATTGACGTCCTCCATGGCGCCGGAAATTTCATGCAGGGCCGGCCTGACCCGCATCAGGAATTGCTCGCCGGCCTGACTGAGAGAGACGCTGCGTGTGGTGCGGTTGAACAGGCGCACGCCCAGCCGCTGTTCCAGCGTGGCGACGGCGTGACTGAGGGCTGAGGGGGACATATCCAGTTCGCGTGCGGCGCGGCGGAAGCTGTTGTGAGTGGCGACTGTCACCACGGCGTGAAGTTCGAACAGTCCCGAATTGCGAAAGGCCATTGTGCGAAATCCTGCATTAGCTTGTGCCAGATAGTGCGTCTTATTCAACCAATCATTTATCCCTATTTTAGCGGATGAGCAATCAAGAGAGGGTTCCATCATGAGCAAGATCATTCTGATCACCGGCGTATCCACCGGCTTCGGCCGCGCCATCGCCGAAGCGGCCCTGTCCGCCGGCCATACCGTCATCGGCACCGTGCGCAAGCCGGATGACGCCGCTGCCTTCGAAGCCCTGGATGCCAGGGCCCATGCCCGCCAACTGGACGTCACCGATACAAAGGCGATCGCGCCCCTGATCGCCGAGATCGAAGGCGCGATCGGCGGCATAGACGTGCTGGTCAATAATGCCGGTTATGGCAGCGAGGGCATACTGGAAGAGACGCCGCTCGACGAGGTTCGCCGTCAGTTCGAGGTCAATGTCTTCGGGCCGGTGGCGATGATCCAGGGGGTTCTGCCCTATATGCGGGCGCGCAAGTCGGGCCATATCATCAACATCACCTCTATGGGCGGTTTCATCACCTTGCCGGGCATCAGCGTCTATCACGGCTCGAAATTCGCCCTGGAAGGCTTGGGCGAGTCGCTCGGCAAAGAACTGGCACCGCTGGGCATCAGGGTCACAAATGTCGAGCCGGGCGGTTTCCGCACCGACTGGGCCGGCCGGTCAATGACGCGGACGCCGCGCTCGATCGCCGATTACGATGCGGTGATGGACGGCATCCGCGAACGCCGCCAAGGCTATCATGGCCATCAGGTCGGCGATCCGGCCAAACTGGGCCGCGCGGTGGTGGAAATGATTGCAAATGCCAATCCGCCGGTTCATCTGTTGCTGGGCAGCGACAGCCTGCGGCTCGTCCGTGAAAAATTGGCAGGCCTGCAGGCGGAAATTGACGCCAATGAACATATAACCCTGTCGACGGATTACGAGGATTAAGATGAGCACGTTCAAAATCGGCGGGGACATCGAAGTGAACCGCCTGGGCTATGGCGCCATGCGGATTACCGGACGCGGCGTCTGGGGCGAACCGGCGGATCGTGACGAGGCCCTGCGCACCCTGAAGCACCTGCCGGAGCTGGGCGTTAATTTCATCGATACCGCCGATTCCTACGGTCCGGAGGTGTCGGAAAAGCTGATCCGTGAGGCGCTTTATCCTTATGACGGTCTGCTGATCGCCACTAAGGCGGGCTTCCAGCGTTCCGGGCCTGATCGCTGGACGATGAATGGCCGGCCGGATTACCTGATCCGGCAGGCGCACCGCAGCCGGGAACTTCTGGGTGTCGAGCAGATCGGCCTGTGGCAGCTTCACCGCATCGATCCGCGCGTGCCGGCCGATGAACAGTTCGCGGCGGTGAAATCTCTGCTTGATGAGGGGGTGATCCGCCATGCCGGCCTGAGCGAGGTGTCGGTGGCCGATATTGAAGCGGCGCGCCAGGTCTTTCCGGTGACGACCGTGCAGAACCATTATAATCTCGTCAATCGTCAGTACGAGGATGTTTTGGATTATTGCGAGGCCAATGGCATCGGCTTCATTCCGTGGTATCCGCTGGCCGCCGGCGACCTGGCGCAAAGCGGTGGTCCGCTCGATCATATCGCCCGGCTGCACAAGGCCACGCCGTCTCAAATCGCCCTGGCGTGGATGCTGAAACGGTCGCCGGTGATCCTGCCGATACCGGGCACGTCGAAGGTCAGGCATCTGGAAGAGAATGTGGCGGCGGCGCAGATCGTGTTGTCGGATGAGGAGTTCGCTGCGCTGGATAAGGCGGGGCGATAACACCTGTTAGTGGATACAATCACTTAACCATTTGAATTAAAACATATGCCTATAGCCTTGAACGGTCTTTAAAATGGAACCGCCTTTCATATCTCGCATTGACCTCCATGACTTTTTGTAGTAACAAAAAATCATGGAGGTCGCGTATGATGCCGCAAAAGATTTGGTCAACCAGGAGAAGCACGGTTGCTCCTTAAAGCTGGCTGAATCGATGGAATGGGAAGCTGCGATGATTGCAGTCGATGACCGCAAGGCATATGGCGAACTAAGATATGGCGCCTTAGGTTATATCGGTCATCGCATTTATTACGCTGTCTTCACCGTTCGAGATGAAAAAATCAGAATGATAAGCTTGCGTAAAGCGAATAAAAGAGAGGTCAAAAAATATGCCCAAACTTAAGCATGGAACGCTCATTCCGACCGATAAAGAAGATATGGAAATTACGGCGGCGGCGCTGAATGATCCTGATGCGCAGCCATTGAGCGATGAACAGTTTGCACGGATGAAACCTTTCAAGAGTGTGTTTGGAAGGCCGAAAGCCGCTGTCACTAAAATATCGACCACCGTTAGGTTTGACCCTGATATTCTGGATTATTTCAAATCAACGGGTGCGGGTTGGCAATCCAGAATGAATGACGCACTCAAACAGTGGGTGCATGAGCACAAATAAAGGAAGTCACTCAAGCAAGACGACTCTATTAAGGTATTTTCCTTCAATCCACGCGCTGAACAAATCATCAACGGTTTCGTGGCCATTACCCCTTGCCAAAACGGATATGGATTAAGCGCTTGCAATAGCTTTAAGTCAGAAACCCCACCACCACGCGCCAAGCGGCGCGCGGTCCCCCTCCCCATCGCAGACGGGGAGATACAAGAAGGTGGATAAACCGTCTGTCTCCACGCCTTCCGGCACCTCCCTTGCAATTGTCCGTTCACCGCCGAACGTGGCGTATCGTCCTGATACGTTTTTCGCTTCGGACGCGATGGACAAGCGATGTTTGAATTTGGCCGTGAACTGAGGCGCATCTTTCGTAACCACGGCCGGATCGA
>CAMLIY010000177.1 GCA_946480125.1 uncultured Asticcacaulis sp.
TTTCGCTCACCATGGTTCATAATCAAGGCATCAGCTTTGGCCTCCTGACTTCGGGTGGCCTCGGCCGGTGGCTTTTGGTGCTGTTTCAGTTCGGCATGGGCCTGGCCCTTATGGACTATGTGCGGACGCAGACGAACGCCTGGCTGACCTTCAGTCTTGGCCTCATCATCGGTGGCGCCATCGGTAACGGCATTGATCGGTTCCGGCTGGGCTATGTCGTCGACTTTCTCGATTTTTCGGGGACGCATATTTTTCCGTGGGTCTTCAATGTCGCGGACAGTGGTATCTGTATCGGGGTGGCTCTGCTGGTCTGGTACTTTGTCCGCGCTGACCTGGTGGCCAAACGTAAGGATGTGGCTTAAGCGCAAAGCGCTTGGCACACGGATATAAACCAAGTATCACTTCCCACGGTTCGGCGTGGTTAAAACACCGAATGGGGACATTGGAGCATATGATGAAATCGGTTAAGATTGCAGCGGGTCTATTGATCGTGGCGGGTGTCGCCCTTTCGGGTTGCCAGTCCACCAAGAACGCGCTGGGCCTGAACAAGGTTGTGCCCGATGAATTCCGCGTGGTGACCAAGGCGCCGCTCGTCGTGCCGCCTGACTATGCCTTGCGCCCGCCCGCACCCGGTGAGCCGCGTCCTCAGGAGCTGCAACCGGAAAGCGCTGCGCGTCAGGCCTTGCTTGGTCAACGCGATGCGACCAATCGTTCCGCTGGCGAAGTCGCTCTGGTGGCCCGTATGGGCGGCAGCAAGGCTGATCCGCTTGCCCGTTACGTTGTAGATGATGAATTTGGTGATCTCGCTTACAAAGAACCCACCTTCGCTGATAAGGTGATGTTCTGGAAGAAGCCCGCCGATACCTCGGCTGCTGCTTCTGCTGCCAACGCCAACGCTGCCGCCGGTGATACGCCCGTGCCGGTCGACGCCGCTGCCGAGCAGGCGCGCCTTCATGCGCTCGTTGGTGATCAGCCGATCATCATCACCCAAAAGCCAAATCCCAAGTTCAAGCTGCCGGGTCTTTAAGGTTCGGGCCTTTATGTTACCGAGAATTTACTTGTGAGTTTCCTTGAAAAGGCGTTCCTTCTGAGCGCCTTTTTCTTTGGTCGGAATATAACAGGAGAAACCTCCATGGTATCACAGCGCGTCCTCTGTCTGGCTATGGCGCTTTCGCTGAGTGGACTGGCTTCCGGTACATTGGCGGCGAACGCCCCTGCACCTGAGTGTGCGGCCAATGCTTCGCTTGACACCCGCGTAGAGGCGGTGCTGGCCAGAACCGATCGCCCCGCCAAGCAACGCGAAAGTGACACCAATCGCTTGAGCGAAACGCGCTTCGTGCTTAGTCACATAAAACCCGGCGATCATGTGCTCGATATGGGCGCCGGCGGCGGCTACGCCACCTATCTGCTGTCGGCAGCGGTCTGCACCGGCAGCGTCGATTCGCAAAATCCGCCCAAGTGGGTTGAAGGCTTCAAAATGGAACCGGCCCGACAAGCCCTCACCGCCGCCCGGCCGAATGTCCATCTGGTGACCTCTGACTTCGCCAAACTGCCGGTGCCGGCCATTCCTTATGACGCCATCTTTATCGGCACCATCTATCACGACACCTATAACGAAGACGGCCACGATGCCGTGGCGATGGACAAAACATTATTGTCAGCCCTGAAACCCGGTGGACTTGTGATCCTGACCGACCACAGAACGGTGGATGGTGCAGGCGCTTCGGCAACCAATACGCTGCATCGGATCGATAAAGCGCAGGTGCTCAGTGATTTCAAGGCCGCTGGCTTCGAACTGGTTGAGGATAGTCCGGCCCTGGCAAACCCCGCCGATGATCATTCAAAGAATGTCTTCGATCCCTCTATCCGCGGCAAAACCGATCGCATGGCCCTGGTGTTCCGCCGGCCTTTGAATTGATTAAGAATCACTACAATTGCCGTTCAGGTTCCTATATTGTTAAGCCTTAGGCCTATATCGCTTATGCGGGAAAGCCTTCAGTTTGCCGGGTCGCCGGTGCGGATGAAATGCTAGCCGGCTAGCGCAGCAGGTACACTTCGTACCTGCAAGCGACGATTGCGACGCAGATCGCCAAAATCAAGGCTTTCCCAATGTCGAATATTCAGCGTTTACCCCAGGACACCATTAATCGCATCGCCGCCGGCGAGGTCGTCGAACGGCCGGCCTCGGCCGTCAAGGAACTGGTGGAAAACGCCATCGACGCCGGCGCCACCCAGATTGATATCCGCGCCGATCTCGGCGGACTGTCGCGCATCCTGATCGAGGACAACGGCTCCGGTATGGGTGCAGAAGACCTGCAACTCGCCATCGAGCGCCATGCGACCTCCAAACTCAAGCCCCAGGCTGACGGCACCTGGGACCTGCTGCATATCAAGACGCTCGGCTTCCGTGGCGAAGCCCTGCCCTCCATGGGATCCGTGGCGCGGCTCAACATCACCTCCAAACCGCGCGAGGGAACAGCCCTCAACATCCGCGTCGATGGCGGTGTGATTGCCCCCATCCGCCCGGCAGCCTTTGGCGGCGAACACGGCACGCGCATCGAACTCACCGACCTGTTTTACGCCACACCGGCCCGGCTGAAATTCATGAAGTCCGAGCGGTCGGAAAACATGGCCATCGCCGAAGAGGTCAAGCGTCAGGCCATGGCGCATGAAAATGTCGGATTCACGCTCGAACTCGACGGAAAGAAACAACTGAAACTCTATGCTGAACAGGCCGGCTTTGAAGGCCGTCTGAAGCGCCTCTCCGCCTTGCTTGGCGCCGATTTCTCAGACAATTCCCTGCTGATCGATCAGGGTCGTGAAGGTGTCCGCCTGACAGGCTATGCCGGCCTGCCGACCTTCTCCCGCGGCAATGCGGCCCATCAGTATCTGTTCGTCAATAACCGTCCGGTCCGTGACAAGTTGCTGGCCGGAAGCTTACGTGCCGCCTATGCCGATTTCCTGGCGCGTGATCGCCATCCGCTGGCCGCCCTTTTTGTCGAGATCGATCCGCAGGAACTGGATGTCAACGTCCACCCCGCCAAGACCGAGGTCCGTTTCCGCGATCCCAACCTGGTGCGCGGCCTCATCATCGGCGCCCTGAAACACGCCCTGGCTTCCGCTGGCCACCGCGCCGCCACCACCGTGGCGCACCAAACGATCAGTGCCTTCCAGTCCCAAAACATACAGCCTCTGCTGGGACTGAACCGGCCATATAACCCGATATCAGCGTCTCAGATCGCAGCGGTGCGGCCCTTTATGTCGCCCTATCCGGAAGCGATGCCCTTTTCACCGACCGCACGAGTGGAAGGCGAACCCTTATACGACGATAATCCAGGTGTGGCAGAGGCTTATGCGCCCGACATCCTGGAATTGCCACCTGAGATCCAGGCCCCCACCCAGGCTGAAGCCTTCCCGCTCGGTGCGGCGCGCGCGCAGATCCATGAAACCTATGTCATTGCCCAAACGGCGGATGGCCTTGTCATTGTCGATCAGCATGCCGCCCACGAACGCCTCGTCTATGAGCAAATGAAAGTGGCCATGGCGACTGGCCATGTGCAGAGTCAGAGCCTGCTCATTCCGGAAATTGTCGATCTCGAACGCGAAGAGGTCAGCCGGCTGCTGGCGCGACAGACCGATCTGCGATTGATGGGCCTGGGCGTTGAAGCCTTTGGCCCCACCAGCATTCTGGTGCGTGATGTCCCCACCCTGCTCGGTGATTGCGATATTGCCGGCCTGGTGCGTGATCTGGTCGATGACCTGACCGAACACGGCGAACTGCTGGCTTTAAAAGAACGTATGGCGGAAATCTGTGGCGATCACGCTTGCCGGCATAGTGTGCGCTCCGGGCGCAGACTGACCGGTGACGAAATGAACGCCCTGCTGCGCCAGATGGAAGCCACGCCCCATTCCGGTCAGTGCAACCACGGTCGCCCGACCTATGTCGAGTTGAAACTGAAGGATATCGAGAAGCTTTTCGGACGACGTTAGATGGTGTCTACAAAGCTTATCGGGGCGCGCGATTTCCATCGCGCGCCCCGATAACCCCCACCCCATTGCCAATTTTATAACCGGAAAAAACCGGTAACCGTACGACTGAAAGGTCTGTAAATTAGTGCGTAAGATTCAGGATTATTAAACCCAATCCCATCACCACACCCCATACCTGAACACTGAGACCCGCGACTAAAATGACTTTCAATCCGTCCGAACGGCGCTTGACAGCGCGCGGACTTACAGCATTTACAGTTTGAATTTCCATCACTTGACCCCTAAATTTAGTAATCGTCTGTCCAGGCTTTCAGCAATTTTTATGCCTCATTTTATGAGCCGGTTTGCTGTTCACGCCTTGTTAAGGACATATTGGGGATAAGAGTTAAGAACCGTCAACAGATAATTTTTAACTCTGCGTTAAATATACCACCCCGGCCCTCTTTATGGATTTTTTATTTAATTAAATCCATAGCTTATGAATTAAAAATTTTTTGTTGCAGAAATAAAACCTGCGCAGCGCCATAGGTTTTAACGTTGATTTTTTGCCACACGTCTGTGACAAAATCATCCTCGTCAGCGGCGCGTTCAAAGACGATTATGGCATCATCAGACAGCCAGTCACCCTTTACAAGTTCACTTAAAGCCTTTTCTCCCAAGCCTTTGCGGTAAGGCGGATCAAGAAAAACCAGATTAAAAACCTCACCTTGCGATCCCGGCCTCAGCCCCAGCTGTGTCGCATCCCGCCGATGCACGCGAGTTGTGCCAAAAAGACCGAAAGCTTCTATAGTGTCCCGAATTGTACCACGCGCAGCCTCATCGGTTTCGATAAACAGGCAGAAATTCGCGCCACGAGATATGGCCTCGAAACCAAGCGCTCCCGAACCGGCGAACACGTCCATGACGCGCGCACCTTCGAGGTTCGGTGCCCAATCAGCGTGGGCCAGAATATTGAAAATGGCCTCGCGCGCACGGTCGGACGTCGGACGGGTATTATGCCCGTCCGGAGTCACAAGGCTGCGGCCCTTGAATTTACCGCCGACGATCCGCATCACCTCAGCTCTTAACTGTCACGGCGGGGCTTAAAGCCGGGCTTTCCGCCTGGACGCGCCCCGGAGGGACGATCGCCGCGTGGCGCGCCTTTGAAGCCCCCTCCCGCAGGGCGATCCGAACGCGGTCTGTCGGACTTGAACGCGCCACCGGCCGGACGTGATTTATCACCATAAGTCTTGCGTTCGCCGCCAGAAGCGCCATCACGCGATGCGTAAGGTTTCTTGAACGCCGGCCTATCTTCACGTGAGTGGGTTCCAGCGGAACGTTCGCTGCCCTCACGGTTGGGTTTCATATAAGAACGGCGTTCGCCGCCTTCAGCGCCGTCACGGGCGGCATAAGGCTTTTTGAATGCCGGCCTGTCCTCACGAGAATTGGCACCTTGGGGGCGATCGCCATAATCGCGTTTTGGGCGATCACTATATGCCCGTTCGCCACCGGCATTATCGCGTGACGCATAAGGCTTTTTGAAAGCCGGACGCTCCGGACGATCCCCTTGTGGACGCTCGCTGCGTTCAGGGCGCGGAGTCCACTTCTTTTCACCGGCAGCGCCACCGAATTCACGCTTGGCGCGCTCGTAGGCGCCCGCTTCACCAGCGGGCGGCGCGCCATCACGCGACGCGTAAGGCTTTTTGAACGCCGGACGATCACCTTGCGGACGATCGCCATAATCACGTTTCGGACGATCATAGGTGCGTTCACCGCCCGCATTTTCACGGGCGGCATAGGGCTTCTTGAAGGCTGGACGGTCGCCATCTGCACGGGGCGGACGATCACCAAAGTCGCGCTTGGGGCGATCCCCATAAGGTTTACGTTCGGTACCCTCGGCACGCGGCTTCCATTCCCTGGGCTTATCGCCGAATGGCTTCTTGTCGCCAAAATCACGGCGTGGTTTGAATTCACCTTCGGGTGATGGCCGGCGATCACGCGCTTCGCCATCCCCTTCAAAACGCGGACGCTCATCAAAATCGCGCTCTTTAAAGTCGCGCTTTTCAAACTCGGTGCGCGGCTTCCATTCCTTCGGTTTATCACCGAACTTCTTGTCGCCGAACTTTTTGGCGCCAAAAGCCGGCTTATCGCCGAAACCCTTCTTCTCAAAACGATCACCGCCACCGCGACGGCCGGCGGGGGTACCGCCTTCGCTGCTGAGGCGCTGCATCGGCGCGCTGCGCGTTTGCGAGGCGCCCTCCGGCGGCAGGTTGCGCAACTGGATAACTTCACCCAGCAATTCGCGGATGACGCGCGGACCGATTTCCTCAACCTCGCCCGGCTCCAGATTGCCGAGCTGGAACGGACCATAAGCCAGGCGGATCAGGCGATTGACCTTCAGGCCGATCGATTCCAGCACCTTGCGGACTTCACGGTTCTTGCCTTCGGTGATCGAGACGGTGATCCAGACATTGGCGCGGCCATCGGCCTTTTCAGCCAGCTTGTCGAGCGTGGCTTCCAT
>CAMLIY010000178.1 GCA_946480125.1 uncultured Asticcacaulis sp.
CGTGTCAGGCTGAGGAAATTGTCGTTCACATAGCCGCCGAAATAGGCCGGATCGTCGGAATTGATCGTGGCGCGCAGGCCCTTTGCCAGCATGTTGGGGATTGGATGATCGTTAAGATCGTTGACCACGCAGAGCTTGTGGTTAGAGAGCGGGCAGACGGTCAGGGTCAGCCCTTCGCGTACGATATGGTCAACTAAAACAGGGTCTTCCAGCGATCGGTTGCCATGATCGATGCGATCAATATGCAGGACATCGAGCGCTTCATAAATATAGGCCGGCGGGCCTTCCTCGCCGGCATGGGCGCACAGTTTCAGGCCCAGTTCGCGCGCCTTGGCGAAGACATTGGCGAACTTCGACGGCGGGTGACCGACTTCCGAACTGTCCAGCCCCACGCCGATAATCCGATCAAGATACGGCACGGCCATGGCCAGGCTCTCGAAGGCGGCCTCTTCAGATAAATGACGCAGGAAACTATGGATCAGTGATACCGACAGGCCGAGCGTTTCGGCATCACTGGCGGCCCGGCTCAGGCCCTCTATGACCAAAGCATAAGGAATGCCGCGATCGGTATGGGTTTGCGGATCGAAGAAGATTTCAGCATGGCGGACATTATCGGCCGCCGCCCGCCGAAAATAGGCCATCGCCAGATCATAAAAATCGGCCTCGGTGCGCAGGACATCGGCACCCTGATAATAGATGTCGAGAAAGTCCTGCAAATTGGAAAAGTCATAGGCCGCGCGTAAGGCTTCTACGCTGTCATAGGGCAGGGCGATGCCGTTGCGCTTCGCCAGTTCGAACATCAGTTCTGGCTCCAGCGAGCCTTCGATATGAAGGTGCAGTTCAGCTTTTGGTAATCCGGCGACAAAAGTATCGAGCGACATATCAGACATGGGATGCCTCCTTGCACATCTATTCTAGTCTGCTCTCGTGGGCTTTTCCAGTTGCCGCAGATCAAGACCGCGCGTTTCTGTTCCGTACTTGATGAACAGGCCGAGCGTGACCACAATAGGTACAATGATCATGCCTGCGGCGATCCCCAGAGGTGGCACCAGGGCGGTGATACTGAGCGTTTGGGCCAGTACGCCCCCGCCCTTGGTACAGGCGGCAACCCAGCCGGTGGCGCGGCCGCGAATCTTCATTGGATAACTTTCAGACGCATAGGGCAGAAGAATGGCCAGGATGCCATTAGAGCCGATAATCAGCAGGGCAATCGGCAGAACCGGGCTGCCGCCCTTGCCGGTTTCCAGCAGCAGCACCCAGACAAGCCCAGCCAGCGTTACGGCCACCATGGTGGTGAAGGCCCATTTTGTGCTCCACTGGCTATAAATCCAGGTGCACAGGAAAACGGTCGGGAAGGCGATCAGCGACGATTCCGCCAGCAGTTTCGATGACAGGGCCATGGAATAGCCCTTGGCGACCAGATCATTGGGCAGCCACAGCAACAGGCCGAAATTGATCAGCCCCCAGGCCAGGGCCGCGATGGTCAGAGCCGCCGTCTTGCCGATCAGGCCGGGCGTCCAGAGCTTCGGCTCAGTACCGTCATGCTTTGAGTGATGATGCGCGAAGGTGTCGTCGGTGTCTTCCTCGCTCGCCGCCAGCTTGTGGCTGACCGTGCCGAAGCGCGCCATCACCTTATGCGCCTCGTCTTCACGGTCGCGCGATAACAGGAACTTGGCTGATTCCGGTATCAGCCCGCCCATCAGAATCAGAATCAGGCCGGTCGGCAAATTGATCAGCCACAGTATGCGCCACGAGAAGGTCGGCACCAGCAGGTACGAAAAGCCCGAAGCGGCGAAATAGCCCCCAACCGCGCCCAACCCGCCGACCAGAACCAGTGCCCAGCCGCGATGGCGCGACGGCATGGTCTCGGCCAGCAGGGCATAGGTGACAGGCAACATGCCGCCGGCGCCGGCGCCCATCAGGAAGCACATGATCTCGTTCCATAACAGGCTCGGCATGGCGCCGCAGATCGAGGTGCCGACAAAGACCACAGCGGAAAGCAGGATCGACGCCTTGCGGCCGTAAATGTCGGCGATGATGCCCCACAGGATCGAGCCAGTGACCGTGCCGATCAGTGCGAAGAACGGCACCAGAGAGGCCTGCGCCTTGGTGACTCCGTACTCTTTTATCAGGCCTGGCATGACGAAGCCGAGCGAGGCGGGTTTCATCACATCGATGATCAGGGCCACAACCAGCACAACCATCAGCAGGGCATGGGCGGGGCCGAGTTTGGCGTCTTCCGGCGCGGCGACGGCAATGCGCGCGGCGGATTTGACCTGCGCGCCGACGCCTTTCGGCAGCAGGCCGTAGGCGGCTATACCTATACCGGCCACGATCAGGAACATGCCGAACAACATGCCGTTGTCCATCGGCATGCCGGCCAGGGCAAAGCCCATGTCCTTGCCCATCCAGAACATCGGCAAATGCAGCAGCACACCGGCCGTCACGCAGATACAGCCCAGTCCGAAGGCCCACACGCCGCGTCTGTCGAGAAAAGTATTGGCGTTCATATGCCGGTGCCCCTGATGCCTTTCCTAGGCTTACGCGTAATTTTTTAAAAATAAAGCTTTAAATTCATAAGCTTTTATGATTTTTGCCGAATTAAATTGTTGCTACGTTGGTACTTTCAATGCTTTGCCGGGGTTTGCGGGCCAGGCGCCATATACTCCGAAGGTACATGGTGGCCGCGGCGTATCAGTTTTTCGGTCATGATTGTGGTTTTCATGACAAAAGCCGATATTATGAAGGCGGTGCAGCAGCCGGCCATAAGCGGCAGAAGCGTGTTAAACTGCTGCGTCACTTCCAGGGCGAACAACACCGAGGTGAAGAGGGCGCGCGACGCCCCGGCAAAACAGGCGGCCATGCCGACCAGACCGGCCATGCGCAGGTCGATATCCAAAAACGGCAAAACCGCCTTGAAGACCTGCGCCGTTAGTACACCCAGTCCGCCGCCGATGGTAAAAATAGGCGCAAGCGTCCCGCCGGAGGTGCCGCTGCCAAGTGCGATCGACCAGGACACGAACTTCAGCAGGCAGAAGACGAGCAGGACGGCGCCAAGGAAATCGCCGCTGAGGATACGGTCTATATTGCCATAACCGACGCCCATGGTCTGCGGCATGAACACGCCGACAATGCCGACGACAAGGCCGCCAATGGCCGGCCACCACATCCAATGGATTGGCAGCCGCTCGAACAGGTCCTCTATGAAATAGGTTGATTTGGCGATGATGACGGCGAACAGGCCGAGAACCGCGCCGAGTGCGGCATAGCCGATCAGCCCGGTCGGCGTGGCGGGGGCGAAGATCGCAATATGGAACAGCAGGTCGGTGCCAAATAGATAAGGCCGCAGCATGATGGCGGTCAGGGCGGCCAGGGCGATGGGTATGAAGGAACGCGGGCGGAATTCAAATACCAGCAGTTCGATGGCCAGTAATATGGCGGAAAACGGTGTGCCGAAAATGGCGGTCATGCCGGCCGCCGCACCCGCCGCCAGCAGGGTTTTGCGCTCATGCGCCGTGACATGGATCAACTGGCCGATCAGCGAGCCCAGAGCGCCGCCGGTGGCGATGATCGGGCCTTCGGCGCCAAAAGGGCCGCCGGTGCCTATGGCGATGGCGGCGGACAGCGGTTTGAGAAAGGTCATGCGTACCGGAATGCGGCTGTCATTGGTCAGGATTTGCTCCATCGCTTCGGGAATGCCATGACCACGGATGGCCTTTGCACCATAGCGTGCCATCAGTCCGACAATCAGGGAGCCCATGACCGGCACGGCGATGACGAACAGACCCAGTTGATGCCCGGCCGGTGAAACGAGATCAAAACCCACGCGCTGGTAAAAAGCCAGGTTGGTGATCAGGCCAATCAACGCCATCAGGCCGCGCGCGATTGGGGTCATGATCAGGGCCAGCCCAATGCACAGGACGCCGATCAGCAGGCTTCGGCGATCAAGCGCGCGCGGGTGGCGCTCGACATCGGCCTTTTCCAGAACCGGACCCAATCCCAGTGATATCGGTAATCCCGGCGTAGTGGAGGCGTTTTTCAGGTCGTGGTTACTCATGAGACTCACTTTTGTCTTCAAAGAAAAAGGCGGCAGGCTGGTCGGCCAGATGCGTGGCCTGGATCAGGGCGCTTAGTCCTTCCGCAAGATGCGATACAGTTTGCGGCGGCAGGGCGCTGACCGCCTGCATTATTTTTTCATGGGCGCTGAGCGGACTTGTTTGCAGCGCCGAACGGCCGTTATCAGTCAGGTGAAGCTCGACGCGGCGACCATCGCTGACGGCGCGTTCACGGCGCACCAGGCCACGCGCTTCCAGGCGGCTGACGATTTCTGACACCGTGCTTTGGTGGGTAAATGTCGCGGCGGCCAGTTCATTGACCGACAGGCCGTCATGGCCATCAATTCGTTTCAGCACCAGCAATTGCGCCGGTGTGGGACCGTTCGCCTGTTCGCTTTGACGCTTGGATTCGCGCAAGGCTTGCACGATGCGACGGAGCGAATCCATCACGATCTGGGGCTGGGTCAGTGTATTGGACATTTATATTGGTTCCCATTCAATTGGAGCCAATAAGTCTTTTGTCAATCTGAGTCCAGTCGCACGATCAGATATTTTTGGGCGTTGTGGTGTCGAGCCTGTATTTTAAACTATGAGAGAGAAAATCAGCGACCCGGCGGATGCGGGCATTGCTGCGTACCTCTTCGTGCATCACCAGCCAGACGGGCAAGGCAGGCAAGTTCATGCCGATCTCGATACGTTCCAGCTCCGGTTGGGCATCAGCCAAAAGTTGTTGCGCGAAACCAATCCCGGCACCGGCCAGCAACAGGTGCCAGCACACCATCTGGTCGTCCGTCCGCACCGGAAACTGATTGCGCGTCACCGTGAAACCGTGCGCGGCAAAGCCTTTCAGAATATCGTCGGCGCGATCAAACCCAATGACATCATGCTCGAGAATATCGCGCAGGCTCTGTGGCTTGCCTTTGCGAGCCAGATAACTTTTCGTGGCATATATTGCCAACGGCGTGTCGCCAAGCTTACGTGCAATCAGGGCGTTCTGCGTCGGATCAAACATACGCAGGGCGATATCGGCATCGCGGCGCAGCAGATTTTGGGAGGCATCCGAGGCCACGATTTCTATCTGGATAAGCGGCTCGGCCTGGCGCAGTTCGGTGATGATCGACGGCAGGATCAGGTTCGACACCACGACCGAGGCGGTGATGCGCACCGTACCACTCAAGGTCTCGGCCTTGCCCTGTGCCTTGAGCGCCAGCGCTTCGGCGGCGCGGCCCATTGCGCGAGCGTCACCGACCAGAGCCAGAGCGGCTTCGGTCGGTTCAAGTCCCCGGACCGAACGGCGAAACAGCGACGTACCGATAGCCGTTTCCAATTCCTTTATCTGGCGGCTGAGCGTTGGCTGGGTTGCGCCGAGCGTTTGCGCCGCCGCCGATAATGATCCGGTATCTATCGTGGCAAGGAAAGAGCGCAGCAGGGTCCAGTCGAGCATAGTTATATCCATATTTGCATATATAATATCAATTAATGCGCCATTTATATTCATATATGGATATATTAAAAGTCTCTTTGTCAACCCAAGGAGATATAAAATGAAAACGGTTGTGGTTCTTGGCGCCAATGGCGGCGTCGGCAAGGCGGTGGCGAAAGCGTTTCTGGCCAAGGATTGGCGGGTGCTGGGCCTGGTGCGCGTCGGCAAAACCACCGGCGAGGGCATAATTCCCATTAATGCCGACCTGTTCGATGCCAACGCGGTGGCTAAGGCCGCAGGCCCGGTAGATCTGGTGTTCAATGGCCTGAACGTGCCCTATCCGGTATGGGCCAAGGAAGCCTTGCCAGTGTATGAAGCCGCCGCTGATATCTGTGAGGCGCTGAATGCCCGACAGATCTATCCCGGCAGCGTGTATAATTTTGGCTCGTCCATGTCACCGGTTCTGACACCGCAAACCCCTTTTGCCGCCGATACTCTGAAAGGCCGCATCCGGGTGCGTATCGAAGAGATGTTCCGCCGGCGTGCTGAAGCCGGCCGTCTTCGCTCCATTGTCATCCGCGCCGGCGATTTTTTTGGCAGAGATGCAGCCAATAGCTGGATGAATGCCCTGGTGGCCAAGGACCTCGGCAAGGGCCGGATCGTCACGCCGGGTAAAAAAACAACCATCCATGCCTGGGCCTTCCTGCCTGACCTGGCCGCCACGGTGGTAAAGCTGGCCGAGGTGGAACGTACGCTCGGCGCCTATGAGGTCTTCCACTTCGAGAGCCACAATGTCTCGGCGAAGCGGCTGGCGGAGGCGGCGCATTTAGCGCTGGACCGTGAGGTTTCGGTGGGCCATATGCCGCGCATCCTGTTTTCGCTAATCGCCCTGTTCGATCCCTTCATCCGCGCGGCGCTGGAAATGCTGTACCTGTGGGATGTGCCGCACGCGCTGGAAGACCCGCGTCTGGCCGAGGTGATCGGCGAG
>CAMLIY010000179.1 GCA_946480125.1 uncultured Asticcacaulis sp.
AAAAAGGCGCTTGCAATGAAAACGGCCTTCCGTCTATAAGGCCGCTCTCCCGGCGAGACATTGTTTTCGGACATTGACTTGCCAACGGATAACGCGGGCGTAGCTCAGCGGTAGAGCGCGACCTTGCCAAGGTCGATGTCGAGAGTTCGATCCTCTTCGCCCGCTCCAATCCTTCTTCGGATTGGTTTTCAAAAGCAGCCTTCGGGCTGCTTTTTTGATTTCCACATATAATTCCCCGCCACATACCCGCTTAAGAAGCTCATGCCTTAAAGACAGTCATCCAGGATGCGTATTATGTGCGCGGAAATGCATCACCCTATAAATAACAATTCGGGCGAGCGGTTTTGGTCGATGTGACCAGGACCAGCCGGCCCAATTCGTCATGGGCATGTAGAGACACGGCCCGGTTACGCGCACTTAAACCCAGTGCACATCTGCTTTCGTCGCCTGAAGATAAGCCATGGCATTGAGCGCCGAGACGCGCTTCTTAATATCATTCGTCAAAACGGCAAGGCCAGGCCCTGACAAACGTCGCTGCAAGGACATATCCATGAAGTGGTTAAACGCAGCCAGTTCAGTTGGCAAACTCATGGCAAAATGCGCACCGACAAGTTGCTTAATAGCCGCGAAAATGATTTCCGGCTCGGCCACCTTCTGCTCGATGCGCTTCATCAGACGATCAATTTCACGATTGAAATCCATAGCACGCTCCAGGGTCATAAGCCTGAATGCATACGCATTTCAAACCGGCTGACCGATTATAATTTCAAATGGAATGCAAAAAACGCAGGAGCGATACCACTGGTCCCGGGCCGCTCGTTACTCTCGTTACTATGAAAACATAGCTACCAGCCTACCTCAGAATGTAAACCCTATATGAGGGTTAACGCCACATTCATCAAAAAATTGCTGTATATAAATCGCGTATAAGATCGCTTTTAATTAAGTTGAATTTTTTCAAAATCCACAATGCGATATATCAAGACATTAGTCGAAGTTTTTACTAATGAATAAATCACACAAAAATTAAATACTCTAATTTTCATCCAATTACTTTTATGCAGGAAGCGAAAAATATACCCATCACGCGCGCGCTCTCAGCCTTAAATGTCTCAGCTTTCCGCTGGCGTCTTGACTTTGAATACTATGCCGTAGTCTACGCATATCCATGCCCGCGATCCTGAAACAAGAAAAATTCCTCGTCATAGGCGCCCTGATCGCGGGGATAGGCTTCCTGTGCGAACATCTGATCCTTCAAAACGGCCAGGCCGTTTCACTGGTCGCCGGTCTTTGCCTGATTGCGGTCATCATCATGGTGTCTCTGCGGGTGGCCCACCATGCCGAGGTGCTGGCGGAAAAGGTCGGCGAGCCCTATGGCACCATGATCCTGACGCTTTCGGCCGTGCTGGTCGAGGTCATCATCCTGGTCATGATGCTCAGCCACACCTCGTCACCGACGCTTGCGCGCGACACCATCTATTCCGCCGTCATGATCGATATGAACGGCATATTAGGGCTGGCGGCAATTCTCGGCGGCCTGCGCCACGGCGAGCAACCCTATAATGTCGATTCCGGCAATACCTATATTGTCATGATCCTGACCGGCATGGGCATATCGATGGTGGTGCCGGAATTTATTCCGTCGCATCACTGGCAGGTGTTTTCGATCTTCACCATTTGCAGCATGCTTTTGCTATATGGCGTCTTCCTGCGCCTCCAGACCAGCAAGCACAGCTATTTCTTCAGCTATACCTATGCCGAAACCGGCGACAGCGAACACAGGCACCACGGCAGCACGGCCGGTTCGGTAACCGCCCTGGTCATCGGTGTGGTGCTGATTGGCATACTGGCCGAGGTCATGGCCAAAACCATGGACCGCGGCCTGACCGGCACCGGCGTGCCACCGATCGTCGCGGCCATCCTGGTGGCCGCCATTTCGGCCAGTCCGGAAATCCTCACCGCCCTGCGCGCCGCCCTGGCCAACCGCATGCAGCCCGTGGTCAATATCGCACTCGGCGCCTCGCTTTCCACCGTCATCCTGACCGTGCCGGTCATACTCATCATGGCGCTGATCACCGGCCATCCGGTACAGATGGCCCTGACCGCGCCGCAAACCGTGATGACCGTCCTGACCCTGATAATCGCCGCCATCAACCTGCATGACGGTGAGACCAACGCCATCGAAGGCGCCACGCATTTCGTGCTGTTCGCTACCTTCATAATGCTGGCGGCAATGGGCGTCTGAGTCCCTGTGCATCTATTCCCACCCTGTAAGGTGATTTCGCTTGCATCCGCTTCAGGTACGGTTTTTGCTGGCTTCGGGGACATAGGGCGCCGTCTGTTGCAAAATGACGCGCCGGACCGTCGGGGTTTGAAGTAGGGTTTCGGGTATGTTGTTGCAAAGTGAGCATGATCTGGTCGCCCTTCTCGGTGTCGCCGCTTTCATCCTGCTTGCCTTGTCGGTCATTGGCGGCGTCATCGCTTCGCTGAAGTCTTTTCAGGTCCGCCAGTTCCAGGATTTGCTGTTCAAGGCCGAACGCAAGATCGATACGCTGGAGCGCCGCATGTTCAATGTGCTCAACGCCGTGCCGGTGGCCCTGGTCGAAACCGATGTCAGCGGCAAGTTCACCTTCGCCAACCGGGCGGCGCACCAGCTCCTCGGTCGCAAGGATGCCGAATTGCTTGGCTTGCGCTTTCATTCCGCCACCTGGGGTATCGCCTATCCCGACGGCCGCATGATTCCGGCCGACCTGCTGCCGATCGCCCGCACCCTGCGCGGTCAGACGGTCAAGGGATTCCAGCATCTGCTGGTCAATCATGGCAGCCGCGAAAAAGTACTGGTCAGCGTCACCTCCATGCCGATCATGAACGGCGCCGGCGAGGTGATAGGCTCGACCGCCGCCATGGTCGAGCTGGAAACCACCTCCGGCGAGGGCATTGATGACCTGAATGGACTGTGGCGCGGCCACTGGTTCGCTTCCGCCACCCTGCCCTTCTGGGGCCTGGATGCCAGCGGCCGGGTGATAGATATCAACAGCGCTGCGCTGGACGCCTTTGATTTTACGCGTGAACAGGCGTTGGGCCAGAACTGGACACAGTTTTTCGTGGCCGATGCCGATTTCCAGCGCGCGATCGATTATCTCGGCGAGATGCAGGACGAGACCTCACCGCACCCCCAGGTGTCGATGCAGCTGACGCTGAAAGGGGCCGCTGGCGATACGCAGCCCTGCGTCGTCACCGCCTGGGTGGTGCGTACCCACGAAGGCGGCGCACACGGCCTGACCGTCACCGCCCTGCCTTCGCATCTGACGGCGAAACCGCTGAATTCGCCAGTGGTCACAGCGGAAACTGAACAGGAACTGGCCGATCACCGCCTGGCCGAACAGGCCCGCGCCGATCTCGGTATCGGCACCTGGCAATATGACCGGGAGGCCGACACCATTGTCGAAGACGCCGGCATGATGGCGCTGATCGGCCGACAATATACCGGCGGCCCTACCCTGATTTCTGATACCGACCAGGCCGTGGCCGATTCCGCCTTTACTGAACTGATGAACGGTGAAAGCGATCATCTGGCGCTTGATATCAAAGTCAGGCGTCCGGATGGCGGGGACCGCTGGATCGCCCTGGAGGGCCAGGCGAAGACGATAGATGGACAACGCCATATCTATGGTGTCGCCTTTGACTGCACAACCTGGAAAGGCCCGCAAGCCGCATCCGAAACGGGTTCCGCATCGGCCGGCATCAGCGAAACCGAGCTTCAAGAGGCCATTTCGAAAGCACGGGCGGCGGCCCGTGAAGCGGCGCTGGCCGAAGCCCGTATAGATTTCGAGGCAGAATTGAAAGCCGTCCGCGAAAACGCGCTGTCTGAAGCGCAGACGTCCTATGACTGGCATACGCCAACGGTTACGCCCCTGCCCGACCCGGTCATCATCCATGAACCCGATCCTGTGGTCATGGCCGAAAATGAAACCCTCAAAGCCCAAATCACGGATGCTGAACGCCAGCATGATGCGCTGCAGGCGCAACTCAGCGAAATCCAGGCTGCCAAATCGGCCGAAGAGGGGCGCGTGGCGGAAATGACCGCCGAACTGGGCATGGCCCGTGCCGTCCAGGCCGCGCTGGAAACCGAGTTGAACGCTCTGCGCAGCACCCCGGCGGTCGAGCCCGATTATAGCGCTTACGAGGGGCGCATTCGTCAACTTGAATCGGCGCTGAAAGTGGCTGAAAGCCAGAAAACCGATCTCGCTGCGCGGTACGAAGACCTTAAGAACACGCCGGCGCCTGATTACAGTAGTCATGATGCCCGCATCGCCGCACTGGAGGACAGCCTGAAAGCGGCGCATACCGCTTTGATGAACAGAACCTTACCAGAAGCCGATACGTCGGAATGGGAAGAGAAACTGGCCGCCGCTCAGTCCGAAGCCACCAGATGGCAGACGGCTTATCATGACGCCCAGA
Source organism: uncultured Asticcacaulis sp. (assembly GCA_946480125.1). Next base: position 4,462 of record CAMLIY010000179.1, read on the forward strand.
CCCGTCTGGAACAGGCGCCTGTTATTGATCATAGCTCTGCGGAAAAGGCGAAGGCGCGGCAGGCTGAAATGCAGGCCCAGCTTGACAGGTTGCATGAAGCCCTGGGCCAGGCCCAGCGCTATGAGACGGTCGGACGCCTGACCAGCGACGTGGCTCACGATTTCGCCCAGATGCTTGGCGTGATCAACGGCGCGCTCGAAGTCATGGCGCGCCAGCCGGAAAGCCCGGAAAATATTCGCCGTCTGTCACAAGCGGCGCTCACCGCCGGCAAGCGTGGCGAACGCCTGACCCGCCAGTTGCAGGCCTTCCAGTCGGAAGATTACTAAGCAGGGTCTCGGACCCTGCACCCGAACCTGTCAAAGTAAAAATGGCAATTGTCTCAGTTCCGGGATTTACTTTTTCTGCGGTCATGCCATCTACAATCCATGGCACGGTTCGGTTTCAAGGCAGAGGATTTGCGGCTGTGGGCACTGGTGACAGCGACCGTGCGTCCGCACAAGCCGGTCAAAAAACCGGAGCCTGAACCGGAAGTCGAAACCGTCAAGATCGCCGATATGCCGGGCGAAATGACCGCCGCCAGACCGGTGCCGGCACCGCTGACGCCCTTCAAGCTTGGTCAGTCGCTCAAGCCGGTCAGCGGCTACAAGATCACCCGCGCGGCGGATTTCGCGCCTGACCCGATTGAGCCCAAACGCAAGCGCCGCATCACCCGCGAACGCGATCCGATCGAAGCCCGGCTTGATCTGCACGGCATGACCGCCTTTGCCGCCGAAACGCGCCTGAAGGCTTTTGTGCAGCAGGCCTATGCCAATGATTATCGCGCCGTTCTGGTGATCACAGGCAAGGGCATGGCCGAAAATGGCATTTTGAAACGTCATGCACCGGAATGGCTGGCCGATCCGGCGCTCTCGCATATCGTCGCCGGCATCAGCCAGGCCCACGCCCGCCATGGCGGCACCGGCGCGCTTTATGTGGCGTTGAAAAGACGGACCTAGATCAGGCCCTTCTCCGTCGCCAGGGTCTTCAGCGACACCTGCGCGCGCGGGCCATAGTGGCCAATCACTTCCGCCGCCGCCAGCGAACCCAGTTCGGCGCAGGCGGTGACGTGCAGGCCTTGCGTCAGACCGAACAGAACCCCCGCGGCATATTGATCGCCGGCGCCGGTGGTGTCGACCACCTTGTCACAATGTGACGCCTTGATGGTATGGATATCATCGAGCTTGGCCACCACAGACCCTTCGGCGCCGCGCGTCACAAAGGCCAGTTCCGTCTTGCCGCGCAGATAGCGCAGCGCCTTGAAGAAATCGTCGGTCTGGAACAGCGCCAGCAGTTCGCTCTCATTAGCGAAGACAAGATCGATATGGCGGTCGATAAAGGCCAGCAGATCATCGCGCCAGCGATTGACGACGAAACCATCCGACAGGGTAATGGCGGTCTTGCGGCCCGAAGACCGGGCGATCTGCGACGCCTTGGCGAAGGTCTCTCGGCCTGACGGCGTATCGAAGAGATAGCCTTCGAGATAGGTGATCTGCGAGGCCTTGATAATCTCTTCGTCGAGGTCTTTCGGGCTGATCAGGGCGGCGGCGCCCAGGAAGGTCGCCATGGTGCGCTGGCCATCAGGCGTGACATTGATCAGGCAACGGCCGGTCGGGGTCGGGTCGTCGTGCAGCACCGGCGTGCGGAATTCGACGCCCATCTTACGCAGGTCGTGCGCAAAAAACTCGCCCATGGCGTCATGTGCCACCTTGCCAACATAGGCGCATTTGGCGCCGAAGGACGCCGCGCCGGAAATGGTATTGCCGGCAGAGCCGCCCGACGCCATCTCGCTTTCGGCCATGGCGCCGGAAAGACTGAGCGCGCGATGTGTATCGATCAGGGTCATAGAGCCCTTGTGCAGGTCATGCTTGCCTAAAAAGGCATCATCGGAGGGGGCGAGCACATCGACAATGGCATGTCCAACGGCGG
>CAMLIY010000180.1 GCA_946480125.1 uncultured Asticcacaulis sp.
CCTGGACTGTAACTGCTCCATGTGCCGGCGGCGCGGCGGCTTGCTGGCCTTTGTGCCCGCCGACGCCTTCAAACTCAAGACTGACGAGGCCGGCCTTTCGACCTATAATTTCAACAAGATGGTGCTGCATCATCATTTCTGCTCGACCTGCGGCATCGCGCCCTATTCCGAAGGCCAGGGACCGGACGGCAAGGCGATGAAGGCAATTAACCTGCGTTGCTTGCCGGATGTAAATCTGGACAGTCTAAAGATCAAAAAATGGGATGGCGCCAGCCACTAAGCTGTCTAAAAGTATAGCGACAATGAAATGCCGCATTTGACCGCAATTTGGCACTATATTACCATCGCCATTGCTTCCTTATACGTGTGAAACTAAATTACACACTCAATAAAGGAAGGCGCCACCATGTTACATCACGGCAGCTGCCACTGCGGCAAGATCAGTTTCGAGGTCGAAGGCGACTTTTCCGAAGCGCTCGATTGCAATTGCTCTTTATGCCGCCGACGTGGCGGATTGCTGGCCTTCGTCACCCGCGATCGCTTTCACCTGACGACCGACAGCCTGAACCTCTCCACCTACGAATTCAACCAGCACGTCATCAATCATGACTTCTGCGCCACCTGCGGCATTGCGCCTTTCAGTGAAGGCCGTGGCCCCAATGGACGTGACATGGCCTCGATCAATCTGCGATGTCTTGAGGATATCGATCTCGACGCTTTGGTGATCCGGAAATTCGATGGCAAGAACCACTTCTCCGGCGTGCGTGCGCGCCCCGCCGAAATCGAAGCTTTCGCCGTTTAGCCGCCCTAAACCCACGCACGACAAACCATCGCTTTAAATCGGCGCTACAAAACCTTACATAGGACAGTGTTAAAGGGGATCATGGTGTATGGTCCCTCTTTTGGTGTTGTTGCGATGCTCGCTTTGCCCTTGTCATGGCCGCTGGAAAACCGTCAGGTCGTCCTGATAGGCGCTGGCGCATGGGCGATCCGCAAGCTGACCTTGCTGAATCGCACGCCGGCAAAAGTGACCGTATTCGCGCCGCGGGCCGATCTGGCGGATGCCCTGCCGCGCTGGCCCGAAGCCGCCGAACTGGCCGACGCCGCCCTGATCATCGTGGCTTTCGAGGACCGCGCCCTGGCGGAAAGAGGCGCCGCCCTGGCCCGTACGTCGCGTGCGCCCTTGAATGTGGTCGACTTTCCTGATCTCAGCGATTTCCATGTGCCGGCCATCATCGATCGCGGTAGTTTAAGTATCGGCGTCGCCACCGGCGGCACCGCGCCTGTGTTAGCGCGCGAGACCCGCCGCAAGATCGAGGCCGCCGTGCCGCCTTCGGAAACGGACGTCGCCGCCTTCGCCACGGCGCTTTCCCCCCGCCTGCGCGCACTTCTTCCGAACACGGACGATCGCCGCCGTGCCTGGGAAAATATCCTGTCGTCGCCTGCCGCCGAACTGGCGCGCACCGGCCAGATCGATGAGGCCATCGCCCTCGCATTGGCCAATATCAATGCGCCGCGCACCGGTGTGGTTCATCTCGTCGGCGCCGGCCCCGGCGATCCGGAATTATTGACGCTGAAGGCTCTGCGCCTGCTCTCCGAGGCTGATGTCATTGTCTATGATCGTCTGGTCGGCGACGGCATTATGGACCTGGCCCGCCGCGATGCCGACCGTTTTTACGTCGGCAAGGAACGCTCCAACCATTCGGTGCCGCAGGAACAGATTCACGAACTGCTGGTCGAACAGGCGCGCCTGGGCCGTCGCGTTGTTCGGCTCAAAGGTGGCGATCCGTTCGTCTTCGGTCGTGGCGGCGAAGAGGTCGAAGCCCTGCGCGCCGCCGGCATCGAAGTGCATATCACGCCGGGCGTCACCGCGGCGCTCGGTTGTGCGGCCTCGGCCGCCGTCCCTCTCACTCACCGCGATCATGCGCAAAGCGTCACCTTCATCACCGGCCATGCCAAGGACGGCGATCCGGATAATAATCCGCTGTTGCTGGACTGGTCGGCGCTTTCCGCCCCGCATCATACGCTGGTCGTCTATATGGGCGTCGCCACGGCGAAGATCATTTCCGGCAAGCTGATGGCGCATGGCCGGATGCCGGACACCCCGGCCCTGATCATCGAAAACGGCACCCGCCCGAACGAAAAACGCACACTTACCCATCTCGGCGCTTTGGCAGATGCCATAGCCGCCAACCCGCCAAAAGGCCCGACCCTTGTCATCATCGGGGAAGTCGCCAGCCTGTATCAAGATCAAAGCGTCCTTACCGGCGTCGTTGAAGAAGCCGTGAGACTGAACGCATGAAGTTACTGACCGCCAATCGCCTGACCGACGGCCTGACCATCTGGTTTTCCGAAACCGGCTGGGTGGAAGATGCCGCCCATGCCGCGCGCCTGAGCGACGAACAGGCCGAAGCCGCCCTGGCGGAGTGGCAAAAGCGCGAAACCGAGGTTGTCGGCGCTTATGTTATTCCGCTGACAGAGGCGGGAACCCCCGTTCAGCGCGAGCATGTGCGCGAATTTGTGCGCGCCAACGGCCCGACGATCGGCCAGACCGCCGACGCCCTCTCCAAAGCGTTCCAGCGCGCAGACATTTTCGAGAATTAAAATGTACGTTTACGATCAATTTGACCACGCCTTCGTCCAGGACCGCATCGGTGAATTTTCCGACCAGGTGAAGCGCCGCCTTGCCGGCGAGATCAGCGAAGACCAGTTCAAGCCGCTGCGGCTGATGAATGGTGTCTATCTGCAACTTCACGCCTATATGCTGCGCATCGCCGTGCCCTATGGCGTGCTGTCCTCGGCCAAGATGCGCAAGCTGGCCTATATCGCTCGCACCTATGACCGCGACTTTGGTCACTTCACCACCCGCCAGAACCTCCAGTTCAACTGGATCAAGCTGGCCGAGGTGCCGGAGATCCTGAAGCACCTCGCCGAGGTCGAAATGCACTGCCTGCAAACTTCGGGAAACTGTATCCGCAACACCACGACTGATCAGTTCGCGGGCGCCGCCAAGGACGAGCACGACGATCCGCGCCCGTGGGGCGAAGTCATCCGCCAGTGGTCTTCCAACCACCCGGAGTTCAACTTCCTGCCGCGCAAGTTCAAGATCGCCATCACCGGCGCCGAAAAGGACCGCGCCGCCATCCGCCTGCACGATATCGGCCTTCACCTGACACCGCAGGGTTTCGACGTCTATGTCGGCGGCGGCATGGGCCGGACGCCCGCTCTGGCGCACTGTATCCGCAAGGGCCTGCCCGGCGACAAGCTGCTGAGCTATCTCGAAGCCTGTTTGCGCGTCTATAATCGCTACGGCCGCCGCGACAATAGCTACAAGGCGCGCATCAAGATCCTGGTCGCTGCCCTCGGCCCTGACGAATACAAGCGTCAGGTCGAAGAAGAGTGGGAGACCTTCGACAAGGCCGCCATCGATGTGCCGGCCGTCGAAGTGGCGCGGATCAAAAGCTATTTCCCCGATCCGGCCTATGTCGATGCGCCGTTCGATCGCGTAGCGTTTGAACGCGCCAAGACCGCCGATGCCGCCTTTGCCCGCTGGGTCAAGAACAACACCAACCCGCACAAGCGCGACGACCATGTGTCGGTGACCATTTCACTGAAGCCTGTCGGCCTGCCGACCGGCGATGCCTCCTCGGCGCAGATGGACATGATGGCCGACATGGCCGACGCCTACGGTTATGGCGAATTGCGCGTCTCGCACGAGCAGAATATCATCCTGCCGCACGTCGCCAAGCGCGACCTCTATGACCTCTACGCGAAGCTCGATACGGTCAATCTGAGCACGGCAAATGCCGGCAAGATCACCGACATGATCGTCTGCCCCGGCCTCGACTATTGCTCGCTGGCCAATGCGCGCTCCATTCCGCTGTCGCAGGAAATCTCGAAGCGTTTCGAGGACGCCCAACTAACGGACAAGATCGGCGACCTGCAGATCAAGATTTCCGGCTGCATCAATGCCTGTGGCCACCATCATGTCGGCCATATCGGCATTTTGGGGGTCGATAAGCAGGGCATAGAATTCTACCAGATCCTGCTGGGCGGCCGCGCCGATGAAAACGCCGCGCTCGGCCAGATCACCGGCAAGGGTCTTTCCGCCGAAGCCGTGCCGGCCGCCATCGAGCGGGTCGTACAACTCTATCTCACATTGCGGACCTCCGACGCAGAGCGCTTTATCGATACGCTCGAACGCGTTGGCCGCCCCACCTTCGCGGAGGCGCTGCATGAGCCCGCTTAATTCGTCTTACGAAGCGCAACTGGTCACTAATGACGGCGAGATCATTCCCGATGGCTGGACCTTGCTGGCTGATGAGGACACCACCGGCGTCGATGGCCCCTATGTGCTCGGCTTCGACCGCGCCCTGCGTGAACTTGATGGCCTGAATGGCCACTATGGCGTCCGCATCAATCCGGGCGATGACGTGCGGCTGCTTCTGCCTTTCATCGAGAAAATCACCCTGTTTGAAGTGACTTTCCCTGGTTATCGCGATGGCCGCGGTTATTCGACCGCCCGTATCCTGCGCGAGGCCGGTTATACGGGCGTTATACGGGCTGTGGGCGACGTGCTGCGTGACCAGCTTTTCCAGATGCTGCGCTGTGGCTTCGATGAATTCCTCGTGAAGGACAAGGACCCGGCACAGGCCATTGAAGCGGCCAAATCCCGTTTCAGCGTATTTTATCAAGGGGCGGCGGACGATAAGCGCCCCGTATGGGCTCTACGGCACGCCGCCGAGGGCTAAGGACCTCCCGCTATGACGATCCTGATCGACATATTAAAAGATCAAAAAAAGACGCACGGTTCATTGCGCGCCGAGGCCCTGAGTGCCGCCTGGGAACACCTGACCGCGCAGGAAATCCTGCAAAAGGCGATCACCGAAGAGTTCATCGGCGATATCACCCTGTCGTCGTCCTTCGGCGCCGATTCCGCCGTGCTGCTGCATATGGTGGCGCAGATCGAGCCGAACCTGCCCGTCATCTTCCTCGATACCGACCGGCATTTTTTCCAGACCATTCAATATCGCGATGAACTGGTGGCGATGCTCGGCCTGACCAACCTTGTCAACCTGAAGGCCGACGCGGATGAAGCCGGCGCGGAAGACAGCAAGAACACTTTGTGGCGTACCCAGCCGGATCAGTGCTGCGACCTGCGCAAGGTACGGCCGCTGAACCGCTTCATGGAAGGTTATGGCGCGTGGATTTCCGGCCGAAAACGTCACCAGAGCGCCACGCGCACCAAGCTGCCGATCGTCGAATTCGACGGCAAGCACTTCAAGGTCAATCCGCTCGCCACATGGACGGCGGAGGACATCGAGGCCTATTTCCGTAATCACGACCTGCCGCCGCATCCGCTCGTCGAGCAGGGGTTCCCGTCGATCGGCTGCTTCACCTGCACCAAACCAGTGGCCGCCGGCGAAGACGCCCGCTCAGGCCGCTGGGCAGATTCGGAAAAGGTCGAGTGCGGCATCCACAACCCGATCTATGGCGGCGACGGGATTTAATTACCGAACGTGCAGACCGAGTTCGGACAATAACTCCGCCGCCTGGGCACGGGAAATAGTCGCACCCTTGAAGCGGCGGGCATCCTCCAGCCGGACTCCGCCAATATCGGTGCCGCGCAGGTCCGCGCCTTCGAAGCGCGCATCGGTCAGGACGGCATCGCGCAGGGAACAATCCTCGAAGGTCACGCCGCGGAAATCGCAGCGCTGAAGCTCGGCATTGGTCAGGTCGATGGATTTCAGGGTCTGCTTGTTGAAGGCGAAATTGCGCAGCTTGGCGTCATTCAGGCGCGTTTCCTCGAACAGGACATCGAGCGCCTTGGCGTCATTGAAATTGGCGCCGGTCAGCTTGCAGCGGCGAAACTGCGCCTGCGAAACCGTGGCGCCGCGAAAGCGGCTGTTGTTGAAATCACAGGCGGTGAAGCGGGATTCTGCCAAGTCGGCGCTGGTGAAATCGGCGTGCGCCCCCTTGCAGGAGATAAATTGCGCGCCATCCAGCTTGGCGCTGATAAACTTCGTCTTGCGGAACAAGCACTGATCGAACACCCAGCCATTGAGGATCATATCGGACAGATCGACCTCATCCAGTTCACACCCCACCAGGGTAACAGGCTCACCCTTATTGGCCAGCAGAAGCACGGCATTGCGGTCTAGGATTTGATCGGTGATGGTGGTTTGGGTCATGGCTTAATTACGATCATAGACAAATAGAAAATTATCAGTGCGCAGGACATTACATATCCAAGCCAGCCAGTCTTTGTGAATTTACGCCGAACGGCCGATATGGTGGCCAATACAAAGAAAGCGAACGTTACATATCTCGACCATTTGAAAAAATTATTCACCATTGGATCTGAGTACTTGCCGCCACACATCATCTCACCGTCATCATCAAGATGACATAGCAAATG
>CAMLIY010000181.1 GCA_946480125.1 uncultured Asticcacaulis sp.
GCGGGGGAGGTGTCAGCGCGAAGCCCGAAGGGCTGGTGTCGCTGACGGAGGGGGCATTGCTCCGTCCATATCGCCCCCTCCGGCCAGACAAGCTGGCCACCTCCCCCGCTTCGCCAAGGCTCACAAGGGAGGAGAAAAAGGAACCAATATGTCCGCCCATATCCCTAACGAACGCCCCGCTCCCGATACCGTCCTCACCGATATCGTCGATTATGTGCTTAATTACGAAATCACCTCCAGCCTCGCCTATGAAACGGCGCGCAATTGCCTGATCGACACGCTCGGCTGCGGACTGGAGGCGCTCGACTATCCCGCCTGCCTCAAGCTGTTAGGGCCGATCGTTCCCGGCACCATCGTGCCCAATGGCGCGAAAGTTCCGGGCACCCAATTCCAGCTTGATCCGGTCCAGGCCGCCTTCAATATCGGCGCCATGATCCGCTGGCTCGATTTCAATGACACCTGGCTGGCGGCCGAATGGGGTCATCCGTCCGATAATCTCGGCGGTATACTGGCCGTGGCCGACTGGCTGTCGCGCACCGCCACCGCCAATGGTCGCAAGCCGCTCGCCATGAAGACCGTGCTGACCGCCATGATAAAGGCGCACGAGATCCAGGGCTGTCTGGCGCTGGAAAACAGTTTCAACCGCGTCGGCCTTGATCACGTGGTGCTGGTCAAGGTGGCCTCCACCGCCGTGGTGGCTCAGATGCTAGGCCTTGAGCGCGGTGAGATCATCAACGCCGTATCTCTGGCCTGGGTCGATGGCCAGAGTTTGCGCACATATCGTCATTCGCCCAATACCGGCTCACGCAAGTCGTGGGCCGCCGGTGACGCCACCGCGCGCGGGGTCCGCCTGGCCCTGATGGCGCAAAAAGGCGAGATGGGCTATCCCTCGGTGCTGACGGCGAAGACCTGGGGCTTTTACGATGTGCTGTTCAAGGGCCAGCCGTTCAAATTTCAGCGCCCCTATGGCAGCTATGTGATGGAGCAAATCCTCTTCAAGATCAGCTTTCCTGCCGAATTCCATTCCCAGACCGCTGTCGAAGCCGCCATGATGTTGCATCAGAAGCTGGCGGCGCTTGGCAAGACGAGCGAAGATATCAAACGCGTCACCATCCGCACGCACGAAGCCTGCATCCGCATCATCGACAAGAAGGGGCCGCTCGATAACCCGGCAGACCGCGACCACTGCATCCAGTATATGGTCGCCGTACCGCTGATCTTCGGTCGTCTGACCGCCGCCGATTATGAAGATGCGGTCGCCGCCGATCCGCGCATCGATGCCCTGCGCGACAAGATCACCTGCGTCGAAGATATCGCCTTCACCGCCGATTATCACGATCCCGAAAAGCGTTCGATCGCCAACGCTCTGACCGTCGAACTGAACGATGGCACGGTATTCGATGAACTCGTGGTCGAATATCCGATCGGCCATAAGCGCCGCCGCGCCGATGGCATCCCCTTGCTGGAGGCCAAGTTCCGCACCAATCTGGCTCGCCGTTTTCCGCCAAAACAGCAAGCGGCGATACTGAAAGTCAGCCTGGACCAGAAGGCGTTGGAAGCCATATCAGTCAATGATTATGTAGATTTGTATGTAATTTAACGACCGAGATTAAGGGGCATGGCGAAGACCTGCGTCCAGTAGGCGCCGCCCTCCCCTTCCGGCCAGGCCATAGCGATGCCAGTTTCCTTGAAGGCGCACATCAGGATATTCTGCCGGTGACCGGGGCTGTTCATCCAGGTATCCACCACCGCTTCGGGATCATCAGAATTGATCTCGATATTCTCACCAACCATCTGATAGACATAGCCGGTATCCTTCACCCGCCTGCCAGGCGTCGAGCCATCCGGCGCGTTATGGCTGAAATAATGACGCTCCGCCATGCCGCGGCTCTGGCGTTCGGCGGCTTCCGACAGACGCGCCTCGATGCGCAAAGGCTTGCAGCCATGTTGCACGCGCTCGGCATTGATCATCGCCAGCACGTCGGCTTCCGGACCACGCGGCCTGGCGTCAACATTTGTGGAGATAAGGCTGGCACAAGCGACGATAACCAGGATGAGGGTACGCATTACTTAAGATTCCGATGAAGATAGCAGAAAGGATTGCGCTTGATGCGTTAACGTTTTGCATACCGCCCCTGTTCACAGGCGATCAAATTTTAGGTGAATGGGATGCCGCGGAAGTGAGCAAGCGTTAGTTGGCGTGTGAGTGCGTGTGTGAAATAATTTGAAATAAGGCGTTTTCAGGAGATACGGGTATGACAATCAATCTTTTCAGTGAAACGGCGCGCAAGGCATTTGTCGACCAGCATATGGAAGCCTTCAGGGCCGGGGTTCGCGAAGGCCGCGCGGCGCGCGAAAACCTTCAGGCCAAGATCGAATCCATGACCTCGGTCAGTTTTGCGGAAGACGACAGGATCGCCTTGCGCGATTATTTGCGCAAGTTGTCATGGATGTACCGCAAGGGCGAGATCGACGAGCGAACGACGCAACAGGGCCTGAACAAGGTGGTCATGGCTGCGGCCGCCAATAGTCCAGAAGTGCTAAATTATATAAGGGCTTAAGCGCCTCTCCTAATGCGTTTCATCATATAGGAAAAATCCTGAGACGCATGGCCCTGATTGCACAGGGCCTCATAAAGCGCATGGGCGCGTGAGCCCAGCGGCGTATCGGCATTGGTTTGCGCCGCCGCCTGCATCGCCAGGCTTAAGTCCTTCAGCATCAGGGCAGAGGCAAAGCCCGATTGATAGTCATTATTGGCCGGCGAGGTCGGTCCCGGCACCGGGCAATAGCTGGTCATGGACCAGTTCTGACCGGACGCCTTCGAGGCGATATCGAAGAAGACCTGATCCTTCAGACCCAGCTTTTCCGCCAGGGCAAAGGCTTCGCAGGTGCCGATCATGGTGATGGCCAGCAGCATGTTGTTGCACAGCTTGGCCGCCTGACCGGCCCCGGCCGCGCCCGCATGAATCACCGTATTGCCCATGGCTTTCAGAATCGGTTCGGCCAGATCGAACGCCGCTTCCGATCCGCCGCACATAAAGGTCAGAGTACCCGCTTTCGCCCCGGCCATGCCGCCCGAAACCGGCGCATCGATCATCTGGTATCCCGCCGTTTCAGCCTGAGCCGCCACCTGGCGGGCGCTATGGACATCAATGGTGGAGCAATCGATCAACAACGCGCTTTTCGGCGTCCGTTCCAGCGCCTGCGAATAGACGGAAAGCACGTGCTGGCCGCCCGGCAGCATGGTGATCACCGCCTCCGCCCCTTCGCACGCCTGGCCCAGCGATGTGGCACCCATGCAGCCATCCGCCACGGCCTGAGTCAGGGCCGCTTCGCTCAGATCATAGGCGCACACCTCATGCCCGGCCCTGACCAGATTGGCTGCCATGCCGGAGCCCATATGGCCCAGGCCGATAAACGCGATTTTCATAGCGAAAGCTCCTGTGAAACCGGCGCAAACATGGCCTCGATCATGGCTTTAGTGACGCCGGCTGGTGTTTCCGGCGACCATTTCGGCGCGTGATCCTTGTCCTCGATCACCGCGCGCACGCCTTCGGAAAAATCGTGCGTACGAATGATATGGCAGGCGATGCGGTATTCCATCCGCATGATATCCTCGAAGGACGACATCTGCGCTCCGCGCCGTAATTGCGCCAGCGATACGGCCATGGAGAGCGGCGAACGGCTTTTGAGAATATCCGCCTGCGCCGTCGCCCAGTCATCATCGGCCATTTTCAGTGCCAGGCAGATATCGGTGATGGTCGGGCGCGAAAAGCAATGATTGATTATATCCAGATACTCAGCATAGCTTGGCGCTTGCGAGGCTTGCGCATAGTCCGCCAGAACCGTATCCAGCGCCTCGCCCGCCAGCAGTCGCGCTTTCAATTTCGGCAGGTTTTCAGACGGAACAAAGTGCGTGGCGATACCGGCGGCCAGCACATCTCTGCCCTTTAGCCGTGCGCCCGTGAGCGCCAGCCAGGTGCCAAGTTGCCCTTGCAGACGCGGCAGAAACCACGATCCGCCGACATCAGGGAACAGGCCGATCCCCGTTTCCGGCATGGCGAACAGGGTATGTTCGGTGGCGATACGGTGAGAGCCATGAATGGAGATACCGACACCGCCGCCCATGGTCACGCCATCCATCAGAGCAATATAGGGCTTGGGAAAGCGCTTGATCTGGGTGTTGAGCTTATATTCGATGCGGAAGAAATCCTCGCCCGCCTTGCCATCCCAACGGCCGCTTTCAGCCACCATGCGGATATCACCACCGGCGCAGAAGCCGCGCGTGCCATCAGCATGATCGATCATCACCATTTTCACTTTGTCATCGACCGCCCATTCTGTAAGCGCTTCGCTCATCAGCCGGCACATCTCCGTATTCAGTGCGTGCAGGGCCTGCGGGCGGTTGAGCGTAATCCGGCCGGTGCCGTTCTCGACGCGAATAAGAACGTCCATTATTGCTCTTTCAGCATATCGCGCGCGATGATGACGCGCATGATTTCATTGGTGCCTTCGAGTATCTGGTGGACCCGAAGGTCGCGTACAATGCGCTCGACGCCGTAGTCATGCAGATAGCCGTAACCACCGTGGATTTGCAGCGCTTCATTGGCGACTTTTGAGCCGGTATCGGTGACAAAGCGCTTGGCCATGGCGCACCATTTCGTCGCATCAGGCGTGCCGGCGTCCAGCCTTGCCGCTGCTTCATAAAGCAGGGTGCGCGCCGCCTGTAACTCGGTTTCCATGTCGGCCAGCTTGAACTGCGTCACCTGAAACTCATTGAGATGCTTTCCGAACTGGCTCCGCTCACTGGCATATTGACGGGCGCGATCAAACGCGTCCTGTGCCCCGCCAAGGCTACAGGCGGCGATATTGAGCCGCCCGCCATCCAGTCCTTTCATGGCGAACCTGAAGCCCTCGCCTTCCCCGCCGATGCGGTTCTCCGCCGGGATGCGGACATCATCGAACATCACTTGACGCGTCGGCTGGGCGTTCCAGCCCATCTTCTTCTCGTTGGCGCCAAAGCTGAGACCCTGCGCTTCCTTCGGCACCACAAAGGCCGATATGGTGTCGCCGGTTTTCGCCATGACGACATAGATATCCGAGACGCCGGCACCGGAAATGAACGCTTTCGAGCCATTCAAAACATAGGTGTCGCTATCCCGTTCGGCCCGCGTCTTCATGGCTGCGGCGTCCGAGCCAGACCCCGGCTCGGTCAGGCAGTAGCTGGCGATCCATTCCATGCCGGTCAGCTTCGGCACGAAACGCGCGCGTAAACTCTCCGAAGCGAAACTGTCGATCATCCAGGTACACATATTATGGATCGACAGAAAGGCCGCCGTGGCGATGCAGCCGCGCGATAACTGCTCGAAAATCAGCACGGCATCCAGGCGGCTCATGCCCGATCCGCCATGTTCTTCGCTGGTATAGATGGCAGCAAAACCCAATCCCGCCGCCTCACGCATGACATCGACCGGAAAATGCTTTTGCTCATCCCACTCGCCGGCGAAAGGCCGCAGGCGATCATAGGCAAAACGCTGTGCCGCAGCCTGAATCATTAACTGATCGTCGTTTAGTGGCATTGCTTGTTGTCTCTCTGGCCCTGTTTATTGTCCGTGGGGTTTGCCCCCTCCGTCGCCGCAAGCGGCGCCACCTCCCCCGCTTCGCAAATGCTCGCAAGGGAGGAGAAATAGTCCTTAGCTCATCGTCGGAATAATAAATGCCTGGTCACCAATATCACCGTCCGGCCAGCGCTGCGTCACCGTCTTGACCTTGGTATAGAAGCGCACGCCGTCCTCGCCATACTGGTTCATATCGCCGAAGGCCGAGCGCTTCCAGCCGCCAAACGAATGATAGGCCACCGGCACAGGGATCGGTACATTGATGCCCACCATGCCGACATTGACCTTGGCGGCAAATTCGCGCGCCGCCAATCCGTTGCGCGTGAAGATGGCCACGCCGTTGCCATAAGGATGTTGCGAAGGCAGCAAAGCAGCTTCTTCCAGGGTTTCGGCCCGCACGACTTGCAGCACCGGCCCGAAAATCTCTTCCTGATAGGTCTGCATGTCCGGCCTGACATGATCAAACAGGGTCGGCCCGATAAAGAAGCCCTCCTCATGCCCCTGTAGCTTCAGGCCACGCCCATCGAGCAGCAGCTTCGCGCCCTCATCGACGCCCATCTGGATATAGTTTTCCACCTTGGCCTTATGGACGGCCGAAATCACCGGTCCGTAATGCGCCTCGGTATCGGTCGAGATGCCCACTTTCAGATTGCGCGCCGCGTCGATCATGCGCTCGACAAAGGCATCCGCCGTCTTGGCGCCCACGG
>CAMLIY010000182.1 GCA_946480125.1 uncultured Asticcacaulis sp.
CAGGTCGAACTGCCCGGCGAGCACATGAAGGAACCGGCCTTCGGCCTGCCGGCCACCTGGATCGATAACGCCCTGCGCGAGGAGGCGACCTTTCTGGGCTATACCATCGTCGATCCGGCCACCGTCATCACCACGCACCTGACGGAAATCCTCAAGGACAATATGGCTGACCTGCTCAGCTATTCGGAACTGTCCAAGCTGCTGCGCGACCTGCCGTCGGATGAAAAGAAGCTGGTGGAAGACCTGATCCCGCAGGTGGTTTCCACCGCCACCCTGCAACGGGTGCTGCAAGCCCTGCTGAAAGAACGCGTGTCGATCCGCGACCTGCCGGCGATCCTCGAAGCCTTGGGCGAGGCGGCGTCGCATACCAAGTCGATCACCCAGATGGTCGAGCATGTCCGCTCGCGGCTGGCGCGGCAACTGTGCTGGCAGAACCGCTCGGATGATGGCTCCCTGCCGATCGTCACCCTGTCGCACGACTGGGAAAACGCCTTCGCGTCGTCGCTGGTCGGGCAGGGCGAAGACCGGCAACTGACCATGGCGCCGTCGCATTTGCAGGACTTCATCCGCGGTGTGCGCGATACCTTCGAGCGTGTGTCGATGAATGGCGAGGTGGCCGTGCTGCTGACCTCGCCGACCATCCGGCCGTTCGTGCGCTCGATCATAGAAAGATTCAGGGCCAATACGGTGGTGATGAGCCAGAACGAAATCCACCCGAAGGTGAAGCTCAAGACCGTCGGACAGGTGTAAGCGATCTATACACGAAATAAGACTCCCCACCACCGCATCTAGCGTTTCGCGCGTCGTGCGGTCCCCCTCCCCGACAAGCGGGGAGGTACAGATATTTTTGATCCTCCCCACTTGTTGGGGAGGGGGACCATTGCGCAGCAATGGTGGTAGGGTATCTTGATGTCGACACAGACAACACCGATAGAAGCCAAAGATGCCCAACGCCTTCGACCGTAACGAACCCAATCTGCCGCCCGGTGCGCGTGATGTGCTGGCCACTATCCGCCTGCACGGCTGGTCCTATGCGCCGGACGATGATCACGCCTATACCACCGGTCTGGGCTGGAGCCTCAAGGCGCCGGAGATCGTGGTGTGCGGCCAGCCGAGCCATGTGGCGCGCGACCTGCTGGCCGAAGCCTATCGGCAGATGTCTGCCGGCGTAAAGCTCCGGCCGGGCCAGGCCTATGACGGCTTTTTCGAAGATTGTCCGGTCTGGTTCCAGCCAGTGGCAAAGCAACACTATGACCGCTATCTTGGCTGGAGCGTCTGGTTCTGGGGCGATTACACGTTCAAGGCCCTGCAAATGGTGGTGCCCGATTCCGCTGGTCTGCTGCCCTGGCAGCCGGGCTTCGATCCGGCGGAGATGCAGCCTGATCTTTCCGGCGGCAAATGGACGGCGCGCGGTTAACCCTTTGTGGTGCTTGACAAGGCAACCCCAAAAGCCGTTTAACAGGTCTGCGGAAGGCAAATTCGTCTTTACGGGGAATTCGGGAAAATGAAGCGGACTATCAGGCAGGTTTTCGGCACGACGCGCCCCAGGGACATCTGGCTTAACCTGTTCACCTTCGACCAGTTGCTGACGCGGCCGATCATCCATATTGTCTACTGGTGCGGCCTGGGCCTGTTGTTCATCTTCGCGCTCGGCTGGCTCGGCATCATGGTCGGCACCGGCGTCAAGGATGCGTCGGTCATGGGCTGGTTGTTGTCGTTCGGCCTCATCGTTATCGGTTTCCTCGGTTTCATGATCGCCATACTGGCCTGGCGGTCACTGTGCGAATTTTACATGGCGGTGATGAATATCGCCGAGGATTTGCGTTACCTGCGCCAGTTCCAGGAAAAACTGAACCCGGCCAGTTTCGCGGCGCCGGTTGTACCGGAAGCGGCGGTCACGTCCGCAGGGGAAGCGACGCAACCGGCCAAGGCCAAGGATAACATCATGGAAGATCCGTTCTTCCGTCCGCGCTTCGAGCGCAAGGATCTCTGATCTTCTCCTTGCAAAGCGACAACTTCGTTGTGAATCAGGTGTCGAGCAAGCGTAGTCCGTCGAGACGGAGGGGCTTCTTCGGCGCAATAAAGTGGCCCCCTCCGTCGCGGACAAGCCGCGCCATCTCCCTCGGAACGAAGGTTCCCGTTTCACAGGGGAGGAGAGGATTACTTCATCGCGCTGACAAAGGCCTGGGCGAGGGGCTTCGGACGGCCGAGACTATCAAAAAACACCGGCTCATCGGGAATCAGACTTTTGCCGCCTTGCGGGGTATTCAGCCACGAATCGGAATCGCGCAGCGCCCACATCGTCAGGCCATAGCGCTGGCGGTCCGGCACATCGTGATAGGCCTCCAGAATCTCGCTCATGGCCCGCACCTGGTGGATGCGCGGCGCGGCCAGATTGACCGGATGGGGTTCGCGCAAGGATATATCGACCTCCGACACATGCACCATCAGCCCCAGCGAAGCGATATCGCGGATCGCCGTCTTGATCAGGCCGGGCGAGATACCGGAATCGATATGGGTCTGGGTGCCGATGCCGGACAGCGGCGCGCCGTCTTTCAGCAGCTTTTCGCACAGCTTGAGGAAGGTTACGCGTTTCTTCGGTGTCAGTTCGAGATTGTAGTCATTGATGAACAGAATGGCCGACGGATCGGCGCGATGCGCCGCTTCCAGCGCCAGACCGATATAGTCATCACCCAGCACGTCGCGCCATAAACAGGGGCGCAGGCCGCGGCCGTCATTCCAGATGGGCTCATTGACGACATCCCAGCCCTTGATAAAGCCCTTATAGCGGCCCATCACGCCATTGATATAGCCGACATAGGCGTTGAGAAAGGCGCCGGGTTTCGACTTCAATTTCTGGAAGTAGTCACCATCCTGGGCGTACCAGATCAAGGTGTGGCCATGCAGCCCCATGCCGTTGCGCTTGGCGAAGCTGGCCAGCGCATCGGCGCGATCGAATTGCAGGCGGCCATCGGCTTGCAGCATATATTCCATCTTCATTTCCCACTCGGCCGTCAGCCGTGAGAAATGGGTGGCGGCCAGTTTCGACCAGGCCGGGTCTTTGAGTCTGGTAAAGGTGGCGGCGACGCCAAGCGGATAGGGCGTGACCGATTTCAGCGGCGGGATATTCCCATAGGCCGCTTCGGCTTCGGCGGAAATGATCGGGCTGAGGGCAATCGCGGCCGCGCCGGCGGTAAGTCCGCTCAGGAGGCCGCGTCTGTCCATGGGTCAGGAAGCCTGGCGGCTCATGCGCAGCGAGACTTCGTCAAGCATGGCGTTTTCGATACGCTTGTCATTGGCGACCTGCTTGAGGTGGGTAATTTCGGCCACGTGCTCGAATTTTTTCAGGTCTTCGAAGGCCATGCCGAGCGAATCGCGGACGCCATCTTCTTCCCGGCTAATCAGGTCCAGATCGCTGGAAACGGCGTCGCGGCGATGCTGGAAGCCGTGTTTGTAGGCCGCCAGGCTGTGCGACAGCATAGGGTCTTGCGAGGCGCGGACGCATTCCAGCTCATATTCGGCGTCGAGCGTGGCCAGCTTCATTTCGGCGTGGGTGCGGCGAGTCACAACTTCCGCCAGTCGCTTTTGCAGGGTTTCAACCTCGAAGGTGGAAAGACGGATTAAAGACTTTGCCCACTTGGTCATTTATTACTCCTGCTGACGCGCACTGGGTCAAAAGTTAACCCTTGCTAAGAATGTCGGCCAAAAGAGTAAAGGACTCGTCAAGAGGGGTATATTCTTCCTTATCCTGACGTAAAAATTGTTCGATATCCGGATTCAGAATGATGGCGCGGTCGACGTCTGGATCGGCGCCGGAGCGATAGGCGCCAATGCGGATCAGTTCTTCCATATTGGCATAGGCCGACATCACCTTGCGCGCCTGCCGCACCACCTCGCGTTCGGGGATCGACTGGCATTCCGGCATGGTCCGGCTGATCGATTTCAGCACGTCGATGGCGGGAAAACGGCCCCGCTCGGCAATGGTGCGGCTCATGACGATATGGCCGTCGAGAATGCCGCGCACGGCATCGGCGATGGGTTCATTATGATCATCGCCATCGACCAGCACGGTGAATAGCCCGGTGATCGGGCCGGCCTGGGTGCCATCGTCCAGCATCGGACCGGGGCCGGCGCGCTCCAGCAGTTTGGGCAGTTCGGCGAAACAGGTGGGCGTATAGCCCTTGGTCGTTGGTGGTTCGCCGGTGGCCAGGCCGATCTCGCGTTGAGCCATGGCGAAGCGCGTCACCGAATCCATCAGGCACAAAACTTCCAGTCCCTGGTCGCGCAGGAATTCCGACAGCGCCATGGTCATATAGGCGGCCTGGCGGCGTTTCAGCGCCGGCTCATCCGAGGTGGCGACCACGACGATGGCGCGTTTCAGGCCTTCGGGCCCCAGGGTTTCTTCAATAAATTCACGCACCTCGCGGCCGCGTTCGCCGATCAGCCCGACGACAACAACATCACAAGTGGCCTCGCGCGCCAGCATGGAGAGCAACACCGACTTGCCGACGCCGGAGCCGGCGAAGACGCCCAGGCGTTGCCCGCGGCAGCAGGTGGTAAAGACGTCCATCGCCCGGACGCCGAGATTGAGCCGTTCACCGACGCGGGCGCGTTTGTGCGCTGAAGGCGGCGCGGCCTTGAGCAGATAACCTTCCTTGCCCTGCGGCAGGGGGCCGTGTTCATCGATCGCGTTGCCGAAGCTGTCGACGATGCGGCCGAGCCAGGCGGTGGTCGGGTAGACCTTGGCGCCTTCGGCGGAAATGCGGATTTCGGCGCCGGGCGTCACGCCTTCGACCGGGCCGAAGGGCATCATCAAGGCGCGGTCTTCGCGGAAACCGACGACCTCGACCGGCAGGGGTGTGTCATGGCGGCGGATAATTTCGCAGCGCGCCCCGACCTGCATATAAGAGAGACCGCCCTTGGCCTCGATCAGCAGGCCGTTGACCACCGCCACGCGTCCATAAACGCGCAGGGGATCGATATTCTTCACCATTTCGACGAGGTCTTGCATGGCGGTGAGTATGGTAAATGAGAGCTTAAGAAAGGTTAACGGGCACAGAGAAAGCAAGACGCCCCACCACCATCCGGCTTCGCTGAAGAACCTTTGCCGGACGGTCCCCCTCCCCGACAAGCGGGGAGGATCAAGAATCCAAATTTCTGCTTTCGGTAAGTTTTCCCTTCGTTCCTCCCCGCTTGTCGGGGAGGGGGACCGACGCGCGCTTGCGCGTAGGTGGTGGGGGTTCTTGCTTCCTGATTAATCCCGCAGAATAAACACGCCGACGCGGTGCTCGCAGCTTTGGCGTTCCGGTGCATCAGCCGGTGTATCGGGATGTTTGAAAGCGGTATGAAAAACGGTTTTCAGACCGACATCCGTGGAATCCTTGAAATATTCGAAAATCTTGAAAACCAGAACCTCGCCGGTGGTCATTTGCGGATAATACAGCCAGCGATGCTCAGGACTATAGCGCAAGGATAACTGGTTGGTGTTCTTGCCGGAAGGCGTGAAATCGACCAGAGCCGCCGGCACCAGATCCGCCGGCGCTACCGATGCCGGATGACAGATGGCAAGCGGCATATGTTGCAAAGGCTCGTCCATATAGACCGTGCGCCAGAAATTGAGCACCATGAAGCCGGCGACATCGGGCTGATCGTAGCGCGCCCGCCAGTTTTTCGCATATTCCGGGGTCGAAAAGGCTTCGAGGCTTTCCTGATAATCGTTTGGCGTCAGGCCATGATCCTGATGGACGCCCTGAGCATAGCCATTCGCGCCGGGACCGCGCCGCACCAGATAAGGCCCCTGGCGGATTTCAAGCTTGCGGCCGGGCAGCAGCCGATCACGGATCAGGGCTTCGATTTCCGGCATATAAACGCGCAGGATATCGTCTGTGTCGGGGGCCTGCGCACCGCCGGACTCCCAGTCTTTGACCTGCGAGACATGATCGACCAGCACGAAGCCATTAGTGCTAAGAAAGTCATTTACGGGCAATTCGCCGGTTTGCAGGTCGCGGGCATCGCGGATGGCAATAGGCGGGGCAGCCTCCCACGGCATCGGGCCGTCCGCCGGGCCGTTGACGCGGATCAGCACAGGCCCCTCAGTCACCAGATCGCGGCGTATAAAGCCGTTGAGTGTCGCTTCCACCATATTCGCCTCCCGTTTTACCGTAGATTGGCACAGCGCTGCTGGCGCGCAAGGGCCGGTTGATAACTTGACCCTTATGCGTGCACCTGGTCTAACGATCGGGGGAGACGATATGCGCGCCTATTATACCGCCGAACGGGCGAAATTTTTCAGCGAGTCCGATGATC
>CAMLIY010000183.1 GCA_946480125.1 uncultured Asticcacaulis sp.
ATCCGTGCCCGCCGCTCGCAGACGTGCCTTCACCTTGTTGACTTCTTCGAAGACATAGGGAGGCAGGCGGCGGATACGGTAAAAGTCACGCATGACGAACTCAGAGCCTTTTGGCAGGAGGAATGGGACCGCTCATATGGCCCATCACGATTCGTTTGTCATCCCGCCAAGGCCATTTTTTTCGGAATATTTTGCACAAATGTCGGATAATTTCCTATACGCGCCATGTATCGCATGGCGAAGTAAGAAACCCCACCACCATTTCGCTGCGCTTATGGTCCCCCTCCCCGACAAGCGGGGAGGCTTAATTCTTTTTGTTCCTCCCCGCTTGTCGGGGAGGGGGACCGCACGAACGCGAAGCGTGAGATGTGGTGGTGGGGTATCTTACTTCAAGCTTTCACGCCGCCGGTTATCCAGCAACGACACAACCCAGATCACAAATCCACCCAAGGCCAGGCAGACACCGACATACCCCGTCTCGTTGAAAGCGGCGCCGCGGGCGATCACCATTCCCGCCAGCAGAGGCCCAAGCGCATTGGCGAAATTGAACGCCGAATGATTGAGCGCCGCCGCCATGGTTTGGGCGTCGCCGGCCACATCCATCAGCCGGGTTTGCAGCATGATCCCCAAGCCCCCGCCGCAACCGATCATGAACACGACTAGGCTGATCGCCCAGACATTATGGGCCGCGAACGGATAGACGGCGAGCCACACCGCGCTCCACAGCAGGCATAGCCCGATGGCCGGCATCTGCGCCTTGTCGGCCGCCCAGCCGCAAAATAAAGTGCCGGCCGTCATGCCGATGCCAAAGATACACAGCACCACCGGCACAAAGCCGGCCGTCACATGGGTCACGGTCAGCAGGGTCGAGGCGACATAGGTATAGACGGCGAACATGCCGCCGAAACCGATGGCGCCGATGCCGAGCGTCAGCCACACCTGGCCGCGCTTCAGGGCGCCCAGTTCGCGCATGGGATGGGCCTCAAGATCGCGCGCCTGCTTTGGCGCGAACATCCAGACGAGCCCCATGGTCAGAGCCGACAGCGCCGCCACCAGTCCGAAGCCCGCGCGCCAGCCCGTCACCTGCCCTATCCAGTTGGCTGCCGGCACACCAATCACCGTGGCGATGGTCAGACCCAGCATGATGCGCGCCACGGCCTGCGCCCGCTTTTCAACCGGCACAATCGACGCCCCGACCAACGAAGCGACACCAAAATAGGCGCCGTGCGGCAGGCCACTGAGGAAGCGGAAGAACAGTATCCAGTGATAATCGGGCGCCAGGGCGCTCAGGCCGTTGGCGATACCAAAGGTCAGCATCAGCATGATCAGCAGGAACTTGCGCGACAGCCGCGCCGCCAGCACGGCGATGGTCGGCGCCCCCACCACGACGCCCAGGGCATAGGCGCTGATGACATGGCCCGCCGTGGCCGGATCGATATTCAGATCTTTCGAGAAATAGGGGAGCAGGCTCATGGTGGCGAATTCGGTGGTGCCGATGGCGAAACTGCCCATGGCGAGCGCAAACAGCACCACGCCCGGACGGCGCGCGGGTGCCGCTCTAACAATCGCGCCGGGGGCAAGATTTTCCATCTTCACAACTCATGACACACACAAAAGAATGTGCTGTGTGTACACGGACCTGTGACGGATTACGAGCCTTTTCAAAGTTACACATCATGACATCCCTCACGGCTCGACATGGACCCGCAGTCTTTCCAGCGCGTCCTCCCACTGTCGTGAAATGATATCGAGATAACGCCGGGCGTCATCGAATCGATGCCGCTCAAGCTGCCATATCGTGGTGCGACCGAGACGCAGACAGGTGATCAATCCCGCCTTTTCCAGAACATGCAGGTGCTTGGTGACAGCCTGCCGGCTCATCTGCGCCTCACCGGTCAGGCTGACGATAGAGGCCGGCCCCGCGCGCAGTTGCTCGACCAGGGCCAACCGGGTTTCATCTCCCAGGGCTGCGAACAGAATGGCCTTATCGGGCAAGGTAAGCCTCGATCAATTTGGTCTGGGCTTCCCAGCCGCCGTCATTGGCGGTGAAGGCTTGGGCGCGGCGCTCAAGCGGGATATGCTCGAAGCCGGATTCCGTAATCACCAGATGGACGCCCCCCTCCACTTCCGACAGAGTGAAAGTGCACAGCGTCATAGGTTCCTGGCTGTAATCATAGTCCTTTTCGACGCCGTAGGGATGCCAGTGAAACGAGAACCGCGTCTGAGGCGTGATTTCGCCGACAACAATATGGAACGGCGTGCCCTCATAGGGTTTCTGCATGGCCGCGATCTCGTCATTGACGGCGGTTGGCACGATGATGCCACTCAGTTTTTCACCCGCCTTGAACGGTCCGTCGAAGCGGACACCAAACCACTGGCCAAATTCATCAGCATGACTAATCGCCGCCCAGACCTTGCCGAGCGGGGCTTTCAAAGTGATCTCTTTGCGAATTTCATTTTGCATCTGGCAACTCCCTGGTTGCCTTTTATACATTATGTAAACAATGCGCAACCAAAAAGCTGCCTTTTTAATTCGGCGGCATGCGATCGAATCTCGTCATGCCTTCCGGATACACATCCCAGGCGTGGCCGGCTTCTGCCCAGGTGACAAACTGCGGTGTGAAAAGCTCAGGATTATCCAGACTGCCGGCGCGTACCAGGAAGGTGTCAGGCATATCCGGAAAGGTCATGTAGACCGGGCAACCGCAGCGCCGGCAAAACGCCGCCTCTTTCAGAGTGCCGCCATCTCCGCGAACACGCCACTGACCGGCATCGCCTGATCTGTCGACGGCTTCTGCCGGGAAGGCCAGGTAGGATGAGTGACCCGTACCGCTTTCACGCTGACATTGCCGGCACTGGCAATCAAACATCGCCAGGGGTTCAGCGGCAATGGTGTAGCGGACCGCGCGGCAGGCGCAGCCGCCGGTAAAGGATCGGTTCATATGAACGCTCCATCTTCAAGGGGTAAAATGATATGCGACGGCGGTCGCTCAGGCCGTGCCCGCGGCTTCACCCAGGCGCGTGACGACCGTTTTCCAGCCGGCGCCCATTTTATCGAACGCGGTTTCATTCCTCGGCAGCTCAAAGCCGGAGTGAACCAGTCGAAGGCGCGTGCCGCCCTCTGCCGGTGTCAGGCTGAAACTGACAATGGTGTCCAGCTTAGAGCCATAGCCGATATTGGCATCGTCCCCGCCGCGCCACGAAAAGGCCAGACGCTGATGGGCAACCACTTCCAGAACCTGGCAATAAATGGTGCCATCCCATTTGCCGCCCGGCGTCGTCTGAAACGTGAAAGTCTGCCCCACGACGGGCGCGAACCCCACAGGCGGCATCAGCCAGCGCGCCATAAAGTCGCCATCGGACAAGACCTTCCAGATCACCTGCGGCGAGTGCGGAAAAACCTCATCAATCACAATATTTTGCAGGTCTGTTCTGAGCGTCATATCTGTCATAGGCCGGACTCCTTGGGATCAATTTCACTTAGCAGCAGGCGCAGATCGCCGAAGCGCTCACGCCAGAACAGGCCATAGTGCTGCATCCAGTCAAACAGCGGCGCGAGGCCCTCAGGCTGCGCGCGATAATAGACCTTGCGCCCGTCGGGCCGTTCCGCCACCAGTCCGGCGGCTTTCAGCGTCTTGAGGTGTTGGGAAATGGCGCCTTGAGTCACGCCGCTGTCGTGCGTGAGATCGAAGACGGTAATTTCATCGGCCCGGCTCAGCCGCTCATAAACCGCGCGTCGGGTCGGGTCTGAAATCGCCTTCAGGATGAGATCTATCGGAATAGGCTGGGTCATGACAACCCATTAGCAAGCGCTAATTCATTAGTCAATGCTAATTAATTTTTCCCGCCCTACTCCACCGTTACCGACTTTGCCAAATTGCGCGGCTGATCAACATCCGTGCCCTTATGGACGGCGGTATGATAGGCCAGGAGCTGGATCGGCACGGAATAGATGAGGGCGGCGATAAACGGATCACAGTCCGGCGCCTTGATGACTTTCAGTGACTTCGCAGCATCGCCGGATAGGGTCGGCACCTTTTGCGGCACATTGGTGATCATGATCACACGGCCGCCACGCGCCGCCACCTCCTGCACATTGGAAGCGGTCTTCTCGAACAGCTCATCATCCGGCGCGATCACTACCACCGGCGTGTTTTCGTCAATCAGGGCGATCGGGCCGTGCTTCAGCTCGCCGGCGGCATAACCTTCGGCATGGATATAGCTGATTTCCTTGAGCTTGAGCGCGCCTTCCAGCGCCAGCGGATATGTTTCGCCACGACCGAGATAGATGACATCACGCGCCTTGGACAGTTCGTAAGATGTGCGGGCGATGTCGCTGTCCATGCCGAGCGCTTCAGCGATCAGACCGGGGGCTTCGAGCAGAGTCTGGACGAGGCGCGCTTCCTCAGAGGCATCGATCCGGCCACGTTGACGGGCCGCGCAAACGACCAGAGACAGCATGGCCGACAATTGCGCGGTAAAAGCCTTGGTCGAGGCGACGCCGATTTCCGGACCGGCATGGGTGGGCCACAGAAGATCAGCCTCACGCGCCATGGTCGATGAGTGGACATTGACCAGGGCGGCGGTCATCAGGCCCTGATCCTTGCACCAGCGCAGGGCGGCCAGTGTATCGGCGGTCTCGCCCGATTGTGACACAGCCACAGCCAGAGTGCCGGGCGTCAAAGCCGGTGTGCGATAGCGGAATTCCGAGGCGACCTCGACATCGACCGGCAATCCGGCCAGTTTTTCAAAAGCGTAGCGCGCGATCGAACCGGCATAATAGGCGGTGCCGCAGGCAATGATCTGTATGCGGACGATTTTTGAGAAATCGACCCCAGCCTTGATATCGGCGCGTACGGCCTGTGCCACCGGATCGAGATAGGCGGAAAAAGTGCGCTGGCAGCTTTCCGGCTGCTCATGGACTTCCTTTTCCATGAAGTGACGATAACTGCCCTTTTCGACCAGCGCGGCCGAGGCCGAGACGGTGACGATCGGGCGATTGACCAGAAAGCCGCCAGCATCACGCACTTCGGCGCTGTCCTTCTTCAGGATCACCCAGTCGCCTTCTTCGAGATAGGTGACGCGCTGGGTAAAGGGGCCAACGGCCAGCGCATCGGAGCCGAGATACATTTCATCCTCACCCCAGCCGATGACCAGCGGCGAGCCACGACGGGCGCCGAGCAGGGTGTTATCTTCGCCCTCGACCAGAATGGCCAGGGCATAGGCGCCGTGAAGCTGATCGAGAACGGTCTTGAAGGCGTCTTTCAGTTTCAGGCCGGAGCTAAGCGCGCCGTCGAGCAGGTGGGCGATGACCTCGGTATCGGTGTCGGATTCAAAGACTTCGCCCTTAGCCTTAAGCGCGGCTTTCAACTCGGCATAGTTTTCGATGATGCCGTTATGGACGAGCGTTACCTTGCCATAGTGATGCGGATGGGCGTTGGCGACGGTCGGCGCGCCGTGGGTGGCCCAGCGGGTATGGCCAATGCCGGTGGTGCCTGAGATCGGGTCTTCCGCGATGACGGCTTCAAGATTGCGTATCTTGCCGGCGGCGCGGCGGCGCGCGATTCCCTCAGCCGTCTGCACGGCGATACCCGCCGAGTCATAGCCGCGATATTCGAGGCGACGCAGGGATTCCAACAGACGTGGGGCTGCGGGTTCATTGCCGATAATACCGATGATGCCGCACATGAGATGGATCCTTTTCGTCGTTCGCACTAAAATTGCAAATTTCAAATAGCACATTAAAAATTCGATTGCTATAAATTGGTGTTACAAAAAAAGCCACGAAACGGCGAAACCCTGCCGCAAATTAGGCCTTTAATCGATTATATCCATAAATTGCATACAAATGACGCGAATTATGCGCTTCATTACGGAACCGCTATTGAAAAACGCAATAAATTAATTGCAAATTATTGATTGCAAGCTTATGAGGCGTCTGTTCACTGCGCAAGGAGCCGGACATGAGCGAAAGCAAGTGGGAAAAACTGCAAGGTGCGGTCAATGCATCCGGCATTTCTATCAAGGATGTGGCCGAAGCCGCCTCCATCGCCCAGAGCAGCATATTCCGCGCCATGAATGGCTCGACCAAGGCGCCGCGTCCGGAAACGGTCGATAAGCTCGAAGCCGCCTTTATTTCCCTGCTCACGCATAAGATCGCCGATTACCGTCAGGCCATGTCGCTTTACGGCTATAATCCTATCCGCAACCGCAACGAAGAAATGGCCACCCATATGCCCGCCATGAC
>CAMLIY010000184.1 GCA_946480125.1 uncultured Asticcacaulis sp.
CTGTCGCCGCGCATCTTTACCGGCGATATATCGCCCGGCGTCCCCTCGGCGGCCAGAGCGGCGCGATCAGCCGCCATCTGCGCCACGGAACGGTCGAGATAGGCCCGCCAGGCGGGCTGCGCCTCCGGCGGCAGGGTATGGACGCGCTCGGCGGTGATGGCCTGGGCGGGGGTGTTAACGCCGACCACCGTGGCAAAGGCCGGTGCGACCATGACGGACATCATGACGGAAAGGGTAAGGCAGGACAGTTTCACAGTCAGTCTCCGGGACTCAATTGGGCGGGCTACAGCGCCCGATAGATGAAATTACGAAAGCGGGCCTCGCCCTTGCCGGCGGCATAAAGACCGGGCCGCAGCATCAGGAAGCCGCCGCGCACATTATGGTGGTAGCCGGAAACCTCCATGCCGCGATCGAAACGCGTCCAGTCCCGGCCATCGGCCGAGGTGTGGAAACTGACGATGTGGCGGTTATTGCGCACACGCAGTTTCATGCGGCGGCCGTAAGGATTGGCGGGGCGGCCGCGCTCGATGCCATACTGGTGGGTGATGAAGGTGTTTTCATCGAAGCCCAGGCCGCAATAGAGGCTTGAATCATAAAACAGCAACAGGCCGGCACGTGTGCCCGGATCGATCTCGATATCGCATTCGAATTCGTAAGCCTGGTCACCGGCCACGCACAGCAACGGCGCGGAGGAAGATGGCGCTTCGCCGCGCGCCGTCAGATGGAGGATGCCCTTTTCACGCCGGATACGGCCAGTTTCATCGGCGGCCGGATTGAAGAAATTCCATTGCCGGCCATACTTATCGGTGGTGAAATCGTCGGAAAGCGCCAGACCATGCGGCGTGGCCGGACCAGGCAGGGGCTTTTTGATCGGTTGCGACAGGTCGCCGCCGCCGAAATCGAACCAGCCATCGGCACGCCAGGTAATGGGCGCCAATAGCGTCTGACGGCCCAGGGTCCAGAAGCCGTTTTCATAGCCATGATAGACGCCCCACCAGTCGCCTTTCGGGCCTTCCACCAGCGTGGCGTGGCCGCGCGACCACCATTTTTCATCGAGTGAGGCGGTATGGACCAGCGGATTGCGCGGGTGCTGTTCCCACGGGCCATTGATCGAGCGCGAGCGGGCGGCGATAACCATGTGGCCGGTCGGTGGCCCCGCCGTGCCGCCGACCGCCAGGATCAGGTAGAAATAATCGCCGCGACGGGTGACCTTGGGGCCTTCAGGCGAGAAGCTTTCGACGTCCCAGTCCGCCGGGTAATGCCAGGGGTCATAAATGTGCTCCGGCTTGCCGAGCGTGGACAGGCCGTCATCGGCCAGCCGAACCCGATCACCGCCACTGAGGAACAGCCAGCGCGACCCGTCCTCGCCGACCGCATGGCCGGGATCGATATGGTCGGGCAGATTGAGATCAACCGGCTCGGACCACGGCCCCTTGATATTGTCGGCCCAGATAACCCAGGAGGTGGTCCTGCTGCCAGGCGCCTTCGTCTGTTTTGTCGGAATATAGAGGTAGTAGCGGCCCTTGTGCCGGCACAGTTCCGGCGCCCAGACCGAGCCGATATTGCGGGTCAGAGCCGCCGTTACCGGCTGCCAGTTCACCAGGTCACGCGAGTGCCAGATGATCAGGCCGGGATAGGCTTCGAAGGTCGAAAAGGTCATGTAGTAGTCGGCGCCATCCTTCAGGATCGACGGATCCGGGTGGTCGCCGGCCATGATCGGATTCAAGAAGGTGCCGTCGCCGCGATCGGCCCGGCGCTGGCCTTCGATCCCACGCGCAGATATCGTTTCGGCCGCGGCTTCCGCAGGGGCGGGCAAGCCAAAGAGCAGAGCCCCCAGGGCGGCTGTTTTCAGTGCGTCGCGGCGGCTGGCTTTCGGCATGACCTGTCCTTCAAAAACATCCCCGCTCATAAAAAGGGGGCGCCGGATGACTCCGGCGCCCCAGTCGTGTCATGGGAAGACAGACCTAGTATTTGTAGCGCACGCCAAGATAATACTGGCGGCCCGAGGTGCCGTAATCGTACAGCAGGTTTTGGGCTGTATTACCCTGAGCGGTGTTGTAGGCAATATAGCGGTCATCCGGCTCATTGGTAAGGTTGATGCCTTCCAGAACCAGGGTGAGGTTCCGGTTGAGCTTGTAGGTCAGCTGCGCATCGACGTTCATCGTCTCGTGCTTGCCCCAGAAATCGGCCGAGGAGCCCGGCGCGAGTTGTGACAGATAGCCATCACGGTAGGAGACGGCGACACGGCCGGAAAGGGCGCTGCCTTCATAATAAAGGGTGGCGTTCCAGGCGTCGGGTGACAGGCCCAGCAAGTCGGCTTCGGTGGTCGTGGTAGCCGTGGCTGAGGTATAGTACTGGATTTTCGATTCAACGTGAGTGTAGTTCACAATGCCGCCGGTCCGGCTCAGGAAGCCCGGCAGGAAGGTGAACGGCTTCTGGATATTGATTTCGAAGCCCTTTAGTTTGCCGCCCGGCGTATTAACCGGCGTGGTTACCAGATACTCGACATCGCTGGTTTCACCCAGGTCGGCGTAATTGTAGCCCAGCTCGCTCAGCTTGAAATTCTGGGCGCGCGACTGAATGTAACTTTTGAGGTCTTTCTGGAACAGGCCCAGGGTGAGCAGGGTGTCCTTGTCGGGATACCATTCGACCGAGAAATCCATAGTATTGGCGCGGGTCGGATCGAGATAGGGGTTGCCGGTGGTGATGGTTTTATTGGTGGTGCTGATCGATCCACCGCCCGGTGTCATGGACAGCAGGGTCGGGCGCGCCATGGTTTTGGCGGCGGCGAAACGCAGATAAAGGTTTGTCAGCGGCTCTATCATTACGTTAAGCGACGGCAGCGAGTCGCTGTAGCTGCGGTGAATGGTGGTCAGGGCCGGCGCACCTGAAGTCCCGATATAGCCGCTCACGCTTGTTTCTGTACGAACTTCACGGGTGCCGATATTGCCGCGGAACGGCATCGAGGCGAGTTCACCCTTGAAATCCGCCTGCAGGAAATAGCCGGTATCGACTTCCTCGGCATTGCGATTACCGGCGATCGACGAGGAGTTGGTGTTGTTGACTTTGAAGCTGCCATAGCTGTTGACGCAGTTGCAGTTGTAATCAAAGCTATCGCGAATCTTGTCGAGATTGGGGATCAGGTAGGTGTTGCCGCCGACGGTCACCGTTTCGGAGTAACCAGCGATGTCGCTGTTTATGGCACTGACAAGAGCGCCAGAGGCATTTTCATCGCGGGTCAGGGGGGTGGACGTATAACGGCCATATTCCGCGGAGGTGAACTCATACTTCTTGCTCGACGCGCCAAACTTAATATCGATATTGTCGGTCAGCTTGTATTTCAGGTCGATCTTGGCGGTCGCAAAGCTGTTCTCAACCGATTGCGGACGCAGGCGGATCAGCGAGGCGTCACCGTTGGCGGCGCTGCTGGAATAGGTCCAGTAGCAGGCCTGATCGGGCGAACAGCCGGTCGATGACGTACCATAGTTGAAGACCGGATGCGTCATATCCGAATAGTCGTAGCTGTAGCCGTCGACATTGTAGGATTCAAACGTGAAGGTGGTCTGTTCGGGGTTGTCCTGCAGCGAATCCGAAGCGCCGATCAGGACCTTCGAGGTCAGGCGGTCGCCCCAGTTCTGATCCCATGTCAGGTTGAGCTGCTGGAAGGTCGTCTTCAGTTCGTCGTAGCGATGCTCGGCGCGGATATCGACATCATTGAACGACGCCTGGGTCATGGTGCCTTCATCATCGATCGTATAATCATAGACCGAAGATTTCGGGAAGCCGGCGCCGGTACGGCTGAACGAGATGCCTTCGATTTCCCACTCATCGCGGTTGGAGCCGAAGGTGGCGTACATGCCTTCCAGGGTGAACAGGGTGTCGGGATTGGGCCGCATCTGGAAGGCGGCGGTGATGCCCAGGCGTTCCTGATCGGTTTCAAAATGGTTATAGCGCGGAATGCGCGGATGCAGGGCGTGGCTGATCTTCAGCGCTTCCGCATCGGTCAGGACGGGGTTCTTGGCATTGCTTTCAGTTGTGTTGCACTGATTGGCCGTGTTGTTGGTACAGGGCTTGACGGGGATAAAGGTCTTGCCGCCATCGGTGCTGTAGCTGCCGATCCGGCCGGCATTGCCGTTGGCGTAGGCATTTTCCCAGCGCGTGGTATTGGTCGAATCCTCGATCACGGTGCGCGTACCGTACGCGACCGAGAGCAGGGCGCCCAGCCGGCCATCGGCCCAGCGATTGGAAACCATGAAGGTGCCGCGCGGTTCGGTTTGTTTGGAGGCGTCGTTATAGCCCGCCTGAAGCGAGCCGGCCATGGTGAAGCCCTTGTAATCAAACGGGCGGGCGGTTTGCAGATCGACCGTGGCGCCGAGCGAGCCTTCTTCGATTTCGGCCGACAAAGACTTGCGCACGGTCAGCGAATTGAACAGATCGGCGGCAAAAACATTGAAGTCAAATCCACGGCCGCGGTTGGTGCCGCCCGAGGAATCCTTGGAACCGGTGGTGGCCAGGGCTTCGAGGCCATTCAGGCGGGTGCGCGAAAACTCCGAATTGAGACCGCGTACGGTGATCTGCTTGCCTTCGCCGCCATCGCGATCGATCGAGACGCCGGGAATGCGTTGCAGGCTTTCAGCCAGGTTGAGATCAGGAAACTGGCCAATGTCTTCAGACTTGATCACGTCCACCATGTCTGTGGACCGCTTCTTTTCATTGATGGCGGTCTGGAGCGAGCCGCGGAAGCCGGTGACAATGACAAGTGTTGCGTCGTCGGCGGGCGCCGCGACCGGCGCCACCTCCGGGGCCGCCTCCTGCGCCAGGGCAGGGGCTATGAACAGGCCACCGGCGGCCATGGCAATCGCAGCAGCGGAAGCGCTCAAGGCGAGGGCTTTGGTAAATTTGGACGCAATTCGGGCGTCGGTCGGTTTCAGCATAGGTTTACTCCCCGTTTTGCCAACAGTCCGGACTTAAGGTCGGCTGTTCATATGAATTGGAAGCTATACAGCTTCGCTTGGCTTATTAATTGACACCGGTGTCATGATTTTTTATAAATTGGCATGACGTCGATATTTGACAACTAGACATAGAATTTTTGACGTGACAAGGCCATATTTCATCAGAATGACACCGGTGGCATTAAAAATCGCTGTTCTGTCAAAACTGCGGTAATTTTGCCATAGTGCTATCAAGCCGTCCTTCCTGTTAAAATTTTCAAGCTGTGTCAGTCATCCGAATGCCTTCTGACAGGGCCATCATAAAGGCGCCTGTACCCTTTGGATCATTAGGCGTGATTTTTTCCGACAAATAGTAGGCGTATGAACCGTTACGGTAAGGCGTGTTGCCAAGACCGGCGACGCCGCATATGCCTTCCAGCGCCGAAGGGGTAACGAATCGCTCGCAAATCTGCCTGAGTGCGGCCCGTCCTTCGGATGCTGTGCCGGCTTCGGTTATGCCGAGCCTGTTCGCCTTCATCAGCCCATAGGCGATCATCAGCGAGGCTGAAGTTTCTTCGTAATTACCTTCGCGGCCGGCCTGATCGGTTACCTGATACCATAGGCCATTTGGCTTGCGCACCCGCCGCAGGGCGTCGAGGCTGTCTTTCAGCAGGCGGGCAATCTCTTCCCGCCCGTCAAGGCCTTCCGCCGCCTCGCAGACATCGGCCATGGCCATGACCCACCAGCCCATGGCGCGGCTCCAGACGCACGGCGAGCGGCCGGTAACCGGATCGGCCCAGCGTTCGGCGCGCGATTCGTCCCAGCCGTGATGGTAAAGGCCGTTTTCGCCTTTCAGATTGGCCTCGACGGCCAGGAACTGGCGCACCGTATCGGCGAACAGGTCCGGCTTGCCGGTGGCCTGCGCATAGGCGGTCTGGAAAGGCTGGGCCATGTAAAGGCCATCCAGCCAGACCTGCCACGGATAGATTTGCTTGTGCCAGTAATTGCCGGAGTGCGTGCGCGGATGGGTCAGCAACTGGGAGAATTGCCGGTCCATGGCGCGGCGGTAACGATCGTCACCGGTCATGGCATAAAGACGCGGCAGGATGCGACCGGCGTGGATATTATCGATATTGTATTCATCGGAATCGAAGGTCGTCATGACGCCTTCGGGCGTGATGCGGCGTTCGGCCTCCGTGCGGACAAAATCGAGCAGGGCGGCATCACCCGTAGACTCATACAGATCGAGCGCACCCAGCCAGATCATGCCGTCCTCATAGTT
>CAMLIY010000185.1 GCA_946480125.1 uncultured Asticcacaulis sp.
CGGACCTTGACGTTGTAATCCAGCACCCGCTTGACCGGGACCAAAATCTTCATGGCTTTAACCTCTGGCAGTTCGTTGGGCTTTTCGTTTCCTGGCACCCTTATCGAGCGCGTTTAACTGGGGTTCAAATGACGACCAATGCCCGCAAAGTCAATTCCTGTTTGGTCTTTTGCAAGTGTTTTCAGTGGCCGGACCGCTGGTTTTCAATTGCCCTTATGTTCGTATTGGCGCATAAAGGAATAACCACATCTTTACGTTCACGTCAAGTTATAGCTTCGGACAGACCTGCCCATGCCCAGCCAGATAGGCAA
Organism: uncultured Asticcacaulis sp.; assembly: GCA_946480125.1. The sequence continues at coordinate 312 of CAMLIY010000185.1, forward strand.
ACTGAAATACATTTTTCTTATTGTTCTGGGCCTGTGCAGCGCCGCCATCGTCGGCTATGGCTGGTTTTATGATATCCCGAAGAAGAAATGTGAAAATGCCGCGGGCTGGTACTCGTGGAAGGCGCACAAGTGCTACGCGCCGATCGCTATTTCGACCTTAACCGGCCGTAAAGACGGCAAACCGGCAACAATCGATTACCATGACGATGCCCGCAAGGCGAGCAATGCCAGAGCGGTAAATAGCGCCGGTAACAGTGCGTCGTCTTCGAATTAATCAGCTATTTGAGGGAATGTCGCATTTAAGAACCGGCGACTGGCTGCGCGCCATTTCCAGCCGGTCACGATAATAGTTGCACCTGACCTGGCTGTCCTCGTTGCTCTCTGGCGTAATGCTGTAACCGTCGATCAGCACCATGGCCTGGCCACCCATGACGTCGCTCAAGGCTTTCTGGTTGAGACCGCCGCCAGGCACATGCACCTGTGTCGAGGTCGCCAGTGCGCCGACCTTCTCCTGTCCCAGATCAATCTGATGCAGGCTGTTGACCTTGTCGCGCGCCGCCTCCGTCGGGTAACCGTAATAGGCGACATCAACCACCAGGGTATCCCCGGTCGCCTTGAAACGTGCCGCCGCCGCCGGCGTCATCTCGATTTCCACATCAAAAGCCACGGCCGGATTTTCGACATTGGTGCCAATTTCATTACCGGTCGCCTTCTTGCCGGCATCGCACTGTGCGAGCAACAGGCAAGGCAGAACAAACGCTATAGCGGTCAGGGCTTTCGGCATATGTTTTCTCGGAATCATTATTTTGACGGTGCCCACAGGACGTCGGCGCGGCCCTGGTCATTAGCATGTCGCGCCAGTACGAACAACAGATCGGAGAGGCGATTGAGGTATTTCAATGCCTCCGGATTGACCTGTTCGCCTTCTATCTTTGCCAAGGTGACGGCGTCGCGTTCGGCGCGGCGGGCGAGGGTGCGCGCCAGATGCAGGTGCGCGCTCATGGGCGATCCTGCCGGCAGGATGAATGAGGTTAACGGCGCGATCGGTTCATTATAGGCATCAAGCGCCGCTTCCAGGGCCGTCACCTGATCCGCCTTTATGCGCAGCGGCGTCCACGAGATGTTATCCGAGGGCGTGGCCAGATCGGCGCCCAGATCGAACAGTTCGTTTTGCAGGCGCGCCAAAAGGTTATCCAGCGAAGGGTCGGATGCGCTGTTTAGCCGCACCAGTCCCAGTGCCGCATTAGTCTCATCGACGCTGCCTATGACCACCAGGCGCGCATCATCCTTGGGCCGGCGCGTGCCGTCCGCCAGGCCGGTGGTGCCGTCATCGCCGGTACGGGTGTAGATTTTATTGAGCTTGACCATGACCACTTCTGTTTGAAAGTAATAACTGCCAAATCTCATTCATAGAAATTGGCGTGGGCGGCGTATCTTCTCTAGGAAGAATGCTTCATGGCCCAGGCCAGGATCACCAGCAGACCAATGGCTATGGCCTGAAACAGAACGCGCAGGCGCATCAGCTTGTTCGACCAGTTCTCGCGGAAGGTGCCGCCGCGCACCAGGCTGAAAAGACCGGCGGCCAGAACGACAAGCACGGCAAACATGGCCACAAGCGCAAGATAAAAGAAGATTTTTGTCATGAGACAAAATCGCCTTTTTATGGCCAAAAGTCGAGATATTTATCTCAGGTCAGCGACGGACTATTATCCGTCATGCGTTAAATTTGTGACTCCGCCGGGTACTGAAAAGCGACCCGCGGAATACGGGCGTCATCCTTGTAATGGGCGTGGCGCCATACTAGATAGGGAAAATCCTAGGATAATCCTTCCCTGAAGGTAAACTTCATTTTTGTGTGTGAGTAACGCGTTATGTACGATCCCCACCATGCCACCGATCCTGTGAGTGACCCAGCCATCGCTAGCGACAAACCCGTTCCGGCCGGCAATCGCGCCAAGTCTAAAGAGCGCAATCGCCTGAAGATACTCGAATCGGCGGCAACGCTTTTTCGTGAGCGCGGTTTCGAAGCCGCTACCCTGCGCGATATCGCCCGCGCCGCCGGGCTCTCCACCGGCGCCCTGTTCGCCAATTTCGCTGACAAGAACGAAATATTTCTGACCGTTCTGCATGCGGAAAATGAGCAGGTCGTTAAGGCTATGCGCGATGCTCATGATGACACACTGGACCTGGCTAAACGCCTGCACAGGCAGTTGATGCGTGGGTATGAGGCGGCCCGGCACAATGCCCGTATCGTGCTGTCGGCTTTCGTTATGAAGTGGAGTCACGGCCAGCTATCCGGTCAGTCACCGGTCAATGAGGTTGGCCAGATGAGTGATCTGATTCATATCGTGCTGCTCGATACGTTGAAACTGGCACAGGGCCGCAAGGAATTGCCTCAGGGCAGCGATATCGAAAATGCCGCTGAAGTGCTCGAGGATCTGTGCTTCGCCAATCTGCGCCGCGCCTATCAGGCCAGCGATGATACTGGCGCCTTCGATATGGACAAACTGACAAAAAGCCTGACCGCGCAGATCAAGCTGATTGTTTCTGGCCTGAAAAGTGCCTGATGGGTTTAAGCGACTGTTTCCTGAAGGGCGGGCATTCTGATGTCCGCCCTTTTTGTTATGCGTCCCTGAACGAAAAAGAACAGAGTGCCGGTCATCAGCACGCCAACCGGTACATGCGTCATATCGGTCAGGCCACGCGACAGAAAAGGCAGCAGATAGAGCCCCACGCACAGCATTTTTTCCCACGGACGAAAACCGTGACTTACCCCTTGCATGACCAGCCACCCCATAGGCAGGGCGATCATCATCAGGTCATAGTTCAGCAGGAACGGACTGAGCAACAGGGTGACCGAAGTCAGCAACGCGCCTAAAGCCACCGCATCAGGACGGTGACGACGAATGATATGGATGGACCAGCCCAATGCAGCCAGCGCAATGAGGGCCTGACCGGCATAGGCCACACCATTCGGCAGGCCGATGAGCTTCAGGCCGGCAAAAACGCTTTGCACGGCCGAGGTATCCACCAGGCCTTTTTCCAGGGCTTCACGCGCCAGATGGCTATTGGCGAAAAAAGCCGCATACCCTGCCGGCCCGACGACAAAATAAGCGATTATCGACAAGGCGGCGGCACTGAAAGCTGTAGCGAAAAAGGTTTTCCAGCGTCCGTCAGCCGCCAGAATAAACGGAAGGGCCAGGGCCAGTTGCGGCTTGATCACCAGCAGTCCGAACACCAGACCGGACATGACGGGGGCGCGTGACAGCAACAGGCATCCGCCGGCCATTATGGCCGTTGTCAGGGCGGCATTCTGGCCGCAGGCGATGTTCATCCACACGCCGGGAAAGGCGATCAGCGGCAACCATGCACCGCTTGGATCGGGCGTCATCCGCTTCAGCCACATATACAGCAGCTTGAGCATGGTCACTGTTGTGGTGGCCATGGCGATAAGGACAGACCAGCCATAGGACAGCAGGGCCAGCGGCAGGCAAATAACCAGATAGGCCGGCGGATAGAAAAAGGCCCAATAGTCATGCAGCCCGTTTGCGAAAACCGAATTTTCTGCCACCTTGTGCAGGTCCGGATGCCAGGCATCCGCCGCGTGTCCGCCGAGGGCCAGTTTTGAGGCGGCATAAAAGCTGATATAATGCCCCCCGAAGGGGACGCCGGATTTGTCGATCAGTCCATGACCGGCGGCAAAACGCGCGATAATCGGCAGGAGGCCGAGCAGCACCAGGACGAACACCGCATAGGTGCGGGCACGCCGGACGGTCAGCCAGTCAGCGTCGCGTATCTGGGACAGGGCAGAATTGAGGGCCAAGGATCGGTCTCCGGAGACAGAAGGCCGCATTCTGGCAGCAAAAGCTCAAATGCCGGTTAAGATGTCCACTTTAACGTGGTTGGCCGAACCGGATTAACAAACGGGCGCTGTTCGCTGCGCGATTGCATCCATTCCCGCTTTAGTTGCTGATACCATTTGGCCTGGGTATCGGCGTCGTCGATCCAGATCAGGGCCGGATCATACCTCAGACCCTCATTTTGCAGGTTGACCATATCACCATCCTGTTTGAGGAAGGCCTTGGCGCCAAAGCGGAACAGCGGCGCGATCAGGCGGAAGAGGCCGTGATCTGACCAGAAAATCTGCGTGATGCGGGTGTGCGTATCGTCAATCGGCGTCAGGCAGGTGAGGCCCAGCACCTGCTGTTTACCAATTTCAATATGCTCATAACGGATGCCCGGCAGGCGGAAGGTAATTTCGGTAGCCGGCGCCCCGCCGAGAATTTTGTAGGCGCGGCTATTGGAGGAAGGTGCGTGACGCACCATTGAGAAACCGTAGTCACGCGGCTCGAATTGTTTGATCTTGGAAAGCTGTTTCTTGGCCGAACGCCACCACCATTGCTGATGGACATAGGGGCCATGCGCCGGGTCCATCAGACCCACAACGGCGTGATCGATATGCGAGTCGAAATCCATGGTCTCGACGATGATAGGCCTGATATCGTTTTCATGGCCACCGACGACACCCGGCAGGATCGGCGGTTCGTGGTCCGGCTCGGCCGGTCGGCGCGGATCGGCGGTGATATAGATCCAGACAATGCCCTGCTGTTCACGGAGGGCATAGTTGCGCACCTTGATCTTTTCAACATCCATTGGCTGGTCAGGCGTCAGCGACGGGATAGACTTGCAGGTGCCTTGAGTATCGAAGGTCCAGCCGTGATAACAGCACTGGACGACGCACTGTCCGCCTCTTCCATCCCGTATCATCTCTCCGGCAGATAGGGGCGCAGCGCGGTGCGGACAGATATCGCGCACGGCATAAGCCTTGCCATCCAAATCGCGTGCCAGCAGGACAGGCTCGCCGAGAATGACATAGCGTTGCAGCTTGCCAGCCATCAGATCGCCCGAAAGCGCGGCAAACCACCAGCAGTCCTTCAGGAAGCCCTGTCCGAAAACGATTTTTGTGGGCGCGGCAGATGCGGATTGATCAGGCATGGCATGTCTTCGGTTGTCGAAGTCCGCACTATAGATACTACAGTCCAAAACCGCAAACGGCGCGATGGTTTCGCTATAGAGCAATCAAAGGGCGGCGTCCCATGTGAGACGCCGCCCTTTGATATTTCAGACTTGACCCTAGTAGCGGTAGTGATCCGGTTTGAACGGACCATCGACGGGCACGCCGATATAGTCGGCCTGTTCCCTGTTCAGCACGGTAAGCTTGGCGCCCAGTTTTTCAAGGTGCAGCAGCGCGACCTTTTCATCGAGGTGCTTCGGCAGGGTATAGACCGACTTGTCATACTTATCAGCGTTGGTCCACAGTTCGATCTGGGCCAGGGTCTGGTTGGTGAACGAGGCCGACATGACAAAGGACGGGTGGCCGGTGGCGTTGCCCAGGTTGACCAGACGACCTTCAGACAGAAGAATAATTTTCTTGCCGTCGGGGAATTCGACGTGGTGGACCTGCGGCTTGATCTCGTCCCACTTGAAGTTCTTCAGCGCGGCGACCTGAATTTCCGAGTCGAAGTGACCGATATTACAGACGATGGCGTTGTGCTTCATCTCGCGCATGTGCTCCAGGCGCAGCACGTCCTTGTTGCCGGTACAGGTAACGAAGATATCGGCGGCGCCAGCCACCTCTTCCATGGTGCGGACTTCATAGCCTTCCATGGCGGCTTGCAAGGCGCAGATCGGATCGATTTCGGTGACGATGACGCGGGCGCCGCCGTTACGCAACGAAGCCGCAGACCCCTTGCCGACATCGCCGTAACCGAGGACAACCGCGACCTTGCCGGCCAGCATGACATCGGTGGCGCGGCGGATGGCGTCAACCAGTGACTCGCGGCAGCCATAGAGGTTATCGAACTTCGACTTGGTGACCGAATCGTTGACGTTGAT
>CAMLIY010000186.1 GCA_946480125.1 uncultured Asticcacaulis sp.
ACTGGCCGCTACGAGCAGGATCTGGGCGGCAACATCCAGCTTACGTCGATCAGCGACTACCAGCAGGTCAAGAAGAATTATGGTGAAGACACCGATCTTGGCCCCACCGTCAACTCGTTCGCTTACAGGCAACGCCAGTCACAATGGCAGGCCTCGCAAGAATTGCGGCTTTCAGGGAAGTCTGACAAGCTGGATTGGGTGACCGGTGTTTACGGTCTCCATATCCGTGGCGATGCGGCGCAGTCCGTCCTGTCAAATTACTCGTTTCTGTTCCCGCCGGCCAGCACGCTCGATTATACTTATCTCGAGGGGCAAAGCATCCAGACGACCGATTCCGTCGCGGTGTTTGGTCAGGTCGACTATAAAGCTCTGTCGAACCTGACGGTGACGGTCGGTGCCCGCTATAGCTATGACCTCAAGCGCAATGATTATGCGCATACCACGGACACGGCCGTCGACGCGACGTTCAACCCAGCTAACAACCCGCTGGCGCGTCAGGTTTACAAGAATTGGTCCGGCAAGGTCGGATTGGAATATCGTCCGGCTAACGACGTTCTACTCTATTCGAGCATCAATCGGGGCACTAAGAGCGGCGGTTTCGATATGCCGATCCTGCTCTATGACTTTGCCGACATGCCCTATAAGCAGGAAGTGCTGACCAACGTTGAGGCCGGTTTCAAGGTCTCGGCGCTGGACCGGAAAATCGATCTGAGTGGCGCCGTTTTCCACTATAATTACAGCAATTATCAGGCGTTCATTCTGGTCGGCGCGACCACTGCGATTAAAAATCTGCCCGCGCGGCAAACCGGCTTCGAACTGGAAGCAGCGATCCGTCCGATATCGGGCTTGCAGATGAATGTGTTCCTCAACCATTTGTCATCGGTCGTGCGCAACGTGGTCGTTCCGTCGGGCGCCATCATTGATCGCAAGCTGCCCAATGCGCCGTCATGGTCGGTCGGATGGAATGTGTCGTACTCAGTGCCTGTCTTCACCGGCAAAGCGACCATCGCCACCAATTGGCGCTACGACTCCTCCTTCTATCAGACGACCTTCAATGATCAGACCGCACTGGAAGACGCTCATATCGTCGGTAATGTCCAGCTGCGCTACGATACGGATCGTTGGAGCGCGGGACTCTTCATCAATAACGTCGCCAACACGCAATACCGTGTCTACGTGATCGACAACAGCGCCCTTCAGGGCACGTACAACTCGACCTTTGCCCAGCCCCGCTGGGTAGGCGGCACGTTGACGCTCCGTTACTGACAGGCACAGGCGGGGCGTCACGCATTATGTGCGCCCCGCCCATGTCCGGTCGACAAAAGGGCACTCCCCTGACCGGGAGCCTCGATCCAAACAATGATTGGCATAGCGAGCGCATCTTGCGCCGCACTGTGTAGGAACATGACGATGCGGGTACTGGTCTATGGTGCAACGGGTCTTCAGGCGAGCCCGCTGGTTTCTCTTCTGCTCGCTGCCGGTGATTCTCCTTTCGTGCTGACACGGCGGGACGCTCTGCCGCCGGAGATCGATTTGCCGGGAGCACAAGCCGTAATCGGTGATGTGAACGATCCGGAGAGCCTGATGCGCGCCACACAGGGCATGGATGCCGTGGCGTTCATGGTTCCCGCGGTCTGTGCGAACCCAGACACGATGAAAGATTATGTGCATTCCGCCATGACTGCAGCGGTCGCGGCCAAGGTGAAAATGGTCGTCTGGAATATCAGCGCGCGCTATCCCGAAGATGGTGAGGACCGACCCGAAGCGTCTGCGCTGAAGGAAGCATGGCAGATCATGCAGGGTTATGGCGTGCCCGTCGCCGCTGTCGCGCCGGCGAAATATTTCGAGAACCTGCTTGGGCCCTGGAATGTAGAAGGTGTGACGATACGAAACGCCGTGTCCTATCCGGTCTCGATGGACAGACGGATGGGCTGGATCGCCGCGCGCGACGTATGCGCATTCATAGCGCAATTATTGCATCGACCTGATCTGACGGGGCGGCTGTACCGCCTCAGCGGGCCGGAGGAGCTTACCGGGCCAGAACTGGCTCAGGCGTTCCAGGACGTACTTGGCCGTGACATCAGCTATTACCCGATGACTGCCGACGAAATGTATCTGTCGCTACAGCGCATCTTCGACAGTTCATCGGCACATGAAGTGTCGGAATCCTATCGTCGCGAACAACAGGAGCCAGACCCTCCTCGCCACTATCATGATATGGCGCCGGTGCTGAAGGAACTGCCCATCACGCTGACGACAGCACGTGAATGGCTGGCCCCACATGCAGACCTCTTCGCGTCAGTCACAGAATGACATCGGGGAGACAAGGCATGGCGACATCATCAGTGGCCCTACCGAAAGCGGACGAGGAGCTGGAGAGGAACGTCCTCGGAACGCACGACATCGTCTTCATGGTGCTTGCCGCTGCCGCTCCGCTTGCTGTTGTGATGGCGCTGATGCCCATCAGCTTTGCGCTCGGGAACGGTGCCGGGGTTCCGGGGGCCTGGATCGTTGGCGGTATCGCCATGCTGCTCTTCGCGGCCGGTTATGTACGGCAAATTCCGTACGTCAAGAACGCGGGCGCATTCTACGCCTATATCTCAACCAGCTTCAGTAGATTGATCGGTCTTCCCGCCGCCTACATCGCCACCCTTTCCTATCTATGCCTCTGTCTTTCGACGATTATCATTCTCGGATACTTTGTTGCAGACCTGTTCAATTCGCTGACGGGGCTGCACAGTTCATGGCAACTTTGGAGCGGGCTCGGTACAGCGATCGCTGCTGTTCTGGCTTATCACCGGATTACGATGGTCGCGACGGTGCTGGCGATTGCCCTTGTCGCCGAAATCGGACTGCTCCTCCTTCTGGATGGCGCAATCATATACCAGAATGGGTTTTCCGCCTTCAATATCAGCGACCTGTCGCCAGACGTTGTGTTTGCTCCCGGACTGGGCGTCGCGATGATCTACGCATTCACCAGCTTGTTTGGCATTGAAGGGACCGCGATCTATCAGGAAGAGGCACGCTCTCCAAAGGTGACGGTGCCGCGCGCAACATTCATCTCGGTTGTCATTGCAGTCATGCTTTACGCGCTGACGGCCTGGTGCCTGTCCACCGCCGTCGGCAGCCACTCGGTAGCCCGCATCTCCGCATCGGACCCGGGTCATTTCGTCAGCAATCTTGCCGGGGCATATCTAGGAAATGCGGGCGCTGCGAGCCTGCAAGTCTTTGTGATTACGAGCGCCTTCGCCTCCGTCCTCGGCCTGTTCAACTGTGGCACCCGCTATGTCTATGCACTCGCCCGCGATGGCGTTCTTCCGCACGGCCTGGCCAGAACGCACCCCAAATATCACTCGCCGCACATTGCGGGCATCCTATTGGCAGCTATCTGCTTTCTCGTATTATTGGTTGCAGGCTTTACCGGATTGGACCCGCTGCAAAAAATTGCACCGATGTTCATTGGCATCGGGTCGCTGGGGCTTATGGCGCTGCTCGCGATCACCAGTATTGGCGTTCCTATATTCTTCGCGCGCCGTGGTGAATTTGGCTGGGGCAAGAGCGTTGCGCCGCTATTCGGCGGCATTGCGATCGGCATTGCGACTTTTCTGGCCGCAACCAATTACAGCATCCTCACGGGTGTGGAGCACGGGTGGATCAACCTGTCCCCGCTCCTCCTGGTGGCAACGACAATCGCAGGCCTCATCCAGGCGACCTGGCTCCGAACCTATAATTCCGCGAAATATCTGAAAATCGGAGCGTCGCGTGTCGACGTATAGATCCGCTTCTCTCCAGTATATTGGAATAGATGGTTTTTTGATTTTCTTAGATTTCAATGTCAAAGTTCATCCGCGTAACTCATTATTGTGAAACGGCGATCCCACTAGTCAAAAACAAATAATAGCCACGGCAAAGTCCGAAGAAAACGGAGCTATGTAATGACTTCCGCATCAACAAATTCGACGAATATTGATTTCATATACCTGTCCGAACCGGATATGATCCGTGCAGGTGTAACCGATATGGCCGCTTGCGTCGATACGATGGAGGAGATGTTCGGACTATTGTACCACGGCGATTATCGCATGGCGGGCGCAAGCAATAATTCGCATGGCTCCATCGTGGTATTTCCCGAAAATTCGCCATTCCCAAACATGCCTAAGCCAACGCCTGACCGTCGTTTCATGGCGATGCCGGCCTATCTCGGCGGCAGTTTCAAGACTGCGGGCATGAAATGGTATGGATCGAACATTGCAAACCGCGAAAAGGGCTTGCCCCGTTCGATCCTGATGTTCGTTCTCAATGATGCTGACACGGGTGCTCCCTTGGCGTTCATGTCGGCCAACCTGCTTTCTGCCTATCGAACTGGCGCGGTGCCCGGCGTGGGTGCGCGCTATCTGGCACGCAAGGATTCCAAAATCGTGGGAATCCTGGGGCCGGGCGTTATGGCGAAAACCTCGCTCGCCGCATTCGTGGCAGTCTGCCCCAATATCGATACGGTGAAGGTCAAAGGGCGCGGTCAGAAAAATCTCGACGCGTTCCTAGTATGGCTCGCCGAAACCTACCCTCAAATCACCACGGTCGAGGTGGTCGATACGATCGAAGCGGTGGTTCGCGGATCGGACATCGTGACGTTCTGCAATTCGGGCGCAGTCGGTGACGCATCGCTCTATCCGAAGGTCGAACGTGAATGGGTCAGCCCCGGCACCTTCCTGTCGATGCCCGCGCTGAGCAATATTGACGAGGGCATGGAGACGTCCGACGTCCGCAAGGTGCTCGACAATCCCGGTCTGTACGACGCCTGGTACGAGGAAAGTCCCAAGCCGACCCATGACACGATCCCGGTCGTGGGCATGCGTTTCCTCGATTTGATCGACGAAGGCAGGATGTCCCGCGACCAACTCGAGGATCTGGGCCAGATCGTTGCGGGTGAGGCCCCCGGTCGCCGGAACGATGACGAAATTATCATCATGTCCGTCGGCGGTATGCCGGTCGAAGACGTGGCCTGGGGCACCGTGGTGTACCGCAACGCGATCAAGAACAAGATCGGCGTCCCGCTTAACCTGTGGGAGCAGCCTACCCTGCGCTGATCATGTCATGCTTGGGTTCCCCTCCTCCCGTCCACGCACTGAAAGATTGTGAATATGACCGAAATTACAAAGGTGAAGTCGGGTTCCAAATTCGAGGAATTAGGCAGCTATTCGCGTTTGGTCGCGATCGACAATATGATCTTCGTCTCCCTGACTGCCGGGCGGAACCCGCAAACCAAACTGATCCCCGCAGACCTGACCGAACAGACGCTTCAGGTACTGGCGAACATAGAGACTGCATTGCAGTCCGTTGGCGCCAGTCTGGCCGATGTCGTTGCTTCGCGCGTGTTTGTGCAGTTCCCGGAAGATATCGACGTGATCATGGCTGCCTATGCCGACAAGATGCGCGGTATCGACCCCGCTCTGACCCTGACTTCGCCGACACTCGGATCGCCAGAATATAAGGTCGAGATCGAAGTGACGGCCTATCGCGGTGCGGTGGCGGCCAAGCTCACAAAGATCAATCTTGCAGCGCCCTGATCGCTGAGCTCCGAAGGCAGGTCCGCGCGCTCAGGCCCTTCGATACAAGATAATTGCGCAGACTGTTTCCGACGATCCAAGGATTTAAACCGTGGCGCCAACCATAACTCCGGTCCGCACTTCGCCAGACCTTCCCGCATCGACGACCGTGGTCGTGATCGGTGGCGGGATCATCGGCCTGACAGCCGCCTTGACGCTTGCAGAGCGGGGCATCCCCGTCGTCTTACTGGAAAAGGGCACGATTGCGGGCGAACAATCGTCGCGCAATCTTGGGTGGATCCGCAAGACATTGCGTGCGCGGCAGGAACTTCCCCTTGCCATCGCTTCGGAGCGCATGTGGGGCGAAATGGCTGGCCGGGTCGGTTCCGATGTTGGATTTCGGCAGGCTGGTATCATGTATGTCGCGCGGACCGAGGGCGAGATGGCCGCATACCGGAATTGGCAAGAAGGCGTCCGCGACCTTTCGCCGGATTCGCGTTTGCTGACGCCCGTCGAGATCGACGAGTTAGCCCCCGGCGGGGCGGGCCGGTGGGTCGGCGGCATCTATACCCCATCTGATGGGCGTGCTGAACCAACGCTTGCGTCCAGCGCCATTGCGCGGGCAGCGATCGCCAGTGGAGCGATCATTGTC
>CAMLIY010000187.1 GCA_946480125.1 uncultured Asticcacaulis sp.
AATAGACAACGCATTTTGAAGGCGCAAGGTGTCTAGCAATCTAGGGGCACCTCAAATAATATCCATTCTGATTGTAAGTTTTCAGGTGTAATACATATTATTCCAAAATTTGCTGTCTCAAGTTCACCTGCGATAGACTGCGCCCAGCGGTCGCCTGCACCAATGTCTTTATCGGATACCCAAGGCTTCGCGTATTGAAGAACTAAAGGCAGCCAATCTCTGAGAGCATTTGCCAGCGCTTTGCTACGACTGCCACTCCAACTTATAAAGATTTTCATATATCCCCCCGATTATAAACCATTAAGTATCGACGCAATCGGTAGCACGCAACAACCCGCTAAGGTAGCACTCATTGTACATCGACCCAACTTTGGGATGTCGAAAGTATATTCGTCCTATCAGGGCACACTACCGGGGATGTATCCGCAATGGCCACCCGCCTGAATCTATCCCCTCTCCTATTTCCCGGTGCATTCTATCCATATGGCTTTGGATGACCGTACAGCACAGGAACAATTGACCCCGGAGGAAAGGCGCAAGCTCTTGCGCGCCTTTGCCGACCCGGATGCTGCTGAAAGTGACCGCCATGGACGATCCCGAAGATATGCCGGGCGTCGAGAAGGCCGTGCGCGTGGCCGCTGCCATCGAGCGCCTCTATAGCCGTTGTGATCGCGCCGAGCATCAAATCCGTGAAAAGACGCCCGATCCGCGCAAGCTGGAAGCCGAACGCGCCACCCATGAAACCGAGGCCATTAAGGCCCGCGTCTCCCTGGCCAATACGCTGAAATGGGGCGAGGCGCGCTGCCGCGATCTGGGACCATGGTGGGACGAAGCCCAAAAGGTCGCAAATTCCCAAACTCCGGTGCCGGCAAAATCTCGGAAGCCCGCCGAAACAACGGCCCCGCAAGGCAAGGTCATTTCTGCACAGCCGATGCCAGTCGCCGCCAACAGGCCAGGCACCGGCCCGAAAATGCCAAGCGTCACCTATGTCGATTACACCGACAGCATAATTGAAGCGCGCGCCGCGCTCGGCTTAAAGCCGATAGCTGAGGCGGAAATGGCGGCGGCGGTGCGAAAGCGGCCACCGCCCGGCTAGCCTTCCCGGACTTTGGCCGCATTGACTTTGCCGCCGCTTTGCTGTTGAACGCCCGCAAAGGCTTTCACGTATGCAGCTCCAGTTCAAACGCCGCTTTTCCATGGCCCATCGCCTACGCTTCGATCAGAATTCGAAGTGCCTGACGCCGCATGGCCATAACGAATTCGTCGTGGTCAACCTGCAAAGCAAGGGCGACCGCCAGATCCAGTGGGGCAGCGCCAATTACGCCGCCAGTTTCGCCGACCTGAAACGCCACTGGCACGGCTTTGTCGATGACAGCCTCGACCACGCCTTCCAGCTCGGCCATGACGATCCGATGATCGGCTATTTCCAACAGCACGAACCGGAATTGCTGCCGCGCCTGCTGGTCATCGCAGGCGACCCGACCACCGAGGCCGTCGCCACCGCGCTCTATATGAAGCTGAACGCCATATTGGCCGCCCATATGCCGGATTTCGAATGCGTGCGCTTCGAGATCGAGGAAACCCCGACCAACAGCGTTATCCTCACCCCGGCCGATATCGCCGCCTGCTCGGTCCGCCTGGGCGAATGGTGCCACCGCGCCGATATGAGCCTCAATGACCTGCTGCCGGCGGATGCCTGGAGCACGCTATGAGCCTGATTTCGCGCCGCGTCTTCGTCAAAGGCCTGCGGGTCGAGGCCGCTATCGGCATCTATGACCACGAACATGGCCGCACCCAGCCGCTGATCATCGACGCCATATTTGATCTCGAACGCCACGATATCAACGGCCTCAAGGATACGCTCAACTATGAGCTTGTCGGCCAGATCGCGCGTGAATTCATCGCCCGCGGCCATATCAAGCTGGTCGAAACCCTGGCCGAGGACATGGCGCAGGCGCTGGTCGCTCTGCCGCATGTGCTGCGCGTCGAGGTGTCGGTGATCAAGCCGGAAGCCTTGTCAGATGCCGACCAGGCGGGCGTCTGCGTGGTTTACACCAATGGCTGAACTGGCCTTCAAGGACCACCTGCGCCTGATGGCGACCTATAACAGCGTCATGAATGCGCGGCTGCTGGCGACTATCGCGCCACTATCCGATGAAGCCTTGCTGGAGTCGCGTGGCGCTTTCTTTGGCTCGGTCCTCGGCACGCTCAATCACCTCGTTGTCGCCGATCTGATGTGGCTCAACCGCTTCCGGCCGCAGCCCTATGGTCAGGTGCTGATGCCGCTCGATGCCCTGCCGAAACCGAAGGTCCTGGCCGATCTGCTATATCCGACACTGGCCGAACTGACGCCGGTACGCGCGGAGCTGGACGCGCTCTATATCAGGTTTATTGACCAGTTGAGCGATGCCGATATCGCCTCACCGCTATCCTACCAAAGCGCCACCGGCGGCGCTTTTACCAAGACGGTCGGCCTGCTCCTCAGCCATGTCTTCAACCACCAGACCCACCACCGCGGCCAGATCACCACTCTGTTGAACCAGATGGGCCTCGATATCGGCATCACCGACCTGGCGCCAATGGTGCCGAATATCGAGGCCTGATTATTGCATTGCGGTATCTTACGGGCCGTACTAGGCTCGCATAAACTCCAAATGGATGTAACGCATGACCGCCAAACCCCCTGCTGAAACGACCATGAGCGGTATCAAAGCACTCCTCGCCGATGCCCGGCTGACCGCCTATCTCAATTATCTGCTGATCCTGTTCACCGTGATGACCTTCGGCCTGACCGCTCTGCTGGCCATGCTGGTCGCCAACTTCGCCGAGGATAAGGCGCCGGACTGGATCAAGGGGCATTATGAATTTCAGAAGCGCACCTTCTGGTATGGCATCGGCCCTGTCCTGCTCAATGCGGTGGCTTACACCTTCGTGCAGAAGAACCATATCACCGCACCGGCGATCACCGTGACCATGCTGCTCTTGCTGCTGTTCTGCCTGGGCTATACGGTCGGTCGCGCCGTTATGGGCTTCAATCACCTGCTGCACGAGCGTCCGATACCGAAGCCGAAAGCCTGGCTGGCCTAATCGACCCCATCCGATGACGGCGATTCCGACGCTTTAACCCTGCCGCGATTGACGCCTTCCATGCCAAACAGGTTCATCTTGACGCCATCATTAATCACGTCACCCGGCTTCTGGTCAGGGGCGCAGGCACCAAGACGTCTGGAATGCACTACATAGTTGGTGACCCGATTCATCTGACTGCCGCCGATGGTCTGGGAGCGGACATTCATATCATACTGACTATCGAAATCACCGGTCACCGAACCGGAATATTCGGTCACCACACCCGCACCCATGGCGCATTCGGCCAATAGGCCCCAACTGCCGGCGCCTTGCGGACTAAAGGTTTTCCGAGAGCAGCTATCGCCAGACAAATCCGTACCGAGAATACCGAGCCGCTCGTCGGTCAGGGCGTCAATACAGATTTTCAGGATTTGCCGCTCCGCGCTGCCTTCTTCCGAAAGGGTCGTCTCCCAAAGGCCAGGCCGGCGCGGCGGACGGGGTGACAATGGCTTTGGCGCCACAACGGGAGTCGATTCCACCCGCTCCGCCGGCGCGGGCCTATCTGGTTTTTTATGACAATCGGATAATAGAAGCAGCCCTATCACCAGACCCATCCGGCTTATGGTGCCTCTACCGACCTCAAACATGCCAAAGCCCTGTTCATGCGATCACATCGCGAATAGCCACACAGAAAAGCTCTGTGGCGCCCTATTCGGAAGACTATGTGAAAACAATCCACATCACCAGCACAATCATATACGCTGTTTGGGGAATTTATCAGGCGGAAGGATTTTAATCAGCGTTTTCTGGAAATGACCTGAAGCGTTTGCAGCGTACGTGGCAATTCATCCGCCAGGCGCCGGCAAATTTCGCGGGCGCCAATGGAATAGACTTCACCGCCATCAGCAATTTCCAACGCGGCCTTTGCGGTGGCGTCGAGAAGCACTTCAAATTCAGAGATTTGCTCGCGTGCCAGGGCGCGCGCCTCTTCCTGCAAGCGGCGGACACGCTGGGTACGGGTTTCGCGGACCTGCACAGCGTCTTCCCCAAAACTGGCCTTGTGGAGCACGGGCGCAGGCAGACTCATGACCTTGTCGCCATCAATCATTTGCCCAAGCGCCACTTCTTTCGTGCCCGTATTCGGATTCGAACCCAGGGCGATCTCCTTGGAGACCGGCGGCACCACATTCAATCTCGTCCTACGCATCTCGATTAACCCCATTTGCCGAACGCGACGTTCGTCAGTTCTTAAAGGCAACCATGTATGTCAGGCGTTAAAAAGCGGTGCACATACTGACAGCGTGAACGCCTTTTTCACATTCGGCCTAAACTGGATACGTAAGTTGTCCTCAAATGAGGGTCTCTCGAAATCAAATAAAAATCCAGCCAGATTATGGCTCAAATGCGTCAAATATGCATGATTTAGTCAAGGCGTTGCTCTAATATAACGCTATTCGGTTAAGGATCAGGATTAAAGACCTCAGCAGACACAGATTAAGCTAAATGCCTGCGCGTTTGGCAGAGTGCCACGGAAACGGGACACTGTTTCCGGGATGAGGGATTAACCAGATCCGCTGTCCAGCATATCCTTGGCGAATTCCAGATCGAGTGTTTTCAACCGTTTGATCTCATCGCGCAAACGGGCGGCCGTCTCAAATTCGAGATTGCCGGCGGCCTCACGCATCTTTGCTTCCAGATCGCGCAACGTCGCCTGAAAATTGGAACCGAGGAAGGGCTTGGAATCCTTTTCGGCCACCCCCATAGGAATTTGAACGCGATCGCCCTTTTCAAACGGACTGTCGAGAATATCGGATATGCCGCGCTTTACCGATTCCGGCGTGATGCCATGCTCGGCATTATAGGCCATCTGCTTTTCACGTCGCCGATTGGTTTCCTCAATCGCCCGCTCCATAGAGCCGGTCATCTTGTCAGCGTAAAGAATAACCTTGCCATCGACATTACGCGCGGCGCGACCGATCGTCTGGATCAGCGAGGTTTCAGAACGCAGGAAGCCTTCCTTGTCGGCGTCGAGAATGGCGACGAAGCCGCATTCCGGAATATCAAGGCCTTCGCGCAGCAAATTGATGCCGATGAGCACATCAAAGGCGCCCAGCCGCAGATCACGGATGATCTCGATGCGTTCCAGCGTCTCGACATCAGAGTGCATATAGCGCACACGGATGCCCTGCTCATGCATGTAGTCGGTCAGGTTTTCGGCCATCTTCTTGGTCAGCACGGTCACCAGTGAGCGATAGCCCTGTTTGGCGACTTCGCGGACCTCAGCGATGACATCATCGACCTGACTGAAATTGTCCTTGTGGACCGGCCGGATCTCGACCGGCGGATCAATCAGGCCGGTCGGGCGGATGACCTGTTCGGCGAAGACACCTTGCGTACGCTCCATCTCCCATTTGCCCGGCGTCGCCGAAACATAGACCGACTGCGGCCGCATGGCGTCCCATTCCTCGAACTTGAGTGGGCGGTTATCCATGCACGACGGCAGGCGGAAGCCGTATTCGGCCAGCACCGACTTGCGCGCGAAGTCGCCGCGATACATGCCGCCGATCTGCGACACCGATACGTGACTTTCGTCGACGAACAACAGGGCGTTATCCGGCATATATTCAAAGAAGGTCGGCGGCGGCTCGCCCGGCCCGCGGCCGGTCAGGTAGCGGCTGTAGTTTTCGATGCCGGCGCAGGCGCCCGTCGCCTCGATCATTTCGAGATCGAAAGTCGTGCGCTGTTCCAGGCGCTGGGCTTCCAGCAGCTTGCCCTCGGCATGGAGTTGCTCAAGACGCATTTTCAGCTCGGCCTTGATGCGACCCACCGCCTGATTGAGCGTCGGGCGCGGCGTCACATAGTGACTGGCGGCATAGACGCGGACCTCTTTCAGGTCCTGCATCTTGCGGCCGGTGAGCGGATCAAATTCCTGGATGCCCTCGATCTCGTCGCCGAACATATTGATGCGCCAGGCGCGGTCCTCATAATGCGCCGGAAAGATTTCGATGACATCGCCGCGCCGGCGGAAGGTGCCGCGCTCGAACGCCTGGT
>CAMLIY010000188.1 GCA_946480125.1 uncultured Asticcacaulis sp.
CCGAAGCCCTCGGCATCTTCGCCTTCGTTATCGCGCTGCTGATCCTCTTCAACGCACCCAGCCTGTAATTGAACGCTTGCTTTACGGCACAGGCCAGAACTTTCACTAAAAAAGCCTGTGCCGGTCACAAGTTTTCAGGAATATGATATGACAACCGCTCCCTCACCAGAGGCCTCCTTATCAGCTGACGACGCCTCCGGCGCTTCGTTCTCGGCTACGCCGAGCGTAACCACGGTTGCGACCCTGGTGCCGGGCCAGGCCGTCGCCGAAACGCATGATCTTCATGCTTCAGCGACTGAAACGGCCGGCACGACAGAGCCTCATGACGCCAAGGAAGGCGGCTTGCCGCAGCTGAATACCGACCATTGGGCCGGCCAGATGATCTGGCTCGTGGTCATCTTCATCGTCTTCCTGACGCTGATGTCCAGGGTTTTTGTACCGCGTCTGCGTAAAGTCATCGATACACGTGGCGCGACCATTGCCGAGGACCTGGCCAATGCCCGCGCCAACCGCGACGAGGCCGAAGCCCAGGCGAAACAGGCTGCGGCCGAAACCGCTGAAGCGCATGCGGCCGCCCGTAAGCTGGCAGCCGAAGCCCTGGCCCGTTCTAATGCCGAAGTCGCCGCCGCCACCGCCATCGAGGACGAAAAGCTCGGTAAGCGTTTGGGGGAAGCTGAAACCCGTATCCGCGGTCAGCGTGATGAGGCTATGAGCCATGTCGGCGATATCGCATCAGAAACCGCTTCGCTTCTGGTTCAGAAGCTGACCGGCAAGGCGGCCACCGCTGCCGCGCTTAAATCGGCACTTGGAAAGGTATAAGACAGATGGAAATGCTTACCGAAGCCGAATTCTGGGTCCGCGCCGCCCTGGTCATTTTTTTCCTCATTCTGTTCGTCGCCAAGGTGCCGGGCAAGATGTGGACCTCGCTGGGCGATACCGGCAAGGCCGTCCGGGCTGAACTCGATGAAGCCGTTCGCATCCGCCAGGAAGCGACGGACCTGCTAAACTCGATCAAAGCCCAACGTCTGGCCTCCGAAGCCAAGGCGCGCGAACTGATCGCCTTTGCCGAGGAAGAAGCTGTCCGCATGGCGGCCGATGCCCGCATCAAGCTGGAAGAAACGATCAAGCGCCGTGAAGCTTTGGCCGAACGCAAGATCGCCCAGGCTGAAGCCAACGCAACGGCCGACGTCAAAGCAGCGGCCGCCGATCTGGCCGCGCAACTGGCCGAGCAGGTTCTGATCGATCAGGTTTCCAAGGCCAAGACCGACACACAGATCGACAAGGCCATCAGCCAGCTTGAAGGTCGCTTTAATTAACCTGCCGAGCTATTATGGATTAAAGGTCCGGAACTACAGTTCCGGACCTTTTTCTATGCGATCAACAGCGGCCTTATAAACTTGTGGAGTCTGGGGCTTGACGAACAAGGAGGTGATTTCCGGGTGCTCCCTGCGTATGGCCGCCTCCATGTCGGCGACGATGTGCTCGACCTGGGTAATTGTCAGCCCGTCTTCAAATTCAAGGCTCAAGGCCGCAACCACCTCTGTTGGCGCCATCTGCGTGGTCAATAGGCCATTGACGCGCAAGACACCATCCATCCCCTTGGCAATAGCGACGACACCACGCTGCATGGCCGGATCAGCCGGTTCGCCGATCAACAGGTCCTTGCTTTCCTTAGCCAGGAAAATGGCCACCGCCGCCAGCACCACGCCGATCAGCAGCGAACCGATGCCATCAAAGCGCGGCTCTTGAAAGGTCACAGACGCCCATGTCGCTACCAGCGCGATCAGAATGCCAATCAGGGCGGCGCTGTCTTCCAGCAGGACCATGAATTTCGGCGGGTCCTTGCTGTCGATAATGGCACGCAGATAACTCTGCTCGCCTTTCTCCGCCCGCACCGACCTGACAGCCACCCACCACGATCCCCCTTCGAACACCAGCGATAGCCCCAGCACGATATAGTTGATAATCGGGCGCTGCATCGGCTCCGGATTTTGCAGATGGACGATGCCTTCGTAGAACGACACCCCTGCCCCAACTGCGAAAATAAGCAGGGCGACAATAAAACTCCAGAAGTACAATTCACGGCCATAACCTAACGGATGCGCCTCATCGGGCTTTCGCCTCGACCGGTGCATGCCGTAAAGCAGCAGAATCTCATTGCCGGTGTCAACGAAGCTATGGATCGCTTCGGATAGCATGGAGGAAGATCCAGTCACGATCGCCGCTACCGTTTTGGTAACAGCGACCAGGACATTACCCACTAAAGCCGCCAGTACGACAGTATTTGACTCAGAAGCCATTAAGTCTCTCCGCTGATCAGCCTTAGGGCGTAAGAAGGCAGAGATAAGAATTCAATTAGACAGCCAAAAGCCCTGCGGCAGTACCGCAGGGCTTTTTAAATTATTTGCCTTTTTTATCAGATCGTCCGCGGCTTGCGGAGAAATCGGCGACGAATACCGACCAGTTGGCCGCGTCCCCTTAGAACTAGTCGCTCAAATTTGAGCACCTGTTGCCAAAAGATCGAAGCCACTTGCGGATTACGGCGCAGCAGCTTGCGTAGAGGCATAACCCAGTTGGGATGGCGGCGCTTTAGGTGGATAAACTGGCGACGCGCCCAAAAGGCATTACGCAGGATCAGGATCAGGCCGACGAGAATCAGGAAGTAGTGGCCGGGAATAATGATCAGCAGGAAACCAGCGGCCAGAAAAACAAAACCCACCGCAATCATAAGCCAGCCAAGCACCTTTTTAGAAAAGCGCTTTGCTGCGCGTTTTACCGAGCGCGCTTTCGCTTTCCAGTCACGCGGACCAGATTTGACAGAAACTAATGCTTTCTGGGGCGCAGGGGCGCCGTTTTCACTCGACATCGTGCTTTCAGAATGCTTTCGCATCCCACCAATTCTAATTTTTTGCGACGCAACATAGCGTCCTTGGCCTCATATGGAGAGGCAATACGGCAATGTAAAGGCTCGTGCTGAATATCCGATGAATGTGGATAAAATTTAATTTCCCTAACGGAAAACCGAACCTTACACTCATGCCTTCTGGCAATCATAAGTCCTATATATGTAAGGAAATGTCAGGATACGATGCGGCGTCACGCCGCAAGCCATCACTTAATATGACAGCAGTTTTCGCGGCTTGTGAGTGCCTGGTTCAGCCGGCTTACGCCTTGGGCGGCGATTACGGAGAATCGCTTTCACATCATGCCTGAAACGGTACATGAACCGGCGATGCGGCGGCAGAATGCGTCGCTCAAGATGGAGGGCATGCAGCCACAGCATGGCGACGATTTTAGCACCCGGCCGCAGCATGGCGCGCAAAGGCCGCAGTATTTTCGGATGCGTCTGAACCAGTTTCACGAAGCGGCGCTTGACCCACATCGAACTGCGCAACAAAATAATCAAACCCAGCAGGATAACGGGCACACCAAAGGGCCCTGGCAGCGGCATGATCACCACGCCTACGGCCATCAGAATGATACCCAAAACTGACATGAGCAGTTTCAATAACACGGTCATAATATGAAGATGGGATGGACCTCGTCAGAAGTCCATCCCATCTTCGCTTATGACGCGATAAATCGTGGTTAGCGCCTGTTAGGTATAGGTCAGTCTATGTGTAGGAGAGTCTCGGCGCACGGGCGGCACGCGTTTCGTCCAGACGCTTGGCCGGGGCCAGATAGGGCGCCCCCTTGAAACGCGCCACGTCGCCGGCTTTCGCGGCTTCAGCCAGGGCGCGCAGCACGGCGATAAAGCCGTCCAGTTCGTCCTTGGACTCGGTCTCGGTCGGCTCGATCAGCATGGCGCCATGGACGACCAGCGGGAAGTACATGGTCATCGGGTGGAAGCCCTCGTCGATCATCGCCTTGGCGAAATCGAGCGTAGTCACGTCCGTGCCTTCCAGCCAGGCGTCGTCGAACAGGGCTTCGTGCATGCACGGACCTTCGGGGAACGGCACGCTCATCAGGTCCTGCAATGAGGCCTTGATATAGTTGGCATTGAGCACAGCATCTTCTGCCACCTGTTTCAAGCCATCCGAACCGTGGCTCAGCATATAGGTGAGCGCGCGAATGAACATGCCCATCTGGCCGTGGAAGGCACACATACGACCGAAGTTTTGCGCCGATACGCCTTCGTCATGCTCGACCAGATCAAAACCATTGGCACCCGCGACAACCCAGGGCTTGGGCGCGAAGGCCGCCAGCGCTTCGGACAGCACCACCGGACCGGCGCCCGGACCGCCGCCGCCGTGGGGCGTCGAGAAGGTCTTGTGCAGGTTGATGTGCATGGCGTCGACACCGAGATCGCCCGGACGGACGCGGCCAACAATGGCGTTGAAGTTGGCGCCATCGCAGTAGAAATAGGCGCCGGCCTCGTGGGTCAGGCGGGCGATCTCAACGATATCGCGCTCAAAAAGCCCGCAGGTATTGGGGTTGGTCACCATGATGGCGGCGACATCCGGGCCAAGCTTGGAGGCCAGATCAGCGACATCGACGCGGCCGTCAGCGGTCTGGGCCACTTCCTTGACGGTGTAACCGACGAAAGCGGCGGTGGCGGGGTTGGTGCCGTGGGCCGAGGTCGGCACGAGCACGGTGCGGCGATGGCCCTCGCCCTTGGCTTCGTGAGCCGCCTTGATGGCCAGCAGACCGCACAGTTCACCGTGCGCGCCGGCTTTCGGTGTGATGGCGACGGCCGGCATCCCGGTCAGAACCTTGAGCCAGTGAGACAGAGTATCCATCAGGGCCAAAGCGCCCTGCACGGTTGAGACCGGCTGTAGCGGGTGAATATCGCCTAAACCGGCCACGCGCGCCATCTTCTCGTTGAGGCGCGGATTGTGCTTCATGGTGCAGGAACCAAGCGGATAGAGCGCCAGATCAATGGCGTGGTTCTTCTGCGACAGGCGCACATAGTGGCGCATGGCTTCCGGTTCAGTCAGGCCGGGCAGTGACAGATCCGAGCGCAGGAGACCATCGAGATCGGACGTTTCAATCTCGATATCAGCGAAATCGACCCCAGTGCGGCTGTAATCGTCTTTCTCAAAGATGAGCTTTTCGGATTGCAGCAGGCCCTTGCCACCAAGCAGGGTCTGAAACGAGGTGGCTTCAACCGAAATTTCAGGGGCCGAGGGACGGCCAACGGAATTCATGCTCATTGGGCGACCTCCTTAAGCGTGACAACAAGGGTAGCGATATCGGCGTCCGAGACGGTTTCGGTGACGGCGACGATCAAATGGTTCTCGAAGCCCGGCTCGTTTTGCAGGCGGGCAAACGGCACGCCGCCCAGGACTTTCTTAGCTGCCAAAGCTTCCACAACCGTGATGGCAGGTTTCGCCAGTTTGACCGTGAATTCATTGAAGAAACGCGGCGTCACCACTTCAAAACCAGCGGCAGCCAGTTGATCCTTCGCCGCATGAGCCTTGGCGTAGTTGATCTTCGCCACACGTTGCAGACCGGTCTGACCAAGCAGACTCATGTGGACGCTGAAGGCCAGCGCGCAAAGGCCTGAATTGGTGCAGATATTCGAAGTCGCCTTGTCGCGGCGGATATGCTGCTCACGGGTGGAGAGGGTGAGCACGAAACCGCGCTCGCCATCGGCATCAACCGTCTCGCCGCAAAGGCGGCCCGGAAGTTGGCGCAGGTATTTTTCCCTGGCGGCGAACAGTCCGACATAGGGGCCGCCATAGGACAAAGGAACTCCAATGGACTGGCCTTCGACGGCCACGACATCGGCGCCCATTTCACCGGGCGATTTCAGCAGGCCGAGCGACATCACCTCGGTGACGACGACGATCAGCAGGGCGCCGGCAGCCTGAGCGGCCTTGGCGATCTCGGTGACATCGGTCGCGGTGCCGAAGACGTTCGGCGTCTGGACGACGACGCAGGCGGTGTTGGCATCGATATGTTGCAGCACGTCGGCTTCGTTATCGACGGCGACGGCGCAGGCTTCGGTCTCGATACCGACGGCATGGGCCAGGGTCTCGACCGTTTCGCGGTAGTGCGGATGCAGGCCGCCGGAGAGCACGGCCTTGTTGCGCTTCGTCACGCGGGTGGCCATCAGCACGCCTT
>CAMLIY010000189.1 GCA_946480125.1 uncultured Asticcacaulis sp.
GAACGGAGCGACATATCGCTATGCAAATTCAAGTCAGTGGAAAACAGGTCGAAGTTGGTGACGCTCTGCGTGAGCGTATCGAAACACAGCTCACTCAGGGTATTTCCAAATATTTTGAGCGCGGCGGCGACGCTGAAGTCACCATCTCAAAACAGGGTTATCTCTTCAAGGCGGATTGCTGGATACGTCTCGCGTCAGGTCAGACGCTGGTGTCGCACGCCTTCGGCGGAGACGCCCATTCCGCCTTTGACGGCACACTCGATAATATGGAAAAGCGGGTTCGCCGTTATAAGCGACGATTGAAGCAGCATCATAACGGCACGCCGGTCAAAGAAGAGACGGCGAATGTGACGGTGCTTCGCGCCTATGATGGTGATGATGAGGCTGAGGTCGAACTCGATGACGGCATGGACCACAGCTCGCCGCCGCATTCCATGATTATCGCCGAAACCGAACAATCCCTGCGCACCATGACGGTTTCGGTGGCTGTGGCTGAAATGGAACTTTCCAACTATCCGGCCATCATGTTCCGCAATGCGGCGCACGGCGGACTGTCGGTGATCTATCGCCGGCCTGACGGTAATATTGGCTGGATCGATCCTGAGCGCACCCGCGCCAAGGTCACAACTCAGTAAAAAGCCTATCCGAAAAACCGCAAACAGGCCGTCGTCTATGCGCGGCCTGGCCATAGAGTGGCTTGACCTTCGTGTCATGCTTCTCTATGGCAGGCGGCACCGCGACCCCGTTTTATGCGGGACCTGAAAAGATCAGGCCCAAGGGAAGCCTATATGTCGACCACGGATATACCATGTTCTTGACTACCTTGCTGGACCGGCACGCTATCCTCGGTAACGTCAGCGTCAATTCCAAGCGTCAGGCCTTGCAAATGGTGGCCGAAGTGGCGGCCCGTCAGTTGGGCCTGGAAGCGACGGAAGTGCATCAGGCCCTGCTGGATCGTGAAAAGCTGGGCTCAACCGGCGTTGGTATGGGCGTAGCGGTACCGCATGCCGCCCTTGCCGGGCTGGATCGCATGCATGGTGTTTTTGTACGCCTGGATGCGCCGGTTGATTACGATTCGATCGATGATATGCCGGTTGACCTGATCTTCGCGTTGCTCGCGCCGGAACATGCCGGCACCGAGCATCTGCGCGCCCTGGCGAAGGTGTCGCGTCTGCTGCGCCAGAAAACCCTGCGCGAACAGTTGCGCAAGATGGAAAACCCCGACGCCATCTACGCCATCCTTACCGATATCGCCGATTCGAACGCCGCTTAATCGTCATTTGCTGCGCAAATAACGATTAAGCTTTTTTTCGTAAGAGATACGCCGCAACGGCGGCGGCGGGCAGTCGCCCTTGCCAAAATTCAAAGAATGAATTTTGGAAATTTCCTATCCCATTACGTCTATAGGAATGATCCTGACCTCTTCGCTCGGCTTGGGCCGGATAAGGTCGATATGCAGCAGTCCATAGGCCAGGCTGGCCCTGGTGATTTCCAGCCCGTCGCTCAGCACAAAGGCGCGATTGAAGCCCCGGAGCGCGATTCCGCGATGCAAATAATCGCGCTTAGGCTCTGTGGCGGGCGCTTCTCCCCCACGTTCACGCGCGGCTGAGACGGTCAGATGCGCGCCGCGTACTTCGATACGCAACTGATCGGCGGTAAAGCCGGCTACGGCGATACTGATGCGGATATGATCTGCGCTTAAGGATTCGACATTATAGGGCGGGTAATTGTCATGGCTGCGGCCGACACGGTCTATCAGCAGCCGCATATCATCAAAGCCCAGCAAAAACGGGCTGTCAAAAACCACCGTCCGCGTCATCAGCACCCTCACATCTACGAAAGCGATATGGGCGCTTCAGGCTTGCGATTCAAGGAAGCTGGTGATGGCGATGCGCGCCTGCGGTTCGGTCAGCAGCGGGGCATGCCCGACCCGATCTATATCCACCCGCGCAATCCGCTCTGACACCACCATCTTCCTGGCTTCCGTGGGATCGAGCACATCTGAGAGGGTGCCGCGAATAAGCAATATCTGGCGCCCCTGCGCCAGGCTGGCATAGCAAGGCGCCAGGTCATAGGCGGGTGAGTCCATTGTCAGGGTCTTGAAGGCGTCAGTGATGCGCGGGTCATAGGCGAGATGCAGGTTGCCGTCACGACCCTTGCGGAACACACGGTGGGCGAATTTCAGCCAGTCCGCCGACGTGTTATCAGGAAAGACCAGCCGGTATTGCTCGGCGATAAAGGCGCTGGCGTCCTGCCAGTTTCGCATGGCGCGGCGTGGCATGGCGGCCAGGGCCGAAATCCGCGCCTGTCCTTTTGGCGCCAGAGTCGGGCCGATATCATTCAGCACCGCCGCTTTGATCAGATTAGGCCTGAGGGTGGACAGCACCATCGCGACCAGGCCGCCCATCGAATTACCTATAAAGATGGCCTGGCCGATGCCCAGGGCATCGCACAGGCCGAGAATGTCCTTGGCGTAGCTCCACAGATGATAGTTGGCGGCATCCGGATCATTTTCCGAAAGGCCGCGGCCGCGGAAATCAGGCACGATGACGCGGCGGTCAAGCGCGGCGATATAGGGCGCCACCTCTTCGAAATCGTTGGCATTGCGCGTCAGGCCGTGCAGACAGATAACCGGCAGGCGAACGCGCCCGGCGGCGGCAGGATAATCGCGGGCGTAAAGGCGCAGGCCGTCTTCGCTCAGCCACCAGCGATCATGATAGGCCGGGCCCTTTTTGAGGGCGCCAGATAACTGCGGTGTAAGGTTATACGCGTGACTGAAGTTCTGACGCGTCTCTTTGAGATTAATCAATCTACCCGCCCAAGCTTTACTGGGTACGCTTCGCCCAAATCCTAACACCACTTGGCGCCTCAATCATGAAAAAAATGCAAACGTCTCAAAGGGGCTTTTCGCCGTGACTTGCTTTTCCGTGATTGTGCGATTAGTAATCCAGTCGAGCCGGCAGGACGGCTCAGCCCCGCGAAAGACGTTTGCGTCCTCCTGTTGCAAGAGACTTGCTTAACATAATCTGCTCTTTTGTGGCTTTCCGGGATGGGGAAAGGCCTTTGTACAAAGGAGACTACCCATGCCTGATATGCATGATCTCAAATCCATCGATCAGTATAAACGTGACGCCGCGAAACTGCTGAAAGCCGTGCGCGCCGATGACGCCATTGCGCGCGACCGCTTCCACCGTCTGGAAAATGCCCCCGCCGGCCTGCAACTGAAACACGCCCTGACCGTCATCGCCCATGAGGCCGGCTTCCCGAGCTGGATGGCGCTGAAAAGCGCGGCCGAAGAGGTCGATTTTTCCGAGATCTTCGCGGCCCCCGGCCTCAAGGATTCGATCAATCACTGGTTCCGCAATTATGCGGAGGCCAAGGCGCACCAGGCGGTGAACGGCGGCGTATTGCTGCCTTACCGCACCCAGGCGTTCGTGACCTCGCTCGAAATACTGCCGCGCCTCGGTTACGAAAAGGACGATCCGGACTGGTCGGATATCGGCTACGACTTCATTCATCCGGCTTCGACCGAAGCCTTGGCGCGCATCAAGGCCCGCCTGTCGCGCCGCCTGACAGCCAAGTTCTGAGGGTTACTATGGTTTCGGGGGCATTATGGTGTCGGCGGAGGTCATCCGCCTGCCCTCTAATAAGTGGCAACCTCGGCTGCGCAAGTCTTGAGTGCATCGGCATTCAAGACTTGCGGCATGACCACGCGCTGGCGCGGATGATGCGTTCTGCCGGCTGGCAAATAGGAAATGATGTGTTCCACGCCGCCGGAATCGCTGACGCGATAACTAATCGGCACCGTCACATCATTCGGTTCGCCACTCAGACGGGCCAGCCGTTTCATTCCGTCGCGCAGGCCGGCCTTATAGGCATTGCTTTCGGGGTCGACGCCGCTGAAAATGCCCTTCACCGATGTCGCATCCGTATCATAGCCAGGATCGAAATCGGCAGCCTCTTCATTAATAACCGTCAGGCAACCACCGAAGGTATCGGGTGACAGGCTGATCGTTTCTCCCTGCGCGATAAACCTAGCGAGTTCGGGTTCGATGGAGACGCCAAGCTTTGCTGCCACCGTCTTCAGGCGTTCAGGGAGTGGCAGGGCGGCGAAAGCGGGGTCGGCGGCGACCCGATCACGCAAGGCGAGCATGAAACGGTCAAGCGTGACGCCCTGGCCGCGCCAGCGGCGATTCAACAGGGCGGCCACCTGCGATCCGCGGTCGTAGGGCATCTGACCCCAGTCATTATCTTTCCAGAAATTATCGCGAATTTCGGCGTAGGGCGTATTCCGATGGGGTGAGGCAGCGTACTCGCCCAGTGCCTCGTTCCAGCGCTTCACGAATTCGTTCAGGTCGATCACACCGGCGCGCAAGGCCATTTTTCGCCCGTAATAGTCGGTGAAACCTTCCGAAAACCAGTAACCGAGCGCTTCGTCGCCTTCACCGTACCAACTTCCCAGCTTGCGATAATTCCAGCTGTGGAAATATTCGTGAGCCAGAGTGACGCTGAGCATGTCCACGGGTATGTCTGGTGTGGTAATCATAGCGAAGGCGTCGTCCAGCCCTGTGCCCCGCATGGATGTAGTGCCGCTGGCAGAACTGAGCGGCGCGAGCGTGACCAGAAAGGCCGGCTGACCCTCATTCCAGAATGCCTGCTCGGTTTCGATCACCCTGGTGACGCGATCGTTGAAATCAGGAACGGAGAAGCCGAACTGACCGGCAGAGGCTATGCGCAGCCGTGTATGGGGCGTTTGTATCGTATCGATATGCACATCTTTCCCGGCCAGCATGACGCTGGGCAAGACCTGATTGGGCGTGCCGCCTAATTGCAGGTCTTCAAGATCGGAGGCAAACATCCAGCCTTTCGGCATATGGGCGAAGAAGGTTGCCTTTGCATCATCGCGGCCATCTACCCAAAGCATGACCTGCTGACCCGTCAGGTAAAAACGGTCCGGCCCCACAATGGGATAGCGCATGTCCGTATCCACCGGACCTTCAAGACCTTTGGCGAGGTTGGTATAGAGTCGGTATTTGACGGTTATAGGCGCGCCGGGATTTGATGTCAGGATGCGGGCTTGCGGATGGTCAGCCGGCGTTTCCACCTGCGATGCCCCCTCAATTCTGATGTCCTTTAGAGCCTTGTAGAAATCTTTCCCGCCACCCCAGCGATCGGGAAAATAGATTTCAGTCTGTCCATCCTCATCGGCATTGAAGCGGACTTCAAAGATAATGGCTTTTAGGTCATCACCATTTAAATCGGTTGAAACGCTGTAATGAACCGTAGGGTCTGTCGACGCCTTGGCGCTATGTGTGACCCCTAAAGCCAAAACCGCAACTATGCCTAACAGACTGCGCATGCCCTTCTTTCCACGGTTGTTGCGGTCAAGGCATACAGGCAAACCGGGCGGATTTGTGACTAAATCCGCGAAATCAGCGTATGGCGGCGAACGGCTGGACGCGCGCCGGGAACGCGGTTCAGCTTGATCAGACCTTCGGGTTCGCCCCACAGGTCATAGGCGTCGGCCTTCGTCACCTTCGCCTTGACCAGATCGCCGGCCTTAAGGCCATTGAAGCCCTTGAGGAAGATATGCCCATCTATTTCGGGTGCGTCGCCACGGGTGCGCGCGATGGCGGTGCCGTCATTCCTGATGTCGTCGACCAGGCAGTCTTCGATACGGCCCACCTTGGCTTGCAGCTTCTGCGCTGAAATGCGCGAGGCCACGGCCATGAAGCGCGCCAGGCGGTCCTGCTTGACCTCTTCGGGCACATGGTCGGGCAGCAGCTTGGCGGCGGCCCCTTCGACGTTTTCATAGGCAAAGGCGCCGACGCGATCGATCTGGGCCGCTTCCAGCCAGTCGAGCAGGAAATTGAAATCGGCCTCGGTCTCGCCGGGGAAGCCGACGACGAAGGTCGAGCGCAGGGTCAGGTCGGGGCAGATTTCGCGCCATGACAGGATGCGGTCGAGCGTCTTTTCCTGATTGCCGGGGCGCTTCATCGCCTTGAGGATCTTGGGCGAGGCGT
>CAMLIY010000190.1 GCA_946480125.1 uncultured Asticcacaulis sp.
GACCACCGAGATCTACACTCTTTCCCTACACGACGCTCTTCCGATCTTAAAACCCAGATCAAGGCTGATATAGCCCAGATGCGTGATCATCATGGTGCCGAGCAGGAAAAGCGCCGTAATAGCTGACACCATGAAAGCCAGATGCGCGAAGGCAAAGCCTTTTTTCCGCGCCCTGGCATGCGGGGCGGCATCCTTGGTGTGCGGATCAGACACTCGTCAACTCCCAGTTATGCTTGACGCAGAATAGCCTGCGGAAAGCCTGCGTCATGCAATTACCTTCAAAACACGAAAATTGCAGCGGAAAGTTAAATAATCAACTTTATTACATGCGGCCGAAAGCCTGAAATCCGGCCATTTTCACGACTTTGAAACGGTTTCTATATGCCATCCAATCCCAGACAGATCAACAGCTTGCTGGTTTAACGCTATATCGGGCGTTGCATCGGAGACATCATTCAGGCGGGCCGCCACACGGTCTTTGCGAAGCGACGCCGGCAGATCAAGCCACAGGCCCGTAAAAGCTACGTTTTTCTCTTGAGCCAACGCTTCACAATGATCCCGCCACGGGCTTTCTCTAAAAGTCGCGTCCAGGATAGCCGACTGGCCAGCCGCCAAAACGTCCCGCGCCAAGGTAAGCATATGGTCATAGACCCGGACATTTTCCTGCGGTGAATAAGCCGCTTTCGGCAGGGGGACGTGCGCTGGGCAGTTCCATAGCCGTTTGCGGATTTCGTCACTGCGCAGGATGATGGCGCCTGGCGCCTGGCCGATTGCGGACGCTTCCTGACGGGCGCGCGTGCTTTTACCCGAACCGGACAATCCGCCGATCGCCATCAATTGTGGCGCCGGCATTTCGAGAAAGCCTTGCGCCGCCTTAAGATACATTCGCGCCTGATCAAGACCATAATGCGCTTCGCCGCCATAATTGGCATTGACGTGGCAACGCACGGCTGCCCGCATCGACATATATAAAGGCAGCAGTTTCAAGCCGCTATGAACGGCACCGGCGTTACCCTCCAGACGGGAGGCCTGTTCGAGCCAGACATTCAGCACCCGGTTGGCGGCCGCCTCGTGCCCCCTCACCCACAGGTCCATCAGCAGGAATGCCAGGTCGTACAACACATCTATCTGGCTCAGGCGATCATTGAACTCGATACAGTCGAACAATATGGGCTTGCCGTTCTCGATCAGGATGTTGCCGAGATGCAAATCGCCGTGGCAATGGCGGACATAGCCATCTTCAAACCGTTGCAGCACATCGGCTTCGACAGCGGCATAGGCGGCGGAGACGGCGTCATCATAGGCGTCAACCGCCTCGGCACCCAGTTGCTGGCGAAAGGTTTCGATATTTTTTTTATTTGAATCAATAACATATCTAATGTTGTTGACATGCTGGATATCGTGACAAACCTCTGAGCCGGCATGGAAATGCGCCACCAGTTGCCCAAGATCCTGCATGACTGCCATATCCGGCGACCAGTCGGTCTGCGTGGCGCTTTGCTCACCCAGAACGCCACCGGTATCGAACCGCCGCATGACCAGTATGCTTTCTCCATCCCTCTCTTCGACGCCAAGATAGATATCGGCGGCCATGCGCTGATTGAAACGCAATTCTCGCAGCAGGGCGGTGCGACGTTTTTCCGGCGTGGTGAAATCGAGAAAGCCGTAATCGACACTTTTCTTTATTTTATAGGCCTTGTCGCCCTTGAGCACGACGGTGGCGCAGGAGGTTTCGATCACCTGATCGGCGCCTTCTTTGAGATGAAACAGAACCTGACTAAGCGACATTACGGATAAAGCTTCGTACGCGACCAGCCGCCCGTAGCCGCTTCACGTCGGAATTGAACCCGGTCATGCAGGCGAAAGGGCTTGTCACGCCAGAATTCCATAGCCAGGGGCGCCACCCGGAAGCCCGTCCAGTGCGGCGGGCGATCAATCTGGCCAAGGCCGAACTTCAGGCCATATTCCGCCACCTTCTTTTCCAGCGCAAAGCGATCTTCCAGCGGGCGCGACTGATCCGATGCCCAGGCGCCGATCTGGCTCTGGCGGGCCCGGCTATGGAAGTAAGCATCGGCTTCAGCATCGCTGACACGTGTAACTTCGCCCCGTATACGGACCTGACGGCGCAATGACTTCCAATGGAAGAGAAGCGCCGCCTTCGGATCTTGAGATAGTTGCTGACCTTTTGCGCTCAAGGTGTTGGTATAAAAAACAAAACCCGCCTCATCAAAATCTTTAAGCAAAACCATGCGTATATCCGGCAAGCCATCTGCATCGACTGTAGCCACCGCCATGGCGTTCGGATCGTTAGGCTCCTTCGCCCTGGCTTCCTTGAGCCATTCGGCGAAAAGAGCGAACGGTTCCCCCGTCTCTATTTCGCCCTCATGCGCAGCGTGGGCCTCAGCGTATTCATCAGCGGAGGGGCTTGGCGGGATCAGAGAATCGGTCATGGCGCTCTTAAGACTTTGCAAAGGATAATCAGGCATTAATCTGGGCATCAGGCGCCGGAACATGGCGCCTGCTCCATATGTTTCAGAATGGACTTCGGGGCTCGGAACATCAAGATGGCGGCGTTAAAAAGTCATGCGGAAGCGCTTAGCGAACTTGGCCTCAGCGAGTCAGCCCGCGATGAAGATATCCGCCTCGCCTTTAGACGCCGCCTGAAAGACACCCATCCTGATCTCCATGGCGGCGCGGATACGCGCTTGCGGCGACTGATCCTGGCGCGTGATCTTCTAATGTCCCCCCTTAAAAAATCGACTGAAATGACTGAATTTATTCAGCCTTCACTCAGCACAGCAACGCCATTGACAATTACGCTGCACCAGGCGGTTTTTGGAGGGGCCATCACAGCGGAAGTACCCGCGCTGGAGGCTTCGCACCTGAATGAACCGCTGACTTCGCTCATCCAGACAAAAACCCTCCATGTTTTGCTGCCTTGCGGCCTGCGCAATGGAGAAAATGTACGTCTTTCCTGTGATGGGGCGGCGTCTGACACACTGCTTTTCCAGATCAATATTGAGCCCGAAACCGATTTCCGGGTCTGGGGTGATGATATCTGGATGACCGCGATAGTGGAAAACCGCCTGTTCCGGCGAGGTGGCAAGGCTGTTATTGATACCCCTCGCGGTCTACAGGAAATCAATATTGACCGGAGCGTTCCCTATGGCGCCAGCCTGTGTCTGTACGGCAAAGGCTTGCCCGCCACTGAAAACCGGCCCGCCGGCAATCTGTATGTCCGGCTGGAAGCCGGCCCTGACCGGGTTCGACCGGCCGATCATGTCCTGAACGACTTCCGCCAGCGCTGGGCATCGTGATGCCGCTTACCTATGACCGTTTAAGCCCGTCGCTCGGTGTGCAGAAAAACGCCTTTGGCCAGCCTGTAGGCAAAACATTGCCGGACTGGCAGGCTTGTGAAAAACTGCCGGATAACCCGCTCATCGGCCGCACCTGCCGGGTCGTGCCCTTTGCGCCTGACCATGCCAAGGCGCTCTATATGGCTTTTGCCAGAGATGATGGCCGCCTGTGGACCTATATGCCGTATGGCCCGTTTGCCAACGCCGAAGCCGTGGCTGAAAGTGTCGATTCCTACCAGCGAAACAGAGACTTCCAGACATTTACTATCATGGCGGATGACGTGCCACTCGGCTATGCCAGCTATCTGCGTTACGATCTGGCCAATGGCAGCGTAGAGGTCGGCGGCGTGACCTTTTCGCCACCCCTGCAACGCTCGGTCACGGCGACCGAAGCCATGTATCTGATGATGAAGCATGCCTTCGATCACGGCTACCTCCGCTACGAGTGGAAGTGCAACCAGCTCAACTTTCCCTCAAGTCGGGCAGCGCTCCGTCTGGGTTTCAGTTTTGAAGGCGTCTTCCGCAATGCCGTCATCAACATGGGGCAGCGCCGCGATACCGCCTGGTATTCAGTAATTATCGAGGACTGGCCGCAGGTTCGTGCGCGGTTGGAAGCCTGGCTCGATCCGGGCAATTTCAATGCTGAAGGCGTACAAAAACAGGCCCTGAGCGCTATGCCGCTTTAGATTTCCGCGGCTGATACCGTTGCCGGCGGCTTGGTCAGCAAGGGCGAATTCTTCTCGATCATGCCATTTTCGCGCGCCACCAGGGTCGGCACCAGAATCTGGCTGGTAACATTGGTCGCCGTACGCATCATGTCGAGGATACGGTCTATGGCCGCAAGAATTGCCAATCCCTCTAATGGCAGCCCGGCGGTGGAGAGCGTCACCGTCAGCATGACCGTCGCCACGCCCGGCACACCGGCCGTCGCCAGTGAGCCCAGGATCGAGGCCAGGGCGATCAGCAGATAATGTTGCGGCGTCAGCACGATATGGAAATAGTTGGCGATAAAGATCGACGAAATCGCCGGATAGATGGCCCCGCAACCATCCATCTTCATATTGGCGCCGAGAGGCAGCGCGAAACCGGCATAGGATTTCGGCAGTTTGAGATTATCAACCGCCACGGCCAGCGACACCGGCAGGGTGCCGATCGACGAGCAGGTGAAGAAAGCAGTCTGCTGGGCGGTAAAAATACCCTTGTAGAAGCCGGTTACGCGCAAGCCATGCAGCTTGAGCAGGGTCGGGTATATAATGAAGATTTCCACCAGGCAGCCAAGATAGATCAGGCCGATATAGGGGATCAGCGGCTTGAGCGCCTCCAGGCCATAACTGGCGACCACCGAGCCGATCAGGCCGAACACGCCGATCGGCGTCAACTGGATGATCCAGCGTGTCAGCTTGAACATCACCTGAGAGCCTTGTTCAACCAGATCAGACAAGGCTTTGGTTTTTTGGCCCAAAGCGCCTAGCGCTGCCCCGACGAGTATGGCGAAAAAGACGATGCTCAGTATCTGGCCGTCAGCAAAGCTCTTGAAGATATTTGATGGGACAATGCCGGTAATGACCTCGACGGGTCCGGGAATCGGCGCGTGTGTCTCGACCACAAGCGGCAATCCGGCCAGACCCGTGCCGGGTTGAAAATAAGTCCCGATGGCCAGGCCGACCGATACAGCAATCGCCGAGGTGATCATGAACCAGAGGATCGTCTGGGCGCCGAGCTTGAGCGCCCTGCCCCCGGTCCCTTCCTCGCCATGCCCCAGACGCGCAATCGAGGCGGCGATGGTAAAAAAGACCAGCGGAGCCACCAGCATTTTAATGGCGCGGATAAACACATCACCTATCGGGTTCAAAACCGGCAGAGCGGCCTTGCCCCAACAGAGCGCCACAGCGATACCCAAGGCAAAAGCAACCAGGGTTTTCAGCCAGAAAGGGATTTTGCCGAGCCATGTCATGGGAATACTTTCGCACGTAACCAGTTGAAACTATATGGGCCTGCATCGTGCGTTTTGCACACTAAAAAAATTGCGACCTCGGTTAAACGGGTCTAAAGCCAAAATACATTTTGTATTAAAGAAATCTCATGTCGCACAATACCTTCGGTCATCTCTTCCGTGTCACCACTTGGGGCGAAAGTCACGGTCCGGCGCTGGGCTGCGTCATCGACGGCTGCCCGCCGGGAATCGCCCTGTCGGAAGACGATATCCAGTGGGCCATGGATCGCCGCAAGCCCGGCGGTTCGCGCTTCGTCACCCAACGCCGCGAAGCCGACGAGGCGAAGATCTTGTCCGGCATTTTTGAAGGCGTCACCACCGGCACACCGATCTCGATCCTGATCGAAAACACCGATCAGCGCTCAAAGGACTATGGTGATATCGCCCAGGCTTTCCGCCCCGGCCATGCCGACTACACCTATTTCGCCAAATACGGCGTGCGCGATTATCGCGGCGGCGGCCGCTCCAGCGCCCGTGAAACCGCTGCCCGCGTGGCCGCCGGCGCCGTGGCGCTCAAAGTGCTGAAAGTCCTGATCGGC
>CAMLIY010000191.1 GCA_946480125.1 uncultured Asticcacaulis sp.
CTGACCATCGGCTTCGCCGGTCATCAGCCAACGCTCGGCGACTGGTATTCCAACAGCGGCAGCATGTATATCGCTTCGGAAAGTTTCATCGCGCTGGGCCTGCCAGCCAATGACAGCTACTGGACCACGCCGGCCGAAGCCTGGACGGCGAAAAAAGCCTTTGCCAATGATACATTCAAAAAGGATTATTACGTCGATTATTAAAGCGTATGGAGGCGCCGCACTTTCGTTTCTCAATAGGGTGACGCCAGAATTATGGCCAGGGCGACGCCGGCAGCGGACAGCCCTGTTTGATTAGCCGCCAATCGTCAGCGGATGATTCAGTTCGTCCGTCGTCTGTTCCAGCCATGCCTTGAAACCAGCGAGATCGCGGATGCCGGGCACGGCGTCCTTGCCTTCCTGCGTCCAGCGCGCACCGAAGCGGTAATTCACATTGCTCGGTAATTTGAACGACACAAACAATGTCTGGCCGTCATTGACCGGCGCGCCCGTCACGTCCGCCGAACGATAGAAGACCGCCCAGCCGACGCAATCAGGGCCGTGTTCCTGCGGTCCCCAGGCGGCGATGTAGGTCCATTCGCCGATCGTTTGCGGGGCAAAGGTCTGGTCGCCGGGATGGACGGTCAGGCCAGTAACCAGCGGCTCGGCTATCTGATCGGCTTTGACCGTTACCTCGGTGAGAACGCTCCCCGCCGTGATGGCATAGCTGGCGTGGATACTGCCCTTGCCGCCGCCGATGGCATCGGCATCAACGCCGGCAATGGCCGTCAACGGACCATTGGCGATCACCTTGCCGGTGATGGTCGATGGGCCGATCTGCGTCGCCTTACCATTACGCAGCAAACCTATGCCGCCGACGCCCAGCGACGCGCCGACCTTAAAAATATCCCCGCCCCAGGCCACCGGATACTGGTAGTCGTCGAAGCCGTGGCCGACATTCGGGAAGATCATGCCGGTGCCGTACTTGCCGAAGATATCGGTGACATTGCGCTCATCGAGATAGAGGCGATAGGCCACCTTGTCGGATTCCCAGCCGATGCCCTCGAAGGCGATCAGGCCGTCATGGATGAAATGATCGGGCGGCGAAGTGAACTGGTCGCGCAGGTGGAAGGTGCCGCCTGTGATAGCGCCACCGTTTTTCGGATCGCCTTCGAGATGACCGCCGTCCTGGATATTCAGCGTCACCAGAACGCGTTGAGGACTTTGCGGCGCGGCGTCGGGCGAAAAAAACACGGTCGTGTCACCGGCTTTCAAGGGCGCCACCAGGCGGAATTTGGTATTGAGATATTGCACCGGATAAACCGTGTCACCGATCTTCGCTGACTGCACTTTCGCGTCCATAGGTGCCGGCAAGTCAACGACGGCACTCTCCCGCGCCGGTCCGGGATTATGCACGGTCAGGCTTTGAGCGTGTGCGCCCGTGGCGATCAGGGCGATGGCAGCGGTCGTGATAAACAGGCGCATCAAATCCTCCTATTTCAGCTTGAGGTCGGCGACGGCGGTGCCGGCCAGCAGGAAAGCGCCGACACCGTAGAACTGTGTATCGTCATAGCCGACATTATCCGGACGATCGCTCACCGGCTGGACATAGCCCAGCTTGCCATCAGGATGGACGGCGGCCACTAATGCGGCCCAGCCCTTGCGGATGGCCGGTTCATATTCGGCGCGCGGCAAGGTTCCGTTACGCACACCCCAGGCCAGACCATAGGTATAAAAAGCGGTGCCGCTGGTTTCTGGCAGAGCGGTTTTCGGATCGGCCAGCAGGGACGGCGCCCAGTAGCCGGTATCGAGTTGGATCGCTTTGATCTTGACGGCCATCTCCTTATAGAGCGCTACAAAGCGCGGACGATCTGCATCAGTGGCCGGCAGGACTTCGAGAATACGCGCCAGACCGGCGAACACCCAGCCATCGCCGCGACTCCAGAAGACCTTCTCGCCATTCGGTCCGCGGCGCTCGAAAAAGCGCGAGTCCCGGAACATCAGGTGCGTGTCCTTGTCATAGAGATAGTCGTAGGTCGCCCAGAATTCCTTTTTGGCGAAGTCGGCATAGCGCGGATCGCCGGTGGCGGCGGAAAGGCCGATCCAGGTGGCCGGGGCCATGAACAGGGCGTCGCACCAGCACCAGCGATCCGTGCAATGAACATCGCCCTCCGCTGGATAATTGAGATCGACCGTGGAGGGATTGGCGAGGATTTCATCAAAGCGCGCCTGCATCGGTTTCAGCACATCAGCCGGCGTGCCATGCTTCGCCGCCCACAAATAGGACTGACCGATCACCTGATCATCGGCATGATAAACGCGCTTGCCGAGCTCCCATTTATTGGCCTCGCCACGCGCCAGGATCAGGTCCTTGTAGATGGGGTTGGGGCTATGATCGGCCATGTCGGTCAGGCCAACAAACAGGGCGCCCTGCACCCAGCCCTTCGGGTCCGGCGTATCCCACGAGGCCTTGGGTGGTATCCAGCCGCCGGCCAAGGTGGCGATCTGATAGGCCCCGACCTTTTCGGTGATCGCCATGACATCGGCGGGCTTGAAGGAAACCTTCGTCATAGCGGCCACTGGTGCCGATGTAGCGGCGCAGGCCAGAATCGGTGTGGCGGAGAGCGCAAAGGCGAGCAGGAGAGATTTATAGCGCATGATCAATTCCTAAAGGCTTGTTCGCTGAAGACGTGGACTGAGGAGGTGGATGACGGCAAAGGCGACCAGATAGGCGAAGGCGGCCATCATGAAGATGATCGAATAGTTGTGTGTGGTATCGAGGATGACACCGACGAATTTCGAGAAGAACATACCGCCGATGGCGCCGGCCATGCCGCCAATGCCGATCACAGATCCGACCGCCGATCGCGGCACCAGATCAGACGGCAGGGTCAGCACATTGGCCGAAAACGCCTGGTGGGCGGCGGCGGCCACGCCGATGATCAGCACCGCCAGCCACAGATGCGTCACACCCTGCGCCAGCAGGACCGGCAAGGCCAGCAGAGCGAAAACGAACAGGGTCGCCTTGCGCGCCACATTGACCGAAACCCCGCGCTTGAGCAGAAAAGACGACATCCAGCCGCCGGCCACCGAGCCGACATCTGACAACAGATAAACGGCGATGACTGGCGGCCCGAAGGTTTTGAGATCAAGGCCATACGTCTTCTTGAAGAAATCCGGCAGCCAGAACAGCCACAGCCACCAGATCGGATCGGTCAGGAACTTGGCCAGGGCGAACGCCCAGGTTTCGCGCAAGGTGAGCAGGCGAAACCACGATACTTTTTCCACCGTATCGGCGGCGTCGCTGTTGATATGGGCCAGTTCAGCGGCGTTGACTTTCGCGTGTTCGGACGGCCGGCGATAGACCATCCACCACACCACGGCCCAGATCAGCGACACCGCGCCGGTCAGGTAAAAGGCACCGCGCCAGCCCCAGCCGAGGCCGGGCAGATTCAGCCCTTCATGGCCAAAATTGAAGCTGACGGCGGAAAGCGCGATCATCGGCACCAGCAACGGCGCGAGGATGGCGCCGATATTGGAACCGGCGTTGAAGATACCGGCGGCCAGGGCGCGTTCCTTCTGCGGGAACCATTCGGCGACGGCTTTCAGGCTGGACGGGAAGCTGCCGGATTCACCCAGCCCCAGAGCCAGCCGTGTCACCATGAACTGCGCGCTGGTTGTCACCGCGCCGGTCAGCATATGCGCCAGGGTCCAGACCACGAAGGCGATCGTGTAACCGATGCGCGCGCCGATCTTGTCGAGCACACGTCCCCACGCCACATAACCCAAAGCATAGGCCGCCTGGAAAGCCATCACCATGCCGGCATAGTCATTCTCGTCCCAGCCCATTTCGGCGGAAAGCGGGTCTTTCAGGATGCCGATCATCTGGCGGTGGGTGTAGTTGATGGCGATGGCCGCCAGCAGCAGGCCACAGATCATCCACCTGTAACGGCTTCTGGGTTCCGGCGTTCCGATCGTCGTTTCCATGGCGTTTCCTCTATTTTTTATATTTTTAGAGTGTGGCGATCCACGCCCGTTCCGGCAATCCGAATGTCTCGCCCGCCTTCAGTTTGAAAAGCAAAGCCAGATCGC
The DNA here is from genome assembly GCA_946480125.1 of uncultured Asticcacaulis sp. Next base: position 4,072 of record CAMLIY010000191.1, read on the forward strand.
GCTCACCGGTGCCGGGCGGCAGTTTCGCCTCGAAGGGCGCTTCCGCCGGATCGATCTTTTCCGCCACCGGCTTGCCGTCGACAAACACCTGCATGGCGCCCTTGACCTTCGGGAAAACCAGCTTGCCACCCTGTTTCTGTACGCGGGCATAGGGCGTCCAGCGCACCACAGCCAGTTGGTAGCCATCCTGCGTCAGGCCTTCATTGATAAATCCGGGGCGAACGCGGCCCCATAGTTCGGTCTGCAACGGGCTGAGGTTTTGCGGAATTTCAGTGGGCGCCGTGGCGGTCACCGGCGCAGTCAGCAGTACCGGCAGCGGCTGGACGGGCTCGCTGACCACCTGATAGGGCCACGGTTTGGTCGGTACAATTTTGACCTTTGCGGTTCCGGTTTTCAGGCCGCCGGCGCGCGCTGTCAGGCTCATCTGGCCGGTCGAGCCCTCGGTCGATTTGACGATCACCTGCGCCAGGCCATTGAACAGTTTGCGGCGATTGCCTTTCTCCGATTCCGATGAATTGGAATCGCCATTGCCGAGGCCAATGATTTCGCCATTCGTCACCTCAAAGGTGCAGTCCACCTGCGAAAACTGGCTGTAACGGCCCTTGGCGTCCTGGGATTCGACCCTGAACGTGATGACGTCGATGCCGTCACCACTGACCGTCTCGCGCTCCGGCGTAACCTTCAGCGCCACCGGGTCGGAGGTCGTTTCGACTTTTGTGCGCGATATCGCCTTGCCACCGTTATAACCAACCGCCTCAATGCGGCCCGGCGCGAACGGCACATGCCAGGTGTTCATTTCATACTTGTTGCGCGGCTGTTTGCCCGCCGTCTTGCCGTTGACGAACAGCTCGACCTCTTCGCAATTGGTGCAGGCCACCACGCGGACATTGTCTCCCGCTTTCCAGTTCCAGTGCGGGATCAGCCACAGCACCGGCCGGTCCTTCACCCACTGGCTCTGGTGCATGTAGAAGGCGGCCTTCTCGAAGCCACACAGGTCCATGATTCCAAACACGGACGAATTGGCCGGCCAGGTCAAAGGCGTCGGCTCGCCGTGATAATCGAAGCCGGTCCAGACGAAGCCGCCGACGATCCAGGGTCGTTCGTCGATGGCCTTCCAGGCCGCCAGATGCGTCTCGCCCCACGGTGCTGCCTCATCGTCGTAACTGGCGATGACATGGCGGCCTTCGCGGTCGCTGACATATTCGCCGCGCGTCATGAAGGCCGAGGTGTCTTCCGAGGAATAGAGCGGGATGGTCGGGTTGGCCTTGTGGAAGGCGTCGTACTTGTCCTGCTGGTAGTTGAAGCCGACGACATCGACGGCCTGGGTGACGTTTACCGGCTCGAACATGCCGCCATTGATCGCCGCCGTCACCGGGCGGTTGGTGTCGAGTTCGCGCACCGCCTCGCGCATCCTGCGGACCATTTCATAGCCCTGCGGCGTGCCCTGCATCGGCTCTTCGTTGAACACCGACCAAAGATAGACGCTCGGATGATTGCGGTCGCGCCGCACCATCCACTGCAACTGTTCCATATAGGTTGGCGACGGATTGAACATGCGGTTCTCATCCATGATGAGGAAACCCAAGCGGTCGGCCAGTTTCAGTACGTGCTTGTTGGGCGCGTTGTGCGACGAACGGATGGCGTTGACGCCCAGTTCCTTGAGGCGCTTCAGGCGATATTCCCACAACGAATCCGGCACGGCGACGCCAACCCCGGCGTGATCCTGATGGACGCAGACACCCTGGACCTTGATCGGCCGCTCGTTGAGGAACAGGCCCTTGTCGGCATCCCAATGGGTGGTG
>CAMLIY010000192.1 GCA_946480125.1 uncultured Asticcacaulis sp.
GCCGGCAGATCCTGATGCTGTGGGGACCGCAGTCCGATCTGGCGCGCGATCCGCGCTGGGGCCGCAGCGAGGAGGTCTATGGCGAAGACCCGTTTTTCAATGGCACCATGGCAACCGCCTTCGTGAAGGGCCTGCAAGGTGATGACCCGAAATACTGGCAATCCGCTGCCCTGCTGAAGCACTTCCTGGCCAACAGCAATGAGAACGGCCGCAGCGGTTCGTCGTCCGATTTCGACGAGCGACTATTCCGGGAATATTATTCCGTGCCCTTCCGCATGGCTTTCGAGGACGGCGGCGCCAAGGCGGTGATGGCCTCGTACAATGCCTGGAACGGCACGCCGATGACCATCCATCCGATTCTCGACAGCATCCTCACCAAACAATGGGGCGTTGAAATCCTGTCATCGGATGGCGGCGCGGTCGGTAATCTGGTCAAGTGGCACAAGACCTTCCCCAACCAGAAAGACGCCGTGGTGGCCAGCGTCAAGGCCGGGATCAACCAGTTTCTCGATACCTATAAGGACGAGACCCATGCCGCGTTGGTCGATGGCTCTTTGACGCAGGCAGATATCGATTACGCCGTCCGCCGCAAGATGCGTATTGCCATCAAGCTCGGCCTGCTCGATCCGCCGGAAATGGTGCCCTATGCCAAAATCCATGATGGTGTCGAACCGTGGACGACCGATGCCAGCCGTGATGTCTCGAAGCAGATCGCGTTGGAATCCGTGGTGCTTTTGAAGAATGACAAGAGCGTGCTGCCGCTGCAAAGGGAAAAACTGAAATCGATCGCCGTCATCGGACCTCTGGCCGACAGCGTCCACTGGGACTGGTACGGCGGTTTGCCGCCCTACGCCACCACGCCTCTGGAAGCTATCCGCGCGAAAATGGGACCGGAAGCCTCAGTGATCTACGCCGCCGACAACACCGGCGGAAAGGCCGTGGCTGCGGCTAAGGCCGCCGATGTCGCCATTGTCGTGGTCGGCAATGACCCGACCTGCGGACCGAACATGGCCACCGACTGGACGGACGCCGGCACCAAGCCTTGCGCCGATCCCGGCGATGGCCGCGAGGGCCGCGACCGCGAAACCCTGAACCTGGCACAGGAGGCATTGGTGAAAGCCGTTTACGCCGCCAATCCGAAGACGGTGATGGTGCTGATCTCCAGCTTCCCCTACACCATCAACTGGTCGCAGGATCATGTGCCGGCCATTCTGCATATGACCCATTCGTCGCAGGATGAGGGCATGGCTTTGGCTCAGGTGATCTTTGGCGACTACAATCCCGGTGGCCATCTGGTCACGACGTGGCCGGCGTCTATGGACCAGTTGCCGCCGATGATGGATTACAATATCCGCCACGGCCGCACCTATATGTACGCTAAGGGCAAGCCGCTTTATCCCTTCGGTTATGGTCTCAGCTATACCACTTTCAGCTATAGCAATCTGAAAACCAGCGCCCCTTCGATTGCCAAAGAAGGTGAAATCACCGTCAGCGTTGATGTCAAGAATACCGGCCAGGTAGCCGGCGATACGGTCGTCCAGCTTTATGTCGGTTACCCGGAATCAAAGGTCGAACGCCCGATGAAAGAACTGGAAGGCTTCAGGCGCGTCCACCTGGCCGCCGGCGAGACGCAGACGGTGCAGATACCGCTTAAAGCCGCGCAACTGGCCTACTGGAATGTCGATGCCCAGGCGTTTACGGTCGAGGCTGCGCCGGTCAGTCTGATGGTGGGTGAGTCTTCGGCCGATATCAAACTGACTCAGTCGCTTTTGGTGCGGTAGGGCTTGCCAAAGCCGCCGGAATTTCGATAACTGCGGTGGACGTAATTCTGGAGATGACGGTATGAAACGACGGGGATTTATCGGCGCCGGACTGGCGCTCGTGGCCACAGCGGTCGCCGCCTGCTCGAAACAGCCGGAAAAGGCCGCCGCCCCGGTCGTTGAAAAGCCAAAAGCCCCGCCGGCCCCACCGCCGGAACCGGAAACCGTGACGGTGCGGCTGACCACCACCAAGGGCGATATAGAGATCGTTCTGGAAGCGAAGAAGGCGCCGCTGACCACCGCCAATTTTCTGCACTATCTGGATGCCGGCAAGATCGTCGGCGCCAATTTCTGGCGCGCCGCCCATGCCGGCTCCAGCGGCTTTATCCAGGCCAGTATCCAGGGGCCGACCTTCCCGCCGATCGCCCATGAATCGACCAAAATGACGGGCCTGTCCCATACCAATGGCGCCATTTCGATGTCGCGTTTCGCGCCGGGTACAGCGACCGGCGATTTCATCCTGTGCGTCGGCGACAATACCTTCCTCGACGCCGGCCGCTCCGGTTCGGATGACAAGCTGGGCTATGCCGCCTTTGGTCACGTCACCAAGGGCATGGACGTGGTGAAGGCAATCCTCAAGGGCCGGATCGACAGCCATACGCGTGAAGGCGGCTGGGCCGGCCAGATGCTGGCCGCGCCGATCGAAATTACCGGCGCACAGCGGATTGGCGAAACCTTCACCGACGCTTCGGCTTCGGCTTCGGCCTAGTTTATCCTAGTTGACCGGGGCGGGGACCGCTTTCTTCGCGGCCGCTCTGGTTGTGGTTGGCGCGCCCTTGGCCTGCATGTCCGACATCAGGCCGGCGCAGTTGGCGTTCTTGGCATAGTCGAGATTGATAAACGGCAGGATGGTATTGAGCGCAAGGGCCAGCCCGCCCTGAACCACTGCCGTGCCGGGATCGACACCGAATTTCGGCGCCGACAGATGCCCCCCGATGATGATGGGGGCATTGACATGGATCAGGCGGAATTTCTTTGGCTTACCCTTGAAAACGAGCTTCACGCGCTCGTCATTGAGATTGATAGTGCCGCCACCATTGACGCGGGTGACGCCGGTATCAAAGACCGCATTATTCGCCTGCATGACACCATTTCGTATCTGGAAATCGGCGACGGCGCAGCGAATTTCGGTCTCATGCTTGTCTTTCGTCAACAACTGGAACAGGCCCTTGGTGGCGTTGATCCCCATCAGTTCGGCGAAGCTCTGGCGGATCGTGCCGGTGGGCATAACCAGGGCCAATTGACCATTGGCGCTGGACGCCGCCTTGTGGACCGAATTGCCGGTGCCGGAGGCTTTCACCCGTGCATCGAGTATGCCTTCCAATGGTTTTGAGCCGCTGATATTGGGCAGGAAATCCTGTACCCGCAGGCCGGTCAGGCGCATATCGAGGCTGTTTTGCTGAACGGCATTGCGCGCATCGATCCGCGCCGTACCCTGCAAACGCCCTTGTGGGAAGCTGAACTCGACGGGATCGAGGATCAACAGGCCGTGATCGAGATTGACGCCCAGGCTGACCTCGCGCAGCGGCAGGCTTGAACTGGCCTTCACCGACAGCGCCCGATACCGCACCTTGGCATCCATGCCGCGCACACGTTCGAGATCAAGCGTGGCGTCAGGCAGGAGACGGCGCGCCGTGGTCTCCGCTGTCGGCGTGGCAGACAGCGAGGCTTTCTGCGGCGCATTGGCCGCGGTTGCGCCAAACAGCGAGCCGAGATCCTTGAAATCGAGCAGGCGCGAGCGCAGATCGCCGGTCAGGTAAGGCCGGTTATTGCGGCTGGTATCGACCTTGAGTGTGCCTTCGAGATCGCTGCCGCCCACACGGCCCCTGATGCCGGCGATATTATAGATGCGATCGTCGCGGCTTACACTGGCGGCAATCTTATAGGCCGGGGTGTCCGGCAGGCTCAGGCCGGTGAGGTAATAGAGATCCGCCAGATTGCGGCCGCTGACCGTTACCGCGGCGCCGATCTGGCCGAGATTAAACGGATGAAGCACCTTGCCCTTGGCGGTTATCCGGGTGTCGCCGGCGCGCACCGCCATATCGAAGGGATAGGGCACACTGGTGCGGACATTGAGCAGCGGACCGCCCGTGGCCTTGAGATCGAACTTGTTGCCGTTCAGGCTGCCATCGCCAGACAGATTAAAGGCTTCACCACCGGCATTGGCTTTTTCGTGGGCATTGACCGTGCCGGTGAAGGTCAGCTTGCGCTGAACGCTGGTCATGGTCAGATGGCCGTCATTGATGATGAAGTTCTTGATCGGCGGTAGTTTGGTCGGCTTGCCTTTGTTGGTGCCGTCGCTGAAATCCCAGTTGGCGCGGCTGTCGGCGGCCTGATAAAGCTGCACGTTCGGCCGGTCGATCTGCAATCGCGGCAGGATGATGCGGCCAATAAATACCGGCATCAGCTCGGCGGTGACTGCCACAGACTCAACCTCCGCCAGATAGGGTTTCAGGCCGGCTTTCGCGCCCCAGTCCGGCTGGCCGATCTTGAGGCCGCCGACCGTCGCGGTCGGCTTGAAGCTGAACAGATGGACGCGCAAATTGCCGTCTATCCGCACCGGCCGATGCAGCTTTCCCGACGCGATGGAAGCGACCATTGGTCTGGCCCAGTTCCAGTTCGGCTGCGCCAGAAAGATCAGGACAGCGACAAGCACCAGCACGATCGCCGCCAGCAGGCCCTGGCCCCAGCGCGGCAAGGTGCGTAAGCGCAGCCATATGGCCTGCGGCAGGTGCTTAAGCCATGCCCAGGCCTTTCGCAGCCAGTCCATGGCGGTGGCCTCAAGGTCGGCGATATGCCGGCTGATGTCTGCCTTGCTCATCATCGGGCAAACCGTAGGCAGATGAATATCAGGAATCGATCCGGTTATGGCGGCGCGGGTCTAGGGAGTCCGTCAGGCGATGCGATGGGCCGAGGTGATAATCACCGGCTTCACCAGGTTTTCACCGGTGAGGCGGCTTTGCAGGATATGTTTGACGATCTCCATGCCGGAAACCACATGACCGAAGACGGCATAGCCCTGCTTGTCTGGCGTGGCGGTGCCGCCGGCGTCGAGATAGGTCATGTCCCCGACGCAAATGGTGAACTCGTTCGAGGCCGTGCCGATGGCGTAACGCGCGGTCGAGATAGCGCCATCGGTATGGGAGAGGCCGGTTTCAGTCGTCGGTTCGTGCGGGATCGGCGGATAGGTGCGGTCGCCGCTGTTGAACTGGATAAAGCCGGCGTCACCGGCCCGGATGGCGCGATAGAAGGTGCCGGTATCGAGTTTATGCGTATCGACATAGTGGAGGAAATTCGCGGTTGATTGCGGCGCGTGTTTGCCGTCGAGTTGGAGGATAATTTCGCCCGCACTGGTCTCCAGCGCCACGCGCACCATATCGGGTGGTACGTCGAGCCCGGTCTCCGGCAAACGCTTCGGCGGCGGTGGCGCGGCCGGCGCTTTTGCGGCGGGTTTCGAGCAGGCGAACAGGCCGAGCGCGCCCGTTAAGATCAGAAATTGCCGCCGGATCATGGATTCCTCCCTGGTTCGGCCGCAGTCTGGCAAATCCCGGCGCGCGGGTGAAGTCTTTTTAAGCGGTCTGTTCGACCTTCAGGGCATGTCGATGGACTGACGGCCTCGGCCACCAGACCGGCAAAGGCGCGTAGCCGCACGCGGGCCGCTTTCAGCTCCGCCTGGTCGTTTTCGATTTCGCTTGCCCCGTCCATTTGGCAATCATGCGACAAGTTGCATATGCGGGGAAAACTACATAACCTTATACCTCCCCGACTTGTCGGGGAGCCGGGCGGCCGTTGCCGGGGACCATTGCGCAGCAATGGTGGTGGGGTTTCTTACTTTATGACCGACACAGCAAAACGAAAAACCGCATTGGCCCGGCAGATGCGCAAGGCCCTGACCGGCCCGGAATGGCTGCTGTGGGAGCGGCTAAAGTTACGTCTGGATAACGGGCTGGTCTTTAAGCGTCAGCACGCCTTTGGCCCCTATATCCTCGATTTTTACTGCTTCAAGGCGCGACTGGTTATCGAGGTCGATGGCGG
>CAMLIY010000193.1 GCA_946480125.1 uncultured Asticcacaulis sp.
GGCTGACGAGCAGGCGGTCATTGTCGCGCTGGTGCAGGCCGATGGACGGCTCATCAAGCACATAAAGCACGCCGGTCAGGCCGGAGCCGATCTGCGAGGCCAGGCGGATGCGTTGACTCTCGCCGCCGGACAGGGTGCCGGAATTGCGCGACAGGTTGAGATAATCCAGACCGACATCATTAAGAAAACGCAGCCGGTCCTTGATTTCCTTCAGGATTCGCCTTGCGATCTCCTGTGACTGCGGGGTCAGCTTGTCTTCGACGGTTGAAAACCATTCGTGCGCCTTGCGGATCGACAAGCCGGAAACCTGTGCAATATCGTTCGCGTCGATCTTGACCGCCAGAGCTTCTGGCTTGAGGCGTTTGCCACCGCAGGCCTCGCACGGCGTTTCGGACTGGTAACGCGCCAGGTCTTCACGCACCCACGACGAATCGGTTTCGCGCCAGCGCCGGTCCATATTGGGGATGACGCCTTCAAACACCTTGGTGACATCGTAGCGGCGATTGCCGTCCTCATAGGTGAACTTGATCTTCTGGCCGCCAGAGCCATGCAGGATAACGTTTTGCACGTCTTCACTGAGCTTTTGCCACGGTGTATCCATCTTGAAGCCGTAATGCAGGCTGAGGGCCTGGAGCGTCTGGGCATAGAGCGGCGAGGGGCCTTTCGACCATGGGGCAATAGCGCCGCCGGTCAGGGACAGTTTCGGATCGGCAACGATCATTTCCTTGTCGAAAGCCAGCTTGACGCCCAGGCCATCACAGGTCGGGCAGGCGCCATACGGATTATTGAAGGAAAACAGCCGCGGTTCGATCTCGGTGATGGTAAAACCGGAGACCGGACAGGCGAACTTTTCCGAAAAGATGATGCGCTTGGGCTCGGTTTCGCCTTCTTCCAGGTCGGCGTGTTCGGCGATGGCGAGACCATCGGCCAGACGCAGGGCGGTTTCCAGTGAGTCAGCCAGACGCGCCATGATGCCGGATTTGACGACCACACGATCAATCACCACGTCAATGTCGTGCTTGAACTTTTTATCAAGTTTCGGTGCATCCTCAATAGGATAATACTCACCGTTAATCTTAAGTCTCTGGAACCCCTGGCGCTGGAGATCGGCGATTTCCTTCTTATACTCACCCTTGCGGCCTCGCACGAACGGCGCCAGCAGTAACAGGCGCGTGCCTTCCGGCAGAGCCATGATCTTGTCGACCATCTGTGAAATGGTCTGGCTCTCGATCGGCAGACCGGTGGCCGGCGAATAGGGAATGCCGACGCGGGCCCACAGCAAGCGCATATAGTCGTGGATTTCGGTAACGGTGCCGACCGTCGAGCGGGGATTTTTAGAAGTCGTCTTCTGTTCAATCGAAATGGCCGGCGACAGGCCTTCGATCAGGTCGACATCGGGTTTCGACATCAACTCCAGGAATTGCCGGGCATAGGCTGACAGCGATTCGACATAACGGCGCTGACCCTCGGCATAGATGGTATCGAAGGCAAGCGACGATTTGCCAGAACCGGAAAGGCCGGTGAGCACCACCAGCTGACCGCGGGGGATATCAACATCCACACCTTTGAGATTATGCTCACGGGCGCCGCGAACCTTGATGAAATCCTGATCGAAAGGCTTGGCCATACGCGCATATCCTCAATTTCTGGAACAGGGGAGTATATAGAGGCTTTGCTGCGATTTGCCAGAGGTGCGCAAGAACAATTTGGCAACATTAATGATTTGGCACAGCAATGCATATCGGATTTTGACAGTGATCACGCAGGCTGACGATATCTGTCAGCATAGTCTTTTGACTCCCGCATACAAAGCGGACAAAGTACGGCCTGAATCTATCGTCACGGTTGGGGACGAAGAGGACAATATCCTATGCAGGCTGGCATTATACGGATGAGAGACCGGGTTAGCGACAGCATAGAGCTGTGGCTGGCCGGCGTCACAGCGCATACCAGCCGCCGGTCACGGTTGACGGGCGCGATTGTCCTGGCGCTGGTTCTGCATGGACTTTTATTCTGGATGCTGGTCGCCACCCATCCGGAAATCTGGAATCTCGACAGCCAGATGATCGAGGAGCCCTTCCTGCCCGCCGAGATATGGGATGTGCCGCCACCGAAACCCGAACCGGAAATCAAGCCGGAACCGGTGCCGGTTATAGTACCCCGTGAGGTGCAACCACAGAATACGCCCCAGCCGGTAGACGAGGCGCCGCGCCAGACGGAACAGGCCCCGCCAGCGATCGTGCCCCAGCCTGTGGTCCAGCCCCAGCCGGTTAAACCGATCACGGTCACCATTCCAAAGGAAAAGCCTCTTGACCTGACAGCGCCGGCGACGGTGGCCGATGCACCGCCCAGCCCATCCATGACTGCCCGCGCCAAGAAAAAAGCTCAGGAAGCGCTGGATGAAAAAGCTCAGGAAACTGTTGGCAAGGTTAGTGACCTGAACCTGCACGAAACACCGAATATCAGTGTACCTGCCTTGCAAAAGGTGGCGCCTTCGGGCCTTGCCCCGGCGGGCGGCAATGCTGGCGGCAGACTGGGCGCCATGGCTCCGCCGGCCGGATTGCCGAGTGGAGCCGGCACATTGAAGGGCGGGCGCGGGCAGGTAACGCAGGCCCTGCAAAATCATGACTGGTGCGTGGCGGCGCAAAAATCTGGCAAACCCCTGCCCGCAGATTGTCAGATGAGCGATCTGGCCAGCCAGAAAAACCTGGGACCAAAGCCGGACGCTGATTTTCAGGCGGCCGTGGCGAACAAGGACAAGACGTTGCGTTACAAGACCTCAGCGGGCAATGATGCCTACTGGAACCGTGTCACCCATGTGCCGACGGCGGCCGACCAGCGTGATCAGGCGCCGCAGCCGGGGGCCTATTCCAACGCCAAGGATCAGCGCAATATGGGTAATGGCGGCGGAACAGCGGACCCGAAAAACTAATCAGGCTTTCTTACCGAAGTTCAGCGATTGCGGGCCGGTATCGAGTGTCCGGCCCCTGGCGCCGTACGGTGAGGTTTGCCGGCGACGGCTGGTCATGTCTTCGGCGACGGCGCTGATAATACCCTCGGTAATCGTCTTGGCGGCATTGACGGCCAGTTCGTACTTGTGGAGGCGGTCCTGGAACCGTTCCGTGGCCTCGCGCAGCGCCTTCTTGTCGGCAGCGCTTAGGCCTTCCAACAAGCTGGGGTCGGCCTTGATACGCATCGATTCATGACGATAGAGGTTCGACAGATTGCGCGTTTCTTCTATGCCTTCCAGAATATCCTGGGGGCGGCGGGCAACCAGGCTGGCTGTTTCGGCTTCAAGGCGTTCGCCGAGACGGGTTGTCAAGGCGATCAGTTGCTGGGCGCGTTCAGTAGCATTCGCTGCGGCCAGAGCCATCAGGCAGCTCCTTTTTCCTGGAGTTTGAGTAACTGGCTTTGCATCATGCTGGAGATACCGATGCCGCCGCGCTGGGCCATTTCCTTGGCCATGGCGCCGACATAGAAAGACCGCATGGTTTCTTCGGCATGACCTCCACCGAACGGGCCATCGGTCTGCAAACCGTCGAACATGGGTGAAAGCAGGTTGGTCAGGCACATAGTCTCGAAATCAAGACCCAGCTTGGCGTTGCTTTTGCCCGTTTTGCCAGTGATGGCCGCCGTTGTCTGGTTCTGCTGTGCGGTGGCCGCCTGGCTTTGTGCGGCTTGCAGGGTGAGGAGGGCGCTTGAGTCCATTACATGACCTCGATATCTGCCTGGAGCGCGCCGGCGGCCTTGATCGATTGCAGTATGGCGATCATGTCGCGCGGTGTCACGCCCAGGGCGTTGAGGCCGGCCACCAGATCCGAAAGGGAAGACCCGCCACCCAACTGGATGAGCTGCTTGCCCTTTTCCTCATCGACGCTGACTGTGCTGGAGGGGACAACTGACGTCTGGCCTTGTGAGAAGGGTAGAGGCTGGCTGACTCCGGGCTGTTCATCAACGCGAATGGTCAGATTACCCTGGGCGATGGCGACGCGTGAGATGCGGACATTCTCGCCCATCACAATAACGCCGTTCACCTCATCGATCACCACCTTGGCGGGCGTGTCAACATCGACATTCATCGGCTCGACCAGGGTAACGAAGTCCATCATGGTCATGCCGGCAGGCGGTTTTATGGCGACGATTGAAGGGTTTTCGGCGATGGCGGTGCCGGGATACTGCCGGCTGATGGCGTCCGCTATGCGCTTGGCGGTGGCGAAATCCGGATTGTGCAGGGTCAGGCGCAGGAAGGGCATGGAATTGAAATTGAAGGATGTTTCGCGCTCAATCGTGCCGCCCGAAGCGATGCGGCCGGCGGTCGGGACACCCTTTGTAATAGAAGACCCGGATGCGCCGCCGGCCGAGACCGAGCCGGTCTGGACTGTGCCCTGGGCCACGGCATAGGCTTCGCCATCGGCGCCGAGAAGGGGCGTGACCAGTAGCGTGCCGCCGAGCAGGCTCTTGGCGTCGCCCATGGCCGAAACGGTGACATCGATGCGCGAACCCGAAGCACCGAAGGGCGTCAACTCGCCGGTGACCATTACGGCGGCCACATTCTTGGTATTGAGCTGCGCATCACGAACATTGACACCCAGGCGTTCAAGCATCGATTCCATGCTTTGTTTGACCATCGGGGAGTTGCGAACCGTATCGCCGGTGCCGCTCAGGCCCACGACAATGCCATAGCCAATCAGCTGATTGGTACGCACGCCTTCGACATCGACAATATCCTTGATGCGCGAGCTGGCCATGGCGGGGCTATACAGCAGCATCCCCGCAAGAGCGCTGGCAAAAAAGAAAGTTTTCAGTTTGGTGAGCCGCATGAATTTACCCATTAACCATAATCGTGTGTCGGGTTGCGAATTTCATGCCACGAATCGGCTGTCATTTTTCCTATTATTATCAATAGTTTGATTAACCTGTTTCCCGTCATGGTCGTCAACGGGAAATTTGTGCCGGGACGTTAAGGCTTCGCTTACCCTGAGGCGGCAATAATGACCGTGTCGTTTACTGGCAAAAGCCGGTTTTTGCCCCTATGCTGTGACAGCGGGACAAAACAGAAGAAACTACACGGCCTCTTAAGATATAGTGTGTGGGTTCGCAGACAGGTCAGATTATGACGTTCAGGATTAATTCGGTTACCGGCGCGCCGATCAGCGGGTCATCCAGCGGTGTCAAGAAAGCCGGTAGTGGTTTCTCGTTGTCGGGCAAGGATGGCGCGGGGAAATCCGCGGCCACGGCGCAAACCTCGGCTGCCTTCGGTATGATGGGCATTGATGCCCTTATGGCCCTGCAGGGCGAGGAAGATGTGCTGACCGGCCGCCGTCGCCGCCAGGTCAAGCGCTCGCATGATATTCTCGATGCCCTGGATGACCTCAAGGTCAGTGTGTTGTCCGGCGATATCGACGACGAAGCCCTGATACGCCTGCAATCGATGATCGCGCTCCAGCGTGAGGAGATCGAGGACGACCGTCTTCAGGGCGTGCTCAATGAGATCGAGACCCGCGCCTGTGTCGAGCTGGCCAAGCGCCGCCTGATGTAATGCCTGAAGTATGAAAGATACGCTTTTTGTCATGGCCCTCAAGCAGGAGGCCATGGGATTGCTGGAGCCGCTGGGCCTTGATGTGCTCTATACCGGTGTCGGCAAGGTCAATGCCGCCTATGTCCTGACGCGTGAACTCACTGTACGCAGATATGAAGGTCGCTTGCCAACGCAGGTGGTCAATCTTGGCACGGCTGGCAGCCGATGTTTCCGTACGGGCGACCTGATCGCCTGTCATCAGTTCCTCCAGCGCGACATGGATGTGACGCCGCTGG
>CAMLIY010000194.1 GCA_946480125.1 uncultured Asticcacaulis sp.
GTCGAAACGGTAGATATAGGGGCCGTATTCGTCGGAAATGAAAACGCTCTTGCCATCCTTTGACAGGCGCAGACCTTCGGGATCGAGACGCGCATTGACGGGATCGGTCGATTGACCGGCGCCAAAGGCATCCGATCGTCCGGTAAAATAAAAATGCGTCTGATCATTCCGCTTTTGTACCGGCGCCGCGCCATAGGCCAGCGGTATCGGGCTGTATAGCAGGGTGGTGGCGGTCAGGTGGATGTCGAGCGTGTAAGGCAAGGCGCCGGTTGCCGGGTTCAGTTTCGCCGTCAGCCGGTGGAAACGCGGCACATAGCTGGTGGTGTTGTCGATGGCGGCGTTATAGACATCGGCGTTCGGACCGCGGTCCGGCAGGGCCAGGAAATTATCGCCACCGGCCCAGTCAAACGCCGAGCCGATACCCCCCAGGCGATTGCCTGGCACACCGCTTTCCAGCGCCGCCGCCGTGACGGCTGAGAGGTCCGCGGCGCCTTCAACCTTGCCAACGGCGATCAGGATCGGTTCGGCGGCGGCCGGCAGGGCGGCGAACAGGGCAAGCAGAGGCAGAAAACGACGCATAGACAACTCCATCGAAACACGGACCGTCTATGCACGCGCTGTATGACAGGCTTATAACGCCGAACCTTGCGCATATTTACGGCAATGTTCGAGATAGCCGCCTTCATGGCTGATCACCAGCTCGACCACGCTTGACCACAACCAGGATGGCGCATCCAGTGTCTTCGAATGATGACGCGCCAGTTCGGTGCGCCAGACTTTACGAGTCGCCTCATCCATCTGGCGGGCATGCGCCTTGCCGACGATAAAGGCGAGGAACCGCGCCACCTTCATGGCCTCGTCCTGGGTCAGGTGTTCGATTTCAAACTTCATATCCTGTGGTAATAGTTCGCGGACAAACACCGAGCGATCCAGTAGCCGGGCTGCCAGGATACGTGTGCCCAGCGCCGGCGACATATGCCAGGCGCCCTGCACCACACGTTCGGCATTATCTTTCGGCATGCCCGCGCCATGATCCGGCGTTACCGCCGAAATGGCCTCCTTGATATCCATCAGGCACAGTTCTTCCGGCTTGCCCGGCCTGCCGCCTATCCCGACCAGAACGGCATAGCGCAGATTACCGAGAGAGCTGCAACCCTTGACCCAGTAGGCCGCATCCAGCACCTGAACCGACGCATCATCATGGCGCGACCGCAGGGATGTCACCATGCGACGGAGTTTTTCATCCTCGAACAGCACTTCAATATCGCGGCGCTCCTGTTTTGAGATCGGCCAGTAGGTCTTGCCCAGGGGAATGGTTGGCGTTTCGTCGCCGATCCGCTCGCGCGCCAGATGCTTCCACTTACGGCCAAGCGCCGTTTCTATGGCGTCTTCCACCGCTTCCGGCCGCTCGATATCCATCTCGCCGTCTGTGAATGCCCTCTCGTAACCATCGACCATCTGCTCGATCATCCGCACCGTGATGATGCCAGGCAGGTCAGAGCCGCGCGCCGCGCTGGCCAGCGAGAGCCCCAGCCGGATCAGGTCATGCGCCGGATTGCCGATGACCGACTGATCGAGATCGCGGATCTGGATATCGATCATGCCCTTGGCGCTGGCGATCGGACCGAGGTTGCCAATATGGCAATCGCCGCAAATCCATACCGGCGGGCCTTTCGGCACCTTGATACTTTCCGCTGAAGTCAGCCAGGCGTAGAACTGCTTGGTGCTGCCCCTGACATAGGCGTGCGCCGAGCGCGCCATCTTGGCGTTGCGCAGGGCGGCCAGCGCCGCCTGGCGATCTTTCGTCCGGACAGAACCGGGAAATGTGGTCTTCATACCTGCCCCCCTCAATACGCGATGTACATATCGGCTTTGTATATGGAAGCGCGTGTAAGCAAGCCATGTGTCACGATGGCCCGGTTATAGTTTTTCAGGCTTATTTGCCCCGCCCTGCCTTCCATGCAACGGACCATGACCCCATATATGCCGGGCTTTCCTGAGAGGAGCCTCCCCAATGAAAAAACGTCAACTCGGCCAATCCGGCCTTGAAGTCTCCGCCCTTGGCCTCGGCTGCATGGGCATGAGCTGGGCCTATGGTCCGTCCGACCGCGATGCCTGCCTGAAGCTGCTGCGCGACGCCGTCGATCTCGGCGTCACCTTTTTCGATACCGCCGAGGTTTATGGCCCGTACGTCAATGAAGAACTGGTCGGCGAAGCGCTGAAACCCGTCCGCGACCAGGTGGTCATCGCCACCAAGTTCGGCTTCGCCATGGGCCAGCAACCGGGCAGCCTGACCGGCGTCAATTCACGCCCCGATCATATCCGCGCGGTTGTCGATGCCTCGCTGAAACGCCTGCAGGTGGATGAGATCGACCTGCTCTATCAGCATCGCGTCGACCCCGACGTGCCGATCGAGGACGTGGCCGGCACGGTCGGCGACCTGATCAAGGCCGGCAAGGTCAAACATTTCGGCCTGTCCGAAGCCTCCGCCGATACCATCCGCAAGGCCCATGCGGTGCAAAAGGTCACCGCCGTGCAGAGCGAATATTCTTTATGGACGCGCGATCCGGAAACGCACATCCTGCCGACGCTGGAAGAACTGGGCATCGGCTTTGTGCCCTATTCACCGCTTGGTCGCGGTTTCCTGACCGGCACATTGAAAGACGCCGCGCTCGATCCCACCGATTACCGCAATATCAGCCCGCGTTTCACCGGCGACGCCAAGGCGCAGAACACCCGCGCCGTTGATGCCCTGAGCGATCTGGCCAAGGCGAAAGGCGTCACACCGGCGCAACTCGCCCTGGCCTGGTTACTGGCGCAGAAACCATGGATCGTGCCTATTCCCGGCACACGCCATCTCGATCGCCTGAAGGAAAATATCGCTTCGGCTGAGGTGAGCCTGAGTGCATCCGATCTGAGCGAAATCGAAAACGTCATCGCCGAAACCGGCTTTGCCGGCGCCCGTTACACCGAAGCCGGCATGGCGATGCTGAACAGGTAATTGCCGGCAAAGAAAAATCCCCCAGAACGAATTCTGGGGGATTTTTTTGCCCGCAATCAGACCATAAGGTCTGACCCGCGAAGGCGGATTAGTTGCCGCCTTGCCCGACCGCATCAAGCTTGTCGCCATTGGCCGAGAGGGTCGGCAAGGTATTGGCGGCAAAGGTCTTGACCGACTCATCGGTGCCGGTGGCGGCGTAAGACTTGAAGACGGTTTCCGCCTTGTCGTTCACTTCGCCGAGGGCGGCGACATATTTGGTGTCGAAATCGGCACCCTTGGCGGCCTTCAGTTCACCAAGCTTCATATTATAGTCATCGGTAAAATTCTGATCGAAGTGCATATCTGAAGTCGAGCCCTGAATGGCCGCGACCATGCTGGTGCGGGTCTTCAGGCCGTTATCCAGAACGGTTTGGGCAGTCGCCTTGACATCGGCGCTCTCGCCTTGCGTGGCGGCCAGCTGACTGGCGGCGATGCTGAACTCATTGGCCATGAAGGCTTCCTTCATGAAGTTCTTTGCGGCATTTGGATCAGCGGCCACAGCCGGAGCGGCCCCAGGCGCAGCGGTTGTTGGCGCGGCGGTCATTGGCGCGGTGGTCATTGGCGCGGTGGCTGGCGGCGCCGTTACGGGCGCCACGGCCGGCTGCGAAGGCGATGCGCCTTGATCAGGCGCCGTGGTCTGTGCAGAGGCACTAAGGGCGGCGGCAGCAACAACGGCGGCCAGAATACCGGAAACCTTGTAGGAAAGTGTGTTCTTCATAACATTCATCCTCATTGTGAATATCTGCACCTGTTAAGCGGGTGCGGGCTGAGGATTGATAATAATGACACGGCTTGGTAGAAATGCGGCTCTTTGAGTAAGATTTCGTACCCATTGGCGGGCAAAAAATAAAAAAAACATAAGCGAAGGCGGTCAGGCAAGGCCATCATGGCAGGATTATGACCAAACCGCGGTGACAGGCTCACGAAGGGCTGTCCGCCACAGCCGGATTATTTTTGAACCAGGCCTGCAAGGCGGTGGCGGCTTCAGCGTTATTTTCCGTCACATCTTCCAGCAAAAAGCCCACTAGATCGGCATAATGGCTGAAATTGGCGCGGTAGATGATCGAGCGTCCATCGCGATAGGCATTTAGCAGTCCCGCGCCGGTCAGGATGGAGAGGTGGGTCGAGGCCGTATTCGCCGGTATGGCGTTGGCGGCGGCGATCTTGCCGGCGGCCATGCCATCAGGTCCCGCCTTCACTATGGTACGGAAGACGTTGAGACGACCGGGATGCGCCAGAGCAAAAAGATTAACCACCGCGTCTTCACTGATCATAGGGAGGCCTTTGGAACGGATCGCCTCCAGCCGATAGCCTGGCGCGACAAACTGCAAGTAGAGCGTTCTGTTATTATGAAACTATGGAAACTTAAAGGCGAGCGCGCCTATCTTTCCTCACAATACGACTGATGTCCCCACACGCTTTCGTGCAAAACCTGTGATCTCGATAAGAAAAAACGTCATCTCTGAGGAGGAAAAATCGAGCCTCACGCCGCAAGCCGTATGCTCTCTTCACCCATACGATCGAGCAGCGTCTGAATTTGCGGTCCGGTCAGGCAAGCCTCAGACAGATTGGCCAGGGCATCTAGACGCGCCGCCAGATGGTTGAAAATATCGTCATATGCCGTGGCCATGGCGCCCGACGAACCGGACACATCGCAGGGGTCGGGCATGTGCCAGTCGGTTATGACCGGCCGGCCTTTGAATTGTGGCAACCGTCCGCTGCCCCGGCGGTCAGGCGATAATCGGATAATGAAATCAAAGCCGGGATCTTTGGCTTCCATGAGCGCGGCCATCTGCTTGGCGTAAAAACGGTCGGCGCTGTATTTCATCTTTTCCAGCAGGCCAAGCGCATGAGGACTGACCGTTTCAGTCACAGTATATCCCGCCGAAAAAGCCGCAAACCGGCCCGCACCCAGGCGTGTCAGCAGCGCCTCGGCCAGAATGGACCGCGCCGAATTATCGGCACACAGGAACAAGACATTAAAAGTACGCAAACCCGCCGTCATCCGACCCTCATCCATATTCAGCCCCCATAATACGGAATGGCCACACCCGGCCCCCGACGAGAACAAGGTTACCACCAATTGATTATTCTGGAATTTACGAAATGGGTGAATGAATTGACAATAAAAACGGACACAAAATCTATGCCTCCACCGCTTTTCGCGAGGTACAGGCGCAATAAAAAAGCCTGCCGAGAGAGGTCGGCAGGCTTTTTTATATTCTGATAGCAGACGCCGCTTAGGCCGCGACGATGCTGGTCTGTTCGTGCGGATCGCGCAGCACATAGCCGCGGCCCCAGACGGTTTCGATATAGTGGTTGCCATCGGCGGCCACGGCCAGCTTCTTGCGCAGCTTGCAGATGAACACGTCGATGATCTTCAGTTCGGGCTCGTCCATACCGCCATAGAGGTGGTTGAGGAACATTTCCTTGGTGAGCGTCGTGCCTTTGCGGAGGCTCAACAGCTCAAGCATTTCGTATTCCTTGCCGGTCAGGTGGACGCGGTTGCCGGACACTTCAACGGTCTTGGCATCCAGGTTCACAACAATATCACCCGTGCGGATGACCGATTGAGCATGGCCTTTGGAACGGCGGACAACGGCATGGATGCGCGCGATCAGTTCGTCCTTGTGGAAGGGCTTGGTCATGTAATCGTCGGCGCCGTTACCCAGCGTCTTGACCTTGGTGTCGATTTCCGAGCTGCCGGACAGGATCATGATCGGCGTGTTGATCTTGCCGACGCGCAACTGGCGCAGCACTTCCA
>CAMLIY010000195.1 GCA_946480125.1 uncultured Asticcacaulis sp.
CAAACGGGCTATTTCGACGTCTGGGCGCAACCGCTCGGCTATCAGTTCTCCAACAGCACGGCCGCGGCCGAACTGCCGGGTAATGAGTTTACCTTTGACGACAACGGTCTGTTCACCTCTGGCCTCCTGACCTCGGATATCGGTTACTGGGGCGGCAGCAACGCCGACTCAGCACTGGTGGCGCAGAATGATCAGGGCCAGGCCATGGTCAATGCCTGCTATAGCTGGAACGGCTGTACGGATCCGGCGCGCCGCGGCGCTGGCTTCACCACCGGCACGCGTTATAACCATAACGAAGAAACAACGACCGACACCTCGTTCAACCTGCGCTGGATCATCACAGACAAGCTGCGCGCCAATTTCGATGTGCAGTACGTCAAAGCCAATGTCACCAATTACGACATTGAAGTGGACATGAACTCGTACACCAACGTGTTCCTTGATGCGACCGGCGACTATCCGAAAATGGAGCTTTCCGCGCCACTGAACGTTAATCAGTCGGCCGGTGGTTTGGCCAACCCGAATAACTATTATTATAATTCGGTCATGGATCACACCGAAGACTCGAAGGGCAAGGAACTCGCCAGCCGTTTCGATCTGCAATATACTATGGATGAAGGCTGGATCGACACCATCAAGGTCGGTGTCCGTTATGCCGACCGCCAGCAAAATGTGAACTGGTCGACCTATAACTGGAAAAATATCTCCAACACCTACAGCAATAATGCCGCGACCTGGAATGTCGATACGCCGGCCCGCACGGGTGCGCCGCTTTATCACACCGAAGAGTTCGGCACCGATTTCATGCATCAGAGCGATCTGATCAATCAGCATGAATTTGTCTTCTTCAACTATGACACGCTGGAAGATCGCCAGAAGCTGTCACAGGCGATGAGCATGGCCAGCACAGGTATCGGTACGTGGGTGCCGATCTGTGATCGCCCCAACGAAGAACCGAATAGTTGCTATACCTCGGCCGAACAGATGGACATCGAAGAAGAAAGCTATGCTGGTTATCTTCAGTTGAAATTTGGCGGCAATGACAAGACGATCTTCGGCAAGGCCATTACGGGTAATGCCGGTGTTCGCTGGGTTCAGACCAATATCACCTCCAAGGGTGGCGGCGTCATGTATCCGGTCGCCTTCGAATATGCTGCCAATAACTGCGATGTCGGCCTGACTCAGCTGGAAATCGATCAGGCGACAGCCGCTGGTCGGTTTGCGGTGGCCGGAAACTGTATTACCCACCATTCCGTTGACGATATTGCCTTCCGCGACAATGCCATTGTCGGTGATCCGCAATTCCCCTCGGTGGTGAATACGACTCACATCAACTGGCTGCCCTCGTTCAATGCCAAGCTGCAATTGAATGACACCTGGCTGATGCGTTTCGCCTATTCGCGCGCCATGTCGCGTCCGGATATGGGCTATCTGCGTAACTACTTCTTCGTCCAGGGCTCCACCCTGAGCGCAACCGAGTTGTCGCCTGATAACCCCAATATCGTTTATGGTGATGGCAATACCAGCACTGATACAAGCAGCCAGGCCTACAAGACGGCCTGTCCCGTTGGTCAGCCCTGTAGCTATAACGGTTATCGCTATACGGCGTCTTCCGGCAATCCGTATCTGAAGCCGACCACGGCTGATCAGTACGATCTGACCTTCGAAAACTACTTCGCTTCCGTCGGTTCGTTCTCGTTCGATCTGTTCTACAAGAAGTTCTATGACTATGTGCAGAACGGGACTCGTCAGACGGTGACGCTAACCCACAATGGCGTGACCCGCGATGTACTGGTCACTGGTCCGGTGAACGGTGACGGCGCCAGCCTCAAGGGCTTCGAAGTCTCCTACCAGCGTTATTTCGACTTCCTGCCGTCGCCGTTTGACGGTCTGGGCATACAGGCGAACTACACCAAGATCCGCAATACCGGCATCCAGAATACCGGTCTGGGTTCAACCTCCGCCGGTGGCGCAGGTGGTCTCGGTTCAGCGGGTGGCGGTGTTGTCGCGGCGTTCGATAATATCACGGTTGACCGCCTCGAAGGTCTGTCGGACGACTCGTACAACATCATCGGCATGTACGAAAAAGGTCCGTGGGCTCTGCGCGCCGCCTATAACTGGCGCTCGAAGTTCCTGGTCACGGCGGCTGACTGCTGCGTCGGCTTCCCGATCTGGCAGAAGGGCATCGGTTATCTCGATGCATCGGTCCGCTATCGCGTCAACGACAATGTCGAACTGTCGGTTCAAGGCTCGAACCTGCTCGATTCCGACACCGTCCTGATGCAACAGGTTGACAACCGCGGCACCCTGCTGCCGAATGCCTGGTTCAAGAACGACAAGCGCGTTCAGGTCGGCATTCGCCTGAAGTACTAAACCCTCAACGGGGGGCGAGGGGAGCGCGTCGCGGGGGTAACCTGCGGCGCGCTTTTTCTTGGCGGATAAAGGGGAAATGGACTTGCGCACCCCGCTTCATCGTGCATCCTGCCAGCCGGTACAAGACATGCCATGCGATAAGTGGCGACAACGGGAAGATTATGAAGGCACCTTTGAGAGTTGTTATTCTGGGCGGCGGTACGTCCGGCTGGATGTGCGCGGCGGCGTTGAGCGGTGTGCTGAAACTGGGCCAAAAAGACAGCCTGCTCGATGTGCGCCTGGTCGAATCGGCGGAGATCGGCACGGTTGGGGTTGGCGAGGCCACTCTGCCGCAGATCAAGGAATTCAATGACTATCTCGGCATTAACGAAGCCGAATTCATGCGCAAGACCAAGGCGACCTTCAAGCTCGGCATCGAGTTCCGCGATTGGGGCAAGCTGGGCAATAATTATCACCATCCCTTCGGCGCCTTTGGCATGCCGATGGGCGGCGCCGACTTCCAGCATCACTGGACCCGCGCCCATGCCCTCGGCAAGGCCGGCCCGCTCGAAGCCTATTCCTACGCCATTCAGGCCGCCCGCCAGAGCCGGTTCGATTTCCCTTCCGAAGACAAGCAATCCATCAAATCCACCTATTCCTACGCCTATCATTTCGACGCCGGACTATATGCCGCCTTCCTGCGTGAATTTGCCGAGGCGCGCGGCCTTAAGCGCACGGAAGGCCAGGTCAAGGACGTCACTCTGCATACTGACAGCGGCTATATTCGTAGCCTCATCCTGCAATCCGGTGAGGAAATCACTGGCGACCTGTTCATTGATTGCTCCGGCTTTCGCGGTCTGCTGATCGAGGAGACGTTGGGGGCCGGCTGGGAAGACTGGTCGCAATGGCTGCCGTGTGATCGCGCCCTGGCCGTGCCATCGCAACGGACGGCTGATTTCCATTCCTATACCCGCTCCACCGCGCTTGCCGCCGGCTGGCAGTGGCGCATTCCGCTCCAGCATCGCGCCGGCAATGGCTATTGCTATGCCAGCGCCTTTATCAGTGACGACGCGGCCCACAAGGCCTTGCTGGAAAACCTTGACGGCGCCGCGCTGGGCGAACCGAAAATGCTGCGTTTCAAGGCCGGCCGGCGCAAAAAATCGTGGGATCGCAATTGCCTGACCATCGGTCTGTCGAGCGGCTTCCTGGAGCCTTTGGAATCGACCAGCATCTATCTGGTGCAGATCGCCATCACCACCTTCCTGCAATTGCTGCCGTCGGGCCCCGTCATCGACCCCAAGCTGGCGGACGAATTCAATCGCCTGATCGACACCGAATACCAGCGGGTGCGCGATTTCCTGATCCTGCACTATCACGCCAATACGCGCACCGACGCCGCCCTGTGGGACTATACCCGTCATATGCTGGTGCCGGACAGCCTGACCGACAAGATCGCCGAATATCGCCACCGCGGTCGTGTGCCCAACTATAAGGACGGTCTGTTCTCTCCGCCCTCGTGGCTGGCGGTGCTGAATGGTCAGGATATCGCCGCCGAGGGCTATGACCGCATGGCCGACAATATGGATGAGGCCGCACTGGCCGACAAACTGGAAACCATGCTTGGCCGTATTCAGGCTGGCGTCGACGCCATGCCGGACCACGCCGATTTCGTCGCTGATTACTGTTTTGTGCCGCCATCAAAAGCCGCGATGACCGAAGGAACGGCGACATGACGGGGCCGGATATGCCAATTCGCAAGGTTGTTATCGTCGGGCGTGATATCGCGGCCTGGCTGGCGGCGAACGCGCTGGCGCGCGCGTTTGGCGGCACCGGTCTCAAGGTCGAGGTCGCCGAACTGCCCAGTCTGTTGCGGCCGCAGGATACGGTGGCCAGCCTGCCGCAACTGGAGAATTTCCATCGCCTGCTGGGTTTTGACGAACACAGCCTGCTCAGGGCGACGGGCGGCACCTATTCCCTGGGGCAAAGTTTTGTCAATTTTTCCAGCGCGGCGCCGCCTGTCTTCCACCCCTATGGCAGCCATGGCGCCGCTATCGGCAATCTGCCCTTCATGCCGTTGTGGATCAAGGCCCGTCAGGCGGGACTAAATGTGGCGCTTGAGGCGTTTTCCCTGACGGCCGCCGCCGCCATCCAGGGGCGTTTCTTTGTACCCACGCCTGAGATGGGCGCTTTCGGCCGGCTGGATTACGCCTATCATCTCAAGGCCCAGTCCTATGTGCAGTTTCTTAAAGGCCATGCCCTGCGCCGTAGCGTCGACGTCACGCCCTTGCGCCTGTTCGATATTCGCCGCGATGCGGAAACCGGGCATGTCACCAGTCTGATCAGCGGTGATGGCCGTGAAATCGCCGGCGATCTGTTCATCGACGCCACCGGGCCGGAGAGCCTGCTGGTGGGGCAAGCCCTCGGTGACGGTTTCGAAAACTGGTCGCAGTGGTTTCCCGGTAATCGCGTCCTGACCGTATCGGGCGAACGCCTGCGCAGCCTGCCGGCCTATTCACAGGTGCGCGCCCTGTCGCATGGGTGCCTGCATCTGACGCCGGTGCAGGATCTGACGGGGATTCAGCAGGTCTATAATGCCGCCGACATAAGCGATCAGGACGCGCTGAACGCCGCCGCCCTCATCGCCGGGCTGCGCCTCCAGCCTGATGCCGTGGTTTCGCCGCTGACGGCCGGGCGCCGGCAGCAGCCCTGGGTCGGCAATTGTATCGCCGTGGGGGAGGCCGCCTGTAGCCTCGATCCGATCGATAATGCCGGACTTCATGCCCTCCAGACCGGGCTGGTTCACCTCAT
Source organism: uncultured Asticcacaulis sp. (assembly GCA_946480125.1). Next base: position 5,161 of record CAMLIY010000195.1, read on the forward strand.
CGACCTGTTTCCGCTGACGCCCGACAGCCGGTTGGAAGCCAAGGCTTATAATGCGCAAATGCAGCAGAGCTTTGAGCGGATTCGTGATTACCAGATCGCCCATTACAAGCTCAACCGCATCGATAACGAGCCCTTATGGGAGAGCTTGCGCGCCATGGATATCCCCGACACATTGGCCTATAAGATCGACCTGTTCCAGGCGCGCGGCATGGTGGCGCTTTATGAAGAGGAAAGTTTTGTCGCTGATGACTGGCTGGCCCTGTTCACCGGCCATGGCCTTATGCCGCGCAGTTACGACCCGATGGTCGATATGACTCCGGACGAGACCGCCATCCGTCACTTCCAAAGCCTTCTGGGAGCTATAAAACAGGCGGTGGAAAAGATGGACAGCCATGACGCATACTTGGCCCGTACGGTCTCAGGAAGCCAGATGGCGCATCTATAAGGTCAGCGCGGTTTCCAGCCTGGCCAGGCCTTCGTCGAGGATATCATCGGAAGCGGTCAGCGGCGCGAGCAAGCGGATGGTATTGGCATAGACCCCGCAGGTTAACAGGTTCAGACGGTTTTCCTGCGCCTTCACGCAGATGTTTTTG
>CAMLIY010000196.1 GCA_946480125.1 uncultured Asticcacaulis sp.
GCATCATCACCACATCGGCGCCGGCAATGCCTTCGCGCATGTCGTGATAGACCTCTGTGCCCCACTGATCGGCATCACCGGGTATAAGCGTCGGTGGACCGACGAGGCGGACATTGGCGCCCATGGCGTTGAGCAGAATGACATTGGAGCGGGCCACGCGGGAATGGGTGACGTCGCCACAGATCGCAATGGTCAGGCCATCGACATGGCCGAAGGCGCGACGGATCGATAACATATCGAGCAGGGCCTGGGTCGGGTGCTGGTGCTGGCCGTCGCCGGCATTGACCACCGAACAGCCGACCTTTTGCGCCAGCAGGGCCGCGGCGCCGGAGGCCGAGTGGCGAACCACCAGCAGGTCGGGCTTCATGGCGTTCAGCGTGACGGCCGTGTCGATCAGGGTTTCGCCCTTAGCGACCGAAGAGGTCTTCATGCTCATATTGATGGTGTCGGCGCCGAGGCGCTTGCCGGCCAGTTCAAAGCTCGATTGCGTGCGCGTCGAGTTCTCGAAGAACATATTGACCAGGGTGCGGCCGCGCAGCAGGTCCAGCTTCTTGGTCGATTGCCGGTTGAGATCGACGAAGACGTCCGCCAGATCGAGCAGATTGGCGATATCGGGCGGATCGAGATCCTGCGCCCCCAGGAAGTGCGGCTTCGGGAAGGCGTGAAGGCGGGTGCGGATCAGTTCGTTAAAATCGGTCATGTGGCGTCTTCATGAGTCTGCATAAGGGCCATGCTGACAGAAACTGCCGGCACAGTCGTCATTATTCCGCAGGAATGGGCATTGCCGCGTTTTGACGGAGAATGTCATAAAGTACAAGTGATAAGGACAAGATATCCGTGAAAAGCCAAAGTGAAAAGGCGGCTGAGTTCGCCCGCCTGCATGACCGGGGCTGTTTCGTCATCCCAAATCCGTGGGACCGTGGCTCGGCGCGGCTGCTGGCGGGCTTGGGTTTTCGTGCCCTGACCACGACCAGCGCAGGTTATGCGCGCTCGCTGGGTGTCAGCGATTACCAGGCCGGGCGGGAGCATGTGCTTGAGCATGTGCGTGATCTGGCGACGGCGACCGACCTGCCGCTGGCGGCCGATCTGGAGAATGGTTTTGGCCATCGTCCGAAGGATTGCGCGGAGACGATTTGCTTAGGCGCCGATGCCGGACTGGTTGGTGGATCGATCGAGGACGCCACAGGGGATGAGCGGGTTATCTATAACATTGCTGAGGCAGCGGAGCGCATCCGGGCCGCGGCGGAAGCGGCGAAGGCTTTGCCGTTCCGGTTTATGCTGGTGGCGCGCTGCGAGAACTATCTGCATGGCCGGCCGGACATAGCCGATACCATCGCACGTTTGCAGGCCTATCAGGACGCCGGCGCCGATGTGCTCTATGCGCCGGGTATTTCGACGGCCGAGGAAATAGGCGAGATTTGTCGCAGCGTCGACCGGCCGGTCAATGTGCTGGGCGGATTGGGCGCAAAGCCCTTGTCGGTGTGCGAACTGGCGGAACTTGGCGTGCGGCGGGTGTCGCTGGGAAGCTGGCTGCATTCGGCGGCGATGACGGCCTTTATCAATGCCGCGCAGGATGAAAGTTTTAGCTACGTCGCGGACCTGGTCGGCGGTAAGCAAATGGATCAATGGCTGGAAGAAGGCGCGCAATAAGATCGTACCGTATTGAGCTCGGCGTGGGCATAAACTGTGTCAAAGATAAAGCCGCCGCATCGGTAAGGATGCGACGGCTTCAAAGGGGGCACATGGGGGAAGGTTTGTTTCCCCCATGATCACTAGGCGGCCAGCGCCTTGGTAAGGTTTTCGCTGATCTTGTCGAGGAAGCCCTCGGTTGTCAGCCAGCCTTGCGACGGGCCGACCAGCAGGGCCAGATCCTTGGTCATGAAGCCGGCTTCGACGGTATCGACGCAGACCTTTTCCAGGGTTTCGGCAAAGCGGTTCAGTTCGGCATTGTCGTCAAGCTTGGCGCGGTGCTTCAGGCCTTGCGTCCAGGCGAAGATAGAGGCCATCGAATTGGTCGAGGTGGCTTCGCCCTTCTGGTGCTGGCGGTAGTGGCGGGTCACGGTGCCGTGGGCGGCTTCGGCTTCCATGATCTTGCCGTCGGGCGTGACCAGAGCCGAGGTCATCAGGCCGAGCGAGCCGTAGCCCTGCGCCACGGTATCGGACTGGACGTCGCCGTCATAGTTCTTACAGGCCCAGACAAAACCGCCAGACCATTTCAGCGCCGAAGCGACCATATCATCGATCAGACGGTGCTCGTAGGTCAGGCCCAGTTCTTTATACTTCGCGGCGTATTCGGCTTCGAAGATCTCGGCGAAGATATCCTTGAAGCGGCCGTCATAGGCTTTCAGGATTGTGTTCTTGGTCGAGAGATAGACCGGATAGTTACGGGCGATGCCGTATTCGAACGAGGCGCGGGCGAAATCGCGGATCGATTCGTCGAGGTTATACATGCCCATGGCCACGCCGGCGCCGGGGAACTGGAACACTTCATATTCCTGCACCTTGCCGTCTTCGCCTTCGAACTTCATGGTCAGCTTGCCGGGACCGGGGACGAGGAAATCGGTGGCCTTGTACTGGTCGCCGAAGGCATGGCGGCCGACGACGATCGGTTGCGTCCAGCCGGGGACGAGGCGCGGCACGTTCTTGCAGATGATCGGCTCACGGAAAACAACGCCGCCCAGAATGTTGCGGATGGTGCCGTTGGGCGACTTCCACATCTTCTTGAGGCCGAACTCTTTCACGCGGGCTTCGTCCGGCGTGATGGTGGCGCATTTGACGCCGACGCCGCAGGCCTTGATGGCCTCGGCGGCTTCGATCGTCACCTTGTCGTCGGTGGCGTCGCGGTGTTCCATGCCGAGGTCGAAATACTGGAGATTGATGTCGAGATAGGGGTGGATCAGCTTGTCCTTGATCCACTGCCAGATGATGCGGGTCATTTCGTCACCGTCGATATCGACGACCGGGTTCGCCACCTTGATTTTAGCCATTACGGAGTCCTTTTCCAAACGGGAGCTGACCGGAGGACGCACAGGGTCGGACCGGCCGCTAACGGCAGGTGCTATAGCGGAAAAGGCGAGCGGCGCAAAACGGTAAATTCCAAGGTGAAGACATTGTGTTTTGCGCAGGGCATCATGGCCCGGGCTTTGCATCGGACCCTGCTTAATCGATGGTGAGGTGCCGAAATGAAAACTCTGGCTTATGACGTTCCTAATCGCCTGGAATGGCTCGATACCGCCCGCGCTCTGGTCCTGCTGCCATTGGCGCTGGTGGTGCTGGGCTTTCTGGCAATCCGCGAATACTGGTAGGCGCCAGATCTAAGATTCGTCGAGCATATCGCCCAGCGTATCGAGTTTGCGTGCCCACGGCGATCGCCGCGCCGCCAGCCAGTCGGCCAGGGTGTTGAGTCCGGCTTGGGCCAGAGCACAGGTGCGCACCCGGCCGGTTTTCTGCGTGGTAACGAGGCCGGCGGATTCCAGAATGGCGAGGTGTTGACCCACGGCGGTCAGGCTCATGGCATAGGGTTCGGCCAGTTTGGAAACCGACAGCGGGCCGTCCGTCAGGCGCTCGACCATATCGCGGCGGGTTGCGTCGCCCAATGCGTGGAAAACATGCGCCTGGAAGACTTTGGCGGCTTCGATCAAAGCGTGTCCGCCACCTGGTCGAGCAACTTGGTCCAGCCGTGCTGGCGCATTTCGGAACCATCGGAATTTTCAAAGAAGGCACCCTGATGTGTCAGGATGAGTCTAGTGCCATCGCCTTCGGCCAGGAATTCAAAGGTGAGCAGGGCTCCGGAAAAGGGCGTGCCGTTCATCGCCATATTAGAGCCAATAACGATGCGGCTGTCCGGTACGATATCGAGATAGAGGCCATCGCTGGTCATTTTCGCGCCTTGGAAGGGTGTGTCGGCGCCCATGATATAGCCGGCGAATTCGCGGCCACCGACCTGAAAATCTAAGGTGAAATCAGACATCTCCTGCCGGCCGCCACTCAGCCAGCTTGCCTTTTTGGCGGGGTCTGAAAAGGCAGCGAAAACGGTCGCCGGCGGCTTAGGATAGGTTTTTTCAATGATAAAGGTGTGATGGACGACGGGCTGTGTCATGGCGCTGCCTTTCTGACAGTGAAGTTATGACTTCAGTATTAGGTTATCAAAGCAATAGTCAAGTTAAAACTTTAGTGTTCATTATTTGACGCCGAATGGCCACGCGCTATAAGCGCAACTATGAACGAAAACCTTCCCTGCATTATACTCGATCGGCCGCAGATGGCCGAGAACATCGGCGCCGTGGCGCGGGTCATGGGCAATTTTGGCCTGAGCGAGCTGCGTCTGGTGGCGCCGCGTGACGGCTGGCCGCAGGAAAAGGCCTGGGCGATGGCCTCGGGCGCGCAATGGCCGCTCGATGGCGCCAAGGTCTATGCCACGGTGGAAGAGGCGACGGCCGATTTGCAGGTGGTCTATGCCACGACGGCGCGCAACCGCGAGGTTAATCTGCCGGTCATCACGCCGCGGGAATGCGCCGCCGACGGCATGGAAAAGGCGCGGCAGGGCCTCAAGACCGGCCTGCTATTTGGGGCCGAACGCACAGGGCTGGAAACGCACGATCTGATTCACGCCCATTATATTGTGACCATCCCGGTCGATCCGCGCTTCTGGTCGCTCAATCTGGCGCAGGCGGTCAATATTGTCGCCTATGAATGGCGGCTGCAAATCATGGATGCGCCCAAGGCCGATTTCACCAGGAATCAAGACCCGCCGGCTGAGATGAAACATCTGGTCGGACTCTATGAGCACCTGGAAGGTGAACTGGATATCTCCGGCTTCTTCTTCCCGGAAGCCAAGCGGCCTTCGATGGTGCGCAATTTGCGCTCGTCGCTCAATCGCGCCAATTTGACCGAACAGGAAATCCGCACCTGGCGCGGAGTGGTGACCGCCCTGACCAAGGGCCGTGGGCGGGTATTGGCCAGAATCGCTAAAGAGACTCTGGCCAAAGAGAAAGCCGAGAAGGGCGAGTAATGCTGTATCTGGCGATCAAGGCCTTGCTGTCGGGCATCATCATTGCGGCGGTCTCCGAAATCGCCAAGCGCTGGCCGGGATTCGGCGCGCTGGTCGCCTCGCTGCCGCTGATCTCGATCCTAGGGATGCTATGGCTGTGGCGCGATACCAGGGACATCGCGCGCATGGCCGCCCACGCCGAAGGCACCTTCTGGTTCGTGCTGCCCTCCTTGCCGATGTTTTTGCTGATACCCTGCCTGCTGCGGCGGGGTGTCGGCTTTTATCCAGCGCTGCTCAGTGGCTGCGTGTTAACGATTGCGCTATATACCGGGATGGTGTTTTTTGGACCGCGCTTCGGGCTTAAGCTCTAGCGGTATAGTCAAGAGGGGCAGTCATGGCCGGCATCGAACTTTACGCACCCCGCACCGAGCGTCATCGCCGGACATGGACGGCTTTTTCAATCCCCTTAAGCGCCCTCTTTATTCTGCTGGGGACCATGCCTGGCGCGATCATCGCCATTATATACCATATTCCGCTGGTGCCGGGCACGACCTGGCAGGGCGATGTCTTTCAACTATTGATGTTCGGGCCGATCATAGGCGTCTTCTTGTTGTGGGCCTGGCTGTTTGAACGGCGAGGGCCACGCACGCTCGGCTTTAACGGCGATGTTGCGAAGCGCTATCTGCGCGGCCTCGGCATCGGTCTTGGTTTTCTGGCCGCGGTGGTGGCGATCATCTGGGCGCTCGGGGGCTATCAGT
>CAMLIY010000197.1 GCA_946480125.1 uncultured Asticcacaulis sp.
TGATAATGTCTCCACCATCGCGCAGGCCGACACCACGCCTTCGACGGGGCGTCCTAATCAGGAGGTCGCCTCTGCGGATACCGACAATATGCCGGCTGATCTTAAAGCGGCGCTGGCGCCGGGGAATAGCAAGGGTTTCGCGGCTGTGAAGCCTGTAACCGTATCGGCGCATGTGCGTGGCAAATCCGCAGCCGAGCTGGTGGCGCAAATCGATTCCGATAATGCCGCTGCCGGCCATGCCTCGGCCAAGAAGGTCGTCAAGCCTGAGCCGAAATCAGCCAAGGCGAAATCAAAGGCCCAGACACCGAAAGCTACGGTGCGCAAGTCTACTCACAAGAAGTAGGTCTTTACGCCTAATCCCTTTAAAGCTACAGAGCTTTTGACCGCCAGGGGGATATTGCGTGCTGACACTCCATTCGCAGGGATTTCACCTCGAAGCCGAAGCCGGTGATTTCGATCCGCACACCACATGGATCGATCTTTTCAATCCAACCCGCGATGAAGAGCTAACACTGGAAGCGCAACTCGGTGTTCTGTTGCCGACGCGCGAGGACATGGATGAGATCGAGGCCTCCAGCCGGCTTTATCTCGAAGAAGGCGCTGCCTTCATGACGGCGCAGGTCGCCTATTTCGGTGGCTTGGCGCAATTGCAGGCCGGCCCGGTGACTTTTGTCCTGACCGGCGGACGTCTCGTCACCATTCGCTATATCGATCCGGCCTCGTTCAAAATTTTTGGGGATCAGCTTGAAAAGCAGCCGGGGCATTGCGCCGATGGCCCCACAACCTTTCTCAATCTCATCGATGTCATTATTGATCGCACGGCTGATTTGATCGAGAAAACCAGCCACGGCATAGATGAGCTGTCAAAAGAGGTCTTTACCAGCAAGCGCCGGACCAAGCTTGAAAATGTGCTGATCCGCCTGGGCGCAGCACAGAATGATATCGCCAAGGTTCGGGACTCCCTGATATCTCTGGCACGTCTGACGGTATTTGCGGCCGGGCTTGAGCGGCAGGTTGTCGGCCTCCGTAAAGCCATGGACCTGAAGGAGTTTCATGATCGGCTTCGCATCATGAGCCAGGACGTTGCCAGTCTGAATGATCATTCGAGTCATGTATCGGGCCATATCGCTTTCCTGCTCGATGCCGCCCTGGGGCTGATTAATGTCGAGCAGAATAATATCGTCAAGGTGATCTCGATCGTCTCCGCCATCTTCCTGCCTCTGACCCTGATCGCCAGTATCTACGGTATGAATTTCGACCACATGCCGTTCCTCCATCAGCCCTATGCGTTTGAGGCCGTGTGTGCGCTGATGATTGCCATCATCATCGGCATGCTGGCCTATTTCAAAGCTAGACGCTGGTTTTAGTCGTTCGAGAAACTCGAATTTCAAATTTCTTCATGAAATTTGGCAAGCGCAACCGGATAACCGGCATAGCGCCCGCCCGAGCCGTTGCGAGGTATCTTCTTAACAAAAAAAAGAGGAAAGAGCCTAGCGCGAGCCGATTAGGCGCGTTCCGTCAGCATGTAATTGCAGCCCTTGTCTGTGACATGCTCGGTGACGGCTTCCAGCATCCGGGCGCGGGTCAGGTCGGCATTGGAGAGATTGGCATGGTTGAGAATGGCGCGGGAGAGATCGCTGCGCATCAGCCGGCCGCCACCCAGATCAAGCGGACCGAGATTGGCGCCGGTGAGATTGGCATGATTTAATTTCGCGCCAATCAGCCGTGCGCCCCGCAGATCGGCGCCGGAGAGGTTGCAGCGGCGCAGGTCGGCATTGGCCAGGTTGGCGCCCTGAAGCTCGATACCGCTGAGATCCAGCCCGAAAAGGATGGCGCCATCGGCCTCCAGCATGGTCAATACGCGTTTGCGCATGTCGCCGGCCAGGCGGAAATCGACGCCGGACAGGGTTTGCCGGCTGCCCTTGGCGCCGCCGGTTTTCGCCCAGTCCTCATGCAAGGCCACAAATGCGCTCAAGGGCCGCTCATCGATGAAAACGTCCTGCGGTTCGCCCAGCATGCTTGTGGTATCGGCTTCGCGCAGATTGCAACCCGATGTCGTAACATTGATCATGATCGCATCTGTCATGTTGGCGCCAGCGACATCGGCGCCCATAAGGTCCGCGCCGGTCAGGTTAGCCCCACTGAGATTGGCCTTGCGCAGCCTGGCCTGTGACATGATCGCGCCGCTGAGATTGGCATCACTGAAATCGGCTGAAATCGCCTGCATGCCATTCATCCGCGCGCCGGAAAGGTCAGCGCCGCTGAATATGGCGTGATCCATTTCACCGGAACGTTTTTCATGTTTCATCAGGCGCAGGCCCTGCTTCTCATCCTTGAAGGCGATCATGCCTTCGCGCAGATCGGCCCCGATCAGTGACGCCGCGGTCAGATTGGCGCCTCGCAGACACGCCCCGCGCAGATCAGCGCGATCAAGACGGGCAAAGCGCAGGTCGGCATTGCGCAGGTCGCAACCGTAGAGATTGGCACGCATAAGATTGACGTCGCGCAGAGAGGCGCCGTACAGCCGGGCGCCCGTCATATTGGCATCGCTCAGGTCAATACCTTCCAGCTTCATATCTGTCAGATCGATGTAGGACAGATTGGCAACCCGTCCCCCCGGTTTGCGCAGCTTATAAAGGCTGTGGGCTTCCAGCATATGGCGGAGCGAGCCTTGGTCGAGCATTTGCAGCGTAGTGGACATCTTGCGCCTGGGAAGGATCGCCCTGGTGGCGATATTGTGATCTCAAACGCAATAATATTGCTGCCTGAGTCGTGGCAAGCGCATTTTGTACTATCGTTGCTAAAAACAACCCGATCTTTCGGTTCGGGCGGGTTGATTGTCTCAGGCGCTAATTAGGGCGCAACCTGACAGGCCTGGCAGAGGCCCCGGGCTTCCAGGGTGATATGGTTGATCTTGAAGCCGGTTTGGGCGGCGCGCATTTCGACATCGGCCACGTTAGGAATGGCGATTTCTTCGCTCTGGCCGCAGCATTCGCACAACAGGAAGCCGGCTGTATGCTTATGATCGTGCGTATCGCAGGCGACAAAGGCGTTGAGGCTTTCGATACGGTGGATCAGGCCCATCTGTTCGAGGAAGGAAAGGGCGCGATAGACCGTCGGCGGTTTGGCCGCGCCTTCCGGATGGAAACGATCAATAACATCATAAGCCTTGATCGGACCATTGGCTTCAAGGATCAGCTCATAGGTACGCAGACGCGAAGATGTCATGCGCTCACCGGCGTCGATACACATCCGTTGCGCATCTGCCAAACGTGACGCGCGCGCGATGGGCGTCTGGGCATGATCGTGATCATGAGTGTGTTCGCAGCTTTGGCTCATCCCTACAATTTAGGCGGACTCACTGCATTTCGCAAGTTCCACAAAATGTAATAATATAACATTATGTCTTGACGCTCGTTATATTATTACATAACAATTGCCGCAATGCAATATTCTGAGGACTTCATATGCGTCATTTCAAATCTGTGCCTCTCGCCGGTCTGTCTCTGTTGGCTCTAACCACCGGAATGGCCCAAGCCGCTGATACGGCGCCCGCACCCCAGGACACCCCGCGGGAAATTGTCATCACAGGCTCCGGTTACCGCATTCCAAAGGATGCGCTGATGTCGCATGTCGATATCCTGACGCGCGACCAGATCGACCAGAAGCCCGCCGCGGGCCTCGGCGACATGCTGGCCTATTTGCCCGGCATTCGCTCCTCCAGCTTCGCACCGGGCGCCAGCCGGCCGATGATCCGCGGCCTCGATGGCTTCCGCGTGCTGGTGCTCAATAACGGCATGGGCGTGGTTGATGTCTCGGCCCTGTCGCCCGATCACGCGGTGCCGTCTTCCCCAACCGAGGCCAAGCGTATCGAGGTGTTGCGCGGGCCTTCGGCGCTGGCCTATGGCGGCAATGCCATCGGCGGCATCGTGAATGTGATCGATGACCGCATTCCTTCGGTTGCGCCGGAAAAAGGCTATGAAGGCACGGCCACGCTTCAGGCGTCGTCGGTCGATCAGGGTCTGCAAGGGGCCTTCGACATCAAGGCGGGAAAAGGGCCGTGGGTGTTTACTTTTGATGCCTTCAAGCACAAGACCTCGGATTACAGCATCCCGGTGCCGGCCGAGACCCTGGCCTATACCGAAGCCAATGGCCTGCCGGCAGACACGAGCGATAAGCAGCATAATTCCTTCCAGGATATGAAGAATGTCGGTGCCGGGGTCAGCTATGTCGGTGATTTCGGCTATGTCGGCCTGAGCTATAAAAAGACCGACTATCTCTACGGCACCGCCATCGATTCTGATGTGTCCATCGACCTGCACCAGACGCGCTGGGATGCGCGTGGCGCTTTCAACCTGAATTGGGCGGGCTTCAATCGCCTGGATGCCTCGGCCGGCTATTCCGACTATGACCATGCCGAGATCGAGGACGGCGCGTTCGGCACGCAGTTTCTTTCCAAGGGCAGCGAATTTCGCACGGCCCTGATCCGCGACGGCCAGGGCAAGTGGAGCGGTACGGTCGGCCTGTCTGGCCTCAAGCGCGATTTCGAGGCCATCGGTGACGAAGCCTTCGTGCCTTCGACCACCACCAAACAGGCCGGCATCTTCTCGCAATATCGCTATGATACTGGCGCCTGGGGGCTGGAAGGCGGGGCGCGGGTCGATGATACGCAACTGACCTCGGCCGCCACGGCCTATGACAAGGATTTCAACACTCTGTCGGCCTCATTGGGCGGTTTCTACCGGCCTTCGGACCACAGCTTTGTCGGCCTTAGCCTGACGCGTTCCGAGCGCGCGCCGTCCGATGTGGAGCTACTGGCCGATGGCCCGCATGACGGCACCGGCCAGTTCATCATCGGCGATCCGAATTTCCGTACAGAGGTCGGTTACTCGCTCGAATTGACCGGCCATGTGCTGGTCGATCATGACAACCGTTTCGCCATCGACGCCCACATCTATACCAGTCATTTCGACAACTTCATCGATCTGCGCCCTACCGGCGCGGTCGATGACGGCCTGCCGGTCTTCCACTATGTCCAGACCGATGCCGATCTTTATGGTGTGGAATTTGAGGCCAATACCCGCCTGTTTACCCTCGGCACACAGGCCATAGCGCTGGATGTCGCCTATGATTATGTTCACGGCCAGACCCGCATCGGGCCCATCATCCGCATTCCGCCCCAGGCCCTGACCCTCAAGCTGGAAAGCAAGGGCGGCAAATGGGATTCCTATTTCGAGGTGCGCGGCGTCGACGCCCGCAAGGACCGCCTGGCCGCCTTCGAGACGCCGACCGATGGCTATGTTACGGCCAATATCTTTACCTCGTACAAGATCAGGCCGGATACCTCGCTGTTTGCCGAGGTGCGCAATATAGGCGATGTCGAGATGCGCGAGGCGACGAGCAGCACCAAGGACGCTGTTGTTGACCCCGGTCGCAATCTGCGCGTGGGACTGGTTTATAACTTTTAGGAAGCAAGACACCCCACCACCATCGCTGCGCAATGGTCCCCGGCACCGGCTGCCCGGCTCTCCAACAAGTTGGGGAGATATAAGAAAAGAAAATTCGCTCTTACCTATACCTCTCCGGCTATGCCGGGGAGGAGAGCGACGCGGGCTTATGCGTTGGTGGTGGTGCTTACTTAACTACAAACACCCGCCGAAAGTGGAAAAGCCTGAGACCGTTTCCCGCAAACCGTCACGGCGCTTGCCGGAAGCAAAGGGTTGCGCTAGAAG
>CAMLIY010000198.1 GCA_946480125.1 uncultured Asticcacaulis sp.
GGCAGCGTAGCCTGCAATGTCAGAAGCCAGGTGTATTTTACACCCACTCACCCGCCTTTAGCACCCAATAACACGTTTGGGGAAAAATGCGGCAAAATAAAGGCAATTGCGCCAAGCATTTGTAATAGTCTAATTTTATCAACACATTGCTTACAGCAGCGCACTGACATCAACGCGAATGCCGGCGGTAGTTCAGCGGACTTTCGAACCCGTGGGCCCAGGCCCCAAGGTGGTTTGATTTGGCGTAAGCCTCGTCATTAATGTAGCGCATAGAAAATCGACGATACGCCACAGCCAGTCCCCGGCGAACCATTTCACCGCCCAGATCCAATCCGGCAGATGACTTGCAAACCGCAACTATCCTGCCGTAAGGATCCATGTCCTGCTTTGCGCAGCTAACGGGCTGGCTATTTATCAGGGCAAGTAAGGCGTTGCGTGCTTCATGGCCGCACGGATAGCGACCACAGGTCTGGTCGCGCTCGAATGCGTCGACACCATATAGACGAATGTGTCGCCGCCCTATCACGAGTGTATCGCCATCAATCACATAGGCAGATCCTGACACAATGAAAGGCTTTGCCAGTGCTGGCGCGGCCAACATAGGTAAAGCCAGGCAAAACGTAACCCAATGTGACAATAGGTGCCGTTTTTTGCGATTGCGCCAGTTCATGAAACCCTTTAATTGCCCGGCCATGATCTCCAACTTCGCCAATAATTTCGCCCTTACACACCTCGATATCATGTCCAGACTCATTTGGGCCTGCCAAGTCGTGTCTCAAAAGTCCGGGCGCCTGACCTTGCGCAAAAAAGCTTAAAAGCGTTAATCGCAATGATAACGCCTCTACCCTTGTACGGGGCGCCACTCATACCAGAGCGCCAAACAGGCCTCAGATGTCCGAACAGCAGCAAAATAAGAATATGCCCCGCAATCAGTGGGTTGTGACCTGGGGCGGTTATATTCTCGCCATGCTGGGTGCCTTTCTGTTCGCAAGCAAAGGCATATGGATCAAACTCGCCTATAATTATCACGTTGATGCCTCCGCCTTGATGGCGCTGCGGCTTTCAGTAGCAACGCCCTTCTTTATCCTGTTCGGCTTGATCACCTTCGTGAGAGGAAAAATCAAGGGGACATACAACTTACCCCCGATCGATCGACAGCCCGGTCTCTATCTACGCACACTAGCGGTTGGCGCACTGGGTTACTGGATGGCCAGTTATACTGATTTCGAGAGCCTGACGACCCTGTCACCACAATTCGAACGACTGATCCTGTTTACCTATCCTTTGTTTGTTATCCTGTTCGGTGCTTTCTTATTCAAACAGCCGATGCGCCTGAAAGCTGTATGGGCTTTTTTGATAAGTTACATTGGCCTGGGTCTGGTCTTCATAACTGACCTGCGCGCCCAAGGTTCAACCGTCATCAGTGGCGTGTTGTGGTGCACCATATCCTCCATCGCTTTTGCGCTTTACCTTTTGCTGGCCAAGCCGCTCATCAAGCGCATGGGCCCCTCCCTGTTTACATCATGGGCAATGAGTGGCGCGGCTTTGGCAACGGGCATTCATTTTTTGCTGGTGCACAAGCTCAGCGATATTCATATGACTCCCCCCTTGCTTAGCCTGGTGATAGGCCTGGCTATTGGCGCGACGGTACTCCCGAGTTACCTGACAAATTTCGCGCTCAGTCGCATTTCCTCCCAAGCGAATGCTATTATCAGCTTTATCAATCCTATTTTCACCCTGATTTTGAGTGGTCTGATCCTGGGCCAGTCTATAGGCCTGGCTGATATAGCCGGCACCTTACTGGTCCTCACCGGTGTTGGCCTGTATGTGTGGATCGACCAGCGTGCCGTCCGTCAGGAAGCCACAGCCTCCAAAGGATAGGCATCCGTGCCGACTGTGCACATCTTAAAAAGGGCGGCTGCCGTTTCGTGAAAGACGGGATGGACCCAGTGTGGCGCAACATCTGTCATCGGCCCCATGACAAAAGACCGTTCGGCAGCGCGCGGGTGCGGCAGCACCAGGCCATTTTTATCATTGAGAACGATATCGCCATAAGCGATCAGATCAAGATCAAGCACACGCGGCGCATTCAGGCGACCATCACGTATACGCCCTGCCTCACGCTCAACATCATGTAAAAGTAATAATAGATCCGCAGGCTCCAATTCCGTTTGAACCTGCAACACCGCATTTATATAGGGCGGTTCATCCGGATCAGGCCAAGCCTTAGAAGACCACAGACGTGAAATATTGTTCACAATCAGTCCCCGTCTCTGCAAGTTCTTGACAACCTCGCCAAAAGCTTGCGATGCAGTCACCGGACCCGATACCAGGTTGGATCCGTAGGCAATAAAAACTGACACATTTTTATTTACGACCGACATTTCACTGCACATTTTCAGGATTGCATTTAGGCATGAGCTTTTATCCAACTGATCGTATCGCGCTTTTTATTGACGGCGCCAACCTGTATTCGGCGGCCAAGGCACTCAATTTTGACATAGATTATCGCAAACTACTGGATGAATTTCGCAAACGCGGCATTCTTATACGCGCCTATTATTACACGGCTCTGGTAGAGGGAGACGATTACTCACCTATCCGTCCTCTGGTCGATTGGCTCGATTATAACGGCTTTTCGCTTATAACCAAGTCAGCCAGGGAATATACAGACAGTCAGGGCCGCAAACGCTGGCGCGGCGACATGGATATTGAAATCGCCTGTGACATGATGGAAATGGCTGAACATGCCGATCATCTTGTCCTGTTTTCTGGAGACGGTGATTTCCGCCGCCTGCTCGAATCTGTACAGCGCAAAGGTGCCCGCGTCACAGTGGTTTCAACCGTCAAGTCTTCTCCGCCCATGACATCTGACGAACTGCGTCGCCAGGCTGATACCTTTGTCGATCTCGCCGATCTGGCCTCGGTCGTAGGTCGCCCGCGCTCCGCACACAACACGCCACCAAAATTTCTTGGTGCAGAGGATGATGAGGACGAGACCGTCTGATCCTTCCGGTTTGATTTTTTATCCGGAATGAGACCATCCTGACGCGGTATCATTTGCGGAGTCGCCTTTATGCTCGGCCTCAACCTGACCAAATCCATCCCAGCCGGCCCCCGCCCCTTGCGTGATGCCACGCCGATGGGCTTTCTTGCCGTCAGCGATTTCGATCAGGCGCGCGCCTTTTACGAGGGTGTTCTCGGGCTGACGTTTTTCAGCCAGGACGAATATGCTCTGGTACTGCGATCCGGATCAACGCTGATACGCCTGACAAAACCGCCGCAACTCTATGTCGCCCCCTATACGGTCTTCGGCTTCCAGGTCAATCATATCGACGACAAGGTATTTGCGTTGACCGCGCTGGAAGTCAAATTCGAGTTATATGAAGCGCTCGGCGCGGCACAAACCCCGCACGGCGTCTGGACGGCGCCGGGTGGTGACAAGGTGGCGTGGTTCAAGGACCCTGACGGTAATTTGCTGTCGATTTCGGAGCATAAGACTTAGCATGGATTTGGGACTCAATGGACGCTACGCTATTGTTTGTGCCTCAAGCGCCGGGCTAGGCAAGGCCTGTGCCATGGAACTGGCCCGCGCTGGCTGCACAGTCGTAATTAATGGCCGCGACGACGCCAAGCTGGAAGCCACCGCCGCGGAAATACAAGCCAGGACGGGCGCAACTATTATTCCGATCGTTGGTGATGTTAGCCATTCGGAAACACAGGAGGCTTTGATAAACGCCTTGCCGCAGGTCGATATTCTGGTCAATAATAACGGCGGCCCGCCCTTCCGTGATTTTCGCGAAGTGGATCGTGCCGCTATGCTGGAAGGCGTGACCGGCAATATGGTGACGCCGATCGAACTGGTGCAGCGGATCATCGACGGCATGGTCGAGCGACGCTTTGGCCGTATCGTCAATATCACCTCCGGCTCAGTGAAAATGCCTTTGTCTGGACTTGATCTCTCCAGCGGCGCGCGTCTCGGCTTGACCGGATTTCTGGCTGGCGTGGCGCGTTCGGTGGCCCACGCCAATGTCACGATCAATTTCCTGCTGCCGGGCTCATTCGATACCGACCGGCAGATCAGCAGCCTGACGCGCAGGGCCGAACAACAAGGTGCCGACATAGCGACAGTGAAAGCGCAAAGCGAAGCCGGCATACCAGCCAAGCGCTTCGGCGAGCCCTCCGAATTTGGCGCCGCCTGCGCATTTCTGTGCTCGGCGCAAGCCGGATTTATTACCGGCCAAAGCCTGCTGATCGACGGCGGCGCCTTTCCAGGCGTGCTTTAACCCTTATCCCGCATCAGACGGGCTTTATCGCGCGCCCAGTCACGATCGGCGCTGGCTTCGCGCTTGTCATGCAACTTCTTGCCCTTGGCCAGGGCGATTTCCAGCTTCACCAGCCCCTTGTCATTGAAAAACAGCTTGGTCGGGATGATAGTCATGCCTTCGCGCTGGATCGCCACCATGAAGCGGCTGATTTCCTTGCGGTGCAGCAGCAGCTTACGCGGCCGGCGTGGCTCATGGTTGAAGCGGTTGGCGTGACCGTAAATGGGAATATCGGCATTGATCAGGCACAGTTCGTCGCCATTTTCGATACTGACATAGGATTCGGCAATATTAGCCCGTCCCTGACGCAGGGCTTTGACCTCGGTGCCGGTCAGAGCGATCCCTGCCTCGGTATTCTGTTCGAGAAAATAGTCGAACTTCGCCCGGCGGTTATCGGCGATCACCTTATAGGTGCTGATAACATCCATCAGGCTGGTTCCGTTTCAAGCCCCGCCAACACCATCGCCTGATCTACCAATGGCCGCACCCCTTGCGAACAGGCGACGATTGGCAGGCGGACCTCATCGGTGCAGATACCGAGGCGGCTCATGGCGTATTTGGTCGGGGACGGCGACGAGTCGGCGAACAGCACCTTGTGCAGGGTGATCAGCTTGTCCTGCCACTGGCGGGCGGTGTCGAAGGCGCCCTGAGCGGCCGCATCATACATGGCCACGACCTGCGCCGGCGCAACGTTTGATGTCACCGAGATCACGCCATGGCCACCATGCGCCAGATAACCCAGCAGGGTGGGATCATCACCGGAGATATAGGCGAAACTTTCCTCAATCATCAGGCGCTGCTGACTGATGCGTTCGAGATCGCCGGTCGCATCCTTGATGCCGACGATATTCGGCAGCCTCGCCAGTCGGGCTATGGTCTCATTGCTCATATCGACGACAGTGCGGCCCGGCACATTATAGAGCAGAACCGGAATCTGAACATTATCATTCAAAGCTTTGAAATGCTGATAGATACCTTCCTGCGACGGCTTGTTATAGTAGGGCGCAACCACCAGCACGGCATCGGCGCCGACGACTTTGGCATGTTGCGCCAGTTCAAGGGTTTCCGCCGTATTATTTGAGCCAGCGCCGGCAATCACCTTGATACGCCCTGCCACCTTGCGTACGCAGGTTTCCACGACTTTGCGGTGCTCTTCCATTGAAAGGGTCGAGGTTTCGCCCGTTGTGCCGACCGGCACGACGCCATGCACCCCCGCCGCGATCTGAAGGTCTATCAGTTTTTCGAATGCCGCATAATCGACCTCGCCATTCCTGAAAGGAGTCACCAGCGCGGTAATAACACCCCTGAACAGGGGCTGGGCAGATGTATCAGTCATTCGTCTACTCTCATCTCACCGCAAACACGGAAAGTTGTGGCTTTTCGGCCATCTGTGGCTTGGGAATA
>CAMLIY010000199.1 GCA_946480125.1 uncultured Asticcacaulis sp.
AGGGTGCTTGTTTTCAGGCCCAAATCATTTAAGGCTTCGAGCAGTTTTTCAGGCGTGTAAAGGGGATCGGTCATGCGACTGCCTTTACCGCAATCCTTTTGACGATGGAACTGCCCGATGGACCTTGAGTGCTTTGTCATGACCACCTATCCGCCGGAAATCGTGCCCGGCCGACCGGAACGCGACTGGATGGATGGCTTTCAATCGCGCTTCCCTTATCGCTGCCTGCCGCTGACCATGGCAAATACCACCGGCTGGGAAATTCTCTGCCCGACCGACATCACCATCATCTGGAACGGCGGCATCGGCAAAAATGACCTGACCATTAGCTGCGACGCCGATCCGGATTATAATCTCGAACATCTGGTATCATCGCACTTCACCCACGGCGTCCTGACCTTCCACACCGGCTATATGTTCCGCACCCCGCCGGGCTATGCCGTACAGGCCTCCGGTGCGCCCAACCAGGTCAAGGATGGTATAGCGCCGCTCACCGGACTGGTCGAGACCGACTGGCTGCCCTTCCCGTTCACTATGAACTGGCTGATGACGCGGCCGGGTATGGTCACCTTCAAAAAGGGCGAACCGTTCTGCTTTATCCAGGTGGTGCAGCATAAGGGTCAGGATGACATTCAGCCGGTGATCAAGTCACTGGAAAGCGATCCGGACTTCAAGAAGCAGTTCGACGCCTGGGCGAAAACACGGCAGGAATTCAATGACAGCCTGGTCCGGCGTGATCCGGATGCGGTGAAAGAGGCGTGGCAGAAATTCTACTTCAAAGGCGAGAAACCGGACCCGACCGGACAGGTGGTTGAAAAGGTCGACGACCATATCAACCGCCGCCGACTCAAAACGCCGAAGGTTATTCGTCCGAAAAAGACACGGTAAGAAAAAACCCTCCTGAGCGATCAGGAGGGTTTTTGTCGGCTTATCTGACAACCGGTGCGGGCCGGATGATGCTTGGCTCCAGATTGGCCCTGACGGCGCGGGCGTCATAGGCACGCGGATCGGTGTCAGGCTTGGCGCCCTTGTGCATCAGGATTTCGGCCGTGGCTTCATAGCGAGAATAAACCACTGTATCCGCGCCCCAATCGGCGCCATAGGCCCCCCAACGGCTCCAGCGGCTGCGACCGTAGAAACGCCACGAAAAACTGTTCATGAAGGGATCGTCAAAAGTCGTGGCGCGCTTCTTTTCATCGGTATTGCGGTTGATGACTTCAAACCAGTCATAACCCGAATTGATGGTGACTTCCGCCGCACGGTACAGCAGATAATTTTCCACTGTCTCGCGCTTGGTCATGTCATTGCCGGCGAAGCTCAGGCGGTAACGATTATCCTCGATGCGGACCTCGGAATAGCCACGCTGGTTGGCGGGCGAAGCCGTCGCTGCCACGGGTTGATAGGGTGTGGGCGTGGCACAGGCCGACAATACGGTCAGGCTGGCGACGGCCAGGAAGGCGAGGCTCAGGTGTTTCATGGTATAACTCCCCACATACAAACTTTTACACATATTAACCTTCGAACCTGTGCCGTCAATGTGGCAATATTAGGCCGTCCGTAATGCGGGCATAAGGGGTCGCTACATCCGGAGCAGTTCCATGCCGGCGTGCCAGATGATAATGGCGGCAATCCCCATCAGAATCAGGCAGACGCCGAGGTCGAACACCTGCTTTTTCTTCGGGTCGCTGAGAGTGTGCGACAGGGTGACGGCCGCCAGGCCATAGGTCGTCATGGTGATCGTATCCATGCCAATGGCGGTAGCGGCGAAAGCCACCATTTGCGGCGGCACGGCGCGATGGATATCGACAAACGGCGGCAGGACGGCGGTGAAGAACAAAGTCACCTTCGGATTGAGCAACTGGACCATGAAGCCGTCTTTGAACGTGGCGCTTAAGCTCCTGTTTGGGTCAGGCGCTGCGGTGAGGCTGGACTGGATGTTTTCATTTTTAATATCCAGCGCCGAACGAAAACCCTTGAAAGCCATCCCGCCGAGATATAGCCCGCCCGCCACCGCAACGATCTGGAACAGCAGAGGAAAGGCGGTCAGCAGGATTTGCAGACCGAAGGCGCAGGCAATGAACCAGATCAGCGACGCACAGTTCAGCCCGACCACTGCGGCAATAACCTTGCCCCTGCTTCGTCCCAGGCCGGTGCGAATAGCAAACAGATTGGCCGGTCCCGGTGTGATGGCCATGAAGAACATGGTCACGAAGAAGGCCCAGTAGGTGTGTGGATCGATGAAGGAAAACATGCTTTCGCCATAGCATGTTTCATTTGTAACTCTAGCCGGAAACCGCCGGCTTCACATGGGTAAGCGCCTCAAACACTGAGAACCGGCCATCGGCATAGCGCAATTGATCAATGCGCAGGGTGGTGCCGGTCAGTTCCAGCATATTGAAGCCTTGCGGCTGGCGGCGGATGCGCGTCGACATGCCGGTGGAGGCGCTGATGAACAGGGTCTTATGCGCTGCTTCCTGGCGTGTCTCGATATAGGCATGGTGCTGGTGGCCGGCGAGCACGATATCAATGCGCTGGTCGGCTATGGTTTGCAGCAGTTCTTTCGAATTGAAGACGGTGATATCAAGTGGAAATTCCTTGGGGCTCATCAAGGGATGATGCAGCACCAATATTCGCCAGGGAGCGGTAGCCGTCTCGAACGTTTTGGCGATCTCGCGGCGCTGTTTCGGGCTTACGGCCCCATTGGCCCAGTTCCAGTGCGGCAGGATACGGCGGGCGGTATTGATGCCCTTGATATGGACAGGTCCTGCGGCCAGTTCGGGATCAAGCTCATCGATCAGGTGGCGTTTGTAGCGGCCAAACGGATCAATGAAACGCGTCAGGTCCATGCCGGGTAGGTCATGATTGCCGGGAATGACGAAGACCTCCATCGGCAGTTCATCGAAAAAGGCCCGCGCTGCGGCGAACTCGGCATCTGTGGCCGATTGGGTAATATCACCGCTGACAATGACCAGATGTGGTTTGGCGTCGATCAGATGCGCCAATAGGGCATCGCGCACCACCGGGTCATGGGCACCAAAATGCAGGTCTGAGATATGGGCAATTTTCACGTAACAAGCCTGTGGACTGCATAGCGCGTCATATCGGCGCTGTGATTGAAGACAATATTGAGACCCCCGGCAATAATGAGTGCGGCCACCGCCACCGCCAGAAGTTTCAGCGGCTCAACGGGTTCTGCGGGGCGCCACATATAAAAAAGACCCAGCAGGGCCAGCCAGGCCGAGCCGAAAAACAGCCCGCCGGCGACATCTGATAACCAGTGCGCGCCGACATAGAGGCGCGAAAAGGCAATCAGGCCCACGAAAAGTACGAGCGTTATAACCACCGGAATACGCAGTACGAAAGGCAGCTTGCGTGACATGATAATGATCAGAAAGCCATATAGCACAGCGTTTGTGGTTGAATGACCGCTGGGGAATGAAAAGACGCTGACGCCATTATAGTGCATGTCGCCCGGTCTTGCGCGTTGCAAAGCCAGCTTGATGGCGGAATTGATCAGCGATCCGCCGCCGGTCGCCATAAGCCAGTAAGCCAGGGTGTGCCAGGCGCGTTTATATACCAGCCACAAGGCCACGGCCGCCGCCACTGAGACCACGACCATTGTGTCGCCCAGCTCAGTCACGCCGATCAGAAAGCGATCCAGTCCCGCTGTGCGGAATCCTTGCAGAAACGCATAGGTGGCTTGATCGGGACCGGCGAAGGGATCACCCCACACCATATCCTCAACCACTTCGAAGAACAGCCACGCCGCCAGGAGGAGAATGACAGCAAACAACAGCAGCGCCCGCCATTCCTGACGAAGCGGCGCAGGCAAACGCCTGATCCGGGTGTCCAGCCACTGTTTTGCTGTCATTGTGCCGCCTGCGGGATCAGCAGCTTGACGCATTTTGGCTTCAGGCTGAAGCGCAGCGGTTCGGTCAGCTCCATCACCTCGCCGTCGATCGAGACCGGATCACGGCGCTGACGCGTTTTTACGGTGATGCGCCGGCCGGTCATCTCATTCAGGTCGGGGTCTTTCAGCCAGTTTCCGACCAGCAGACGCGTGAGGAAACGCAGGCGGGAAATGTGCGTGCGGGTCTCCGGCGCATAGACCGCCAGTTCGCCGCCGGTCAGGCTGGCGCGCTTGAAATTGCTCTGGGTCCAGATCGAGCTTTCGGCGAAACGGTTGTTGGAGACCACCAGCGCCGGCGTGCGGATATGGTGTTTGCCGCCGTCGATCTTCACCGACATACGGCGGCCGTCATTCTGTTCAAGGTTTTGCAGCACAAAGACGAACATGCGCGGAATCAGCAGCAGATCATTGCCCTGTCGGCTTTCCTCGCGGAAAACCGAGGCTTCCGGCATGGTGCCGATACTGGCGCAACACAGGAATATTTCGCCATTGACGAAGCCGGCATCGACGGCTTCGCAGCGGAAAGCTGTGGCATAGGCCGAAAGCGCCTGTTGCAGATTAATGATGCCGATATCGTGGGCCAGCAGGTTCATGGTGCCGAAGGGCAGCACACCAAAGGCCTTGTTATGCTTTGACAGGGTACGAGCGCTTTCGCGGATAGTACCATCGCCACCGCCGACCAGAAGAGGCGCGGCATCACGGCTCAGGCGCACCAGTTCGTCATGCATGTTTTCGGGTTCGCAGAAACACAGGGCCTTTACCTGTATGCCACTGGTCTCGATGGCGTTTTCAATCGCGGCCTGACCCATATTGAGGACCGTGCCCGATTTGCCATTGATGAGAATATTGAACGCCTGATCTGTCATGCCGCCGCACTCCTTGTACATGCGGCTGTATAGAGCAAAACAGGCTGCAAAGATTCAATGCGTCAAGTCATGGGGTTTGGGGCCTGCGGCCCCAATACTTCCTCTATCTTTTCCTGCTTAAGGCCCTTTGGGCCTAAGGCAGGAAAAGATTAAGACAGATGTGGGGTCACGGACCCCACGCCCCGTTACTGGCTGCGTTGATCCCGCTTTGCCAGCACACGCAGGCGCAAGGCGTTGAGCTTGATGAAGCCACCGGCATCACGGTGATCGTAGGCGACCTTGCCCTCTTCGAACGTCACCAGGTCCTGATCATACAGCGAATAAGGGCTTTCGCGGCCGGTGATCGTGACGTTGCCCTTATAGAGCTTGATCGTGACGCGGCCGGTGACCTTTTCCTGGCTGTAGTCGATGGCGGCTTGCAGCATGTTGCGCTCGGGCGAGAACCAGAAGCCGTTATAGACCAGCGAGGCATATTTCGGCATCAGCTCGTCCTTCAGGTGCATGGCGCCGCTGTCGAGCGTGATCGACTCAATGCCGCGGTGCGCCGCCAGCAGGATGGTGCCGCCGGGGGTCTCGTAAACACCGCGCGACTTCATGCCGACGAAGCGGTTCTCGACTAGATCGAGACGACCGACACCATTATCATGGCCGAGTTCGTTCAGCTTGGTCAGGATGGTGGCGGGCGACATGGCGACGCCATTAATGGCGACCGGATCACCGCGCTCGAAATCCATGGTGAAAACGGTCGGGGTATCCGGCGCGGCTTCCGGCGAAATGGTGCGCTGATAGACAAATTCCGGTGCTTCGACGGCCGGGTCTTCCAGCACCTTGCCTTCGGAAGACGAGTGTAACAGGTTGGCGTCAACCGAGAAGGGCGCATCGCCTCGCTTGTCCTTGGCGATCTGGATCTGGTGCTTTTCAGCGAAATCGAGCAGGGCTT
>CAMLIY010000200.1 GCA_946480125.1 uncultured Asticcacaulis sp.
AGGCCGTCGTCTCGCCGCCGTGGTCGATCCACATGGGCGCCGGCACCAGCAACTACGCCTTCATCTGGGCCATGGGCGGGGAAAACCTCGACTATACCGATATGAATGTGCTTGATATCTGTCAGCTGGCTTAAAGTACGCAGGGTCGTAACGACCCTGCACCCATATGTTTTTCAGTGGATATAACACCTTATGAGCAAACTTTTCGATCTGACCGGCAAGGTCGCCATCGTCACCGGCGGCAATAAGGGTCTGGGCCAAGGCATTGCCCTCGCCCTGGCCGAGGCCGGCGCTGATATCGCCATTGTCTCCACGCGGACTGAAACGGAGACGGTCGAAGCGGTCAAGGCGCTCGGCCGCAAGGCGGTCCATATCGCCGCCGACCTGACCTCGATCGAACCCATCGACCGCATTGTCTCTACGACATTAGCCGAGCTTGGGGGCTTGCATATCCTCGTCAATAATGCCGGCATGATCCGCCGCGCCGACAGTGTTGATTTCACTGAGGCCGACTGGGACGCGGTGATCGATCTCAACCTCAAGAGCGCCTTCTTCCTGGCGCAAGCCTGCGGCCGTCATATGATCGCACAAGGCTCGGGCAAGATCATCAATATCGCCTCGATGCTGTCGTTCCAGGGCGGTATCCGCGTGCCGTCCTACACCGCCTCGAAATCGGGCATTGCCGGCATCACCAAGCTGCTGGCCAATGAGTGGGCGTCGAAGGGCGTTAATGTCAACGCCATCGCACCGGGCTATATGGCCACCGACAATACCGCCGCCCTTCAGGCCGATGAAGCGCGCAACAAATCCATCCTGGAGCGTATTCCCGCCGGCCGCTGGGGCCACCCGTCCGACATGGCCGGCGCCGCCGTCTTCCTCGCCTCCGGCGCCTCGGATTACGTCAATGGCATCACCCTCCCCGTCGATGGCGGCTGGCTGGCGCGCTGACTCAGCGATCTTTCGACAGGGCTTTCATGCGCGTCGCCACGGCCATGCGGCGTTCGCTACTGGCCTTGCGGGCATTCTCGACGGCTACAATCTCGGTGGCGCGCAGCAGATGCTCGATCACCCGGTCCATATGCTCGTGCATGGCCTGGCGCGCGGCTGCGACTGACCGGTTTTTCAACGCGGTCAGGATATCGGTATGTTCGGAAATACGATCCTTCATGCCGAGGCCGGCGGCGCGCGCCAGCACATTGCGCGCCAACGGTGAATGATAACGCCAGTCCCACAGATTCTCGACGCAGGTGGTCAGGGCGCCATTGCCGGTGCTCTGGGCGATCAGGATATGGAATTCACGGTCCGCCTTTTCGGCCTTGACCGGATCGGCGTCCCCCATCTGCTGCACCAGGGCTTCCAGTTCGGCGATCTGCTCCTCGCTGATCAGAGTGGCGGCCAGGGCCGCCACTTCGGCCTCCAGCAGCCGGCGCGCCTCGATCAGTTCAAAGGCGCCGATCTCGGAATCGGTAAAAGCCGGTGTACGCTGCTTTTTGTTAGATACCGTGATGCCGAGGCCGTGCTTGGCTTCGATCAGCCCCAGGATTTCAAGCGCAATCATCGCCTCGCGCAAGCTTGGCCGGCTTACGCCATATTGCAACGCCAGCTCACGCTCGGTCGGCAGACGATCCCCCGGCTTGTATCGTCCCGATTCGATTTCGGCGGCGATGGAATCGGCGATCTTGCGATAAAGCTTTCTGGAATCTGACATCTGTACGAAAAATAAGGGAGGACTGCGGAATCATATGATCGTTACCATGTCCGCGCTCAATGAGAAAGAGCACCGTGCGCTTAGGCCGCCTATCGGAATTTGTACAGCGTCAACTGCTGAATGCCAAACCCGTCCGCATTAAGTTTCAGGTGACGCCCCTGGTGACTTTCATCGCCATTGAGCCAGCGGCCGGGCCGCCATACGCCATCCACATAACGGCCTTCGATAATCTGCTCAATGCCAATCCTCATCTTCTCTGGCGCCGCATCTTCAAAGGTGACGACCACGCCCTTTCCGGCCACGATGAACCTGTTGTCCCCGGTCTGGATGATCAGGCCGCCATTGGATCCGATGTCCTGCTTGTCCTTCGGCGTCCACGGATCAACAAAGCTGACCGTAAATTTGTAACCGCCGAGCGTGAAGGTCTGCGGCGTTTCATCGACCACGCCATCGAAGGAGACGCGCGGCCGGAATCCGCACATCTTGCCCGTGCCCTGCGCCGCCAGGATCTGCGGCGTCAGTTGCTTCAGCACGTCATAGGCGCCCGCTAAGTTGCCGCTGTTTTCCGGTTTGATATTGTCGATTGAAAACGGTGAAAAGCTGATCGAATCGAGCTGGCCTATGACGTAAAAAGCATTGGCACCGGCCTCCGGCTTGCCCGCCTGATTGGCTTCCGGAATGAAGAAGGGATTATCGGGGCGTTTGAACTTATCGGCCCATTCCATGAAATTCGGAAAATACATATCGATCGCCAGGATATCAATGTCAGGTGCGCCAGGTTTCCAGATGTCGAACAGGTGCGGCAGAGGCCCGGCGCTCGGATACTGCCCCGGCGCCTTGCCGGGCCGGATCAGGGCGGCATTGACATACATCGGCAACGGGTACTGCGCCTTGCCGGCTCTTGCCAGGCCATTGGCGAAGGCGGCGAAATACCACGCCTGAAAGACCTCCTGCGCCTGGATGGACTCACCGAAAACCTCGCCCCACGTGCCGCTGTCCTTGAGACCGCTCGCTTGCCATAAGGTCCGTACATATGGATCGAGCGTGGCCTGATGCGCTTTCAGATAAGCGATCAGTTCGGCCGGCACCGGCCCGTTCCAGGCGGCCTGCGCCTGCGGGCTATAGTCACGCACCACCGGCAACATGCCGATCTCGTTTTCGACCTGGACCATGACCACGGTATGGGCTGTATCCACCTGCTTCAGGTGCGCCATCACGGCCGAAAAGGCGCGGGCGTCGGCGGCCAGGGTGTCGGGATCGAACGGTGACAGGATATCCTGCGGCTGTCCCTTGTCATCCTGGGCCTTCGCATAGGTGGTATAATCGCGCTTTACCCAGGCCGGCACGTAGGTGGACATCGAATTCTTCCACACGCCAAACCACAGCAGCACCAGCTTGACGTCGTTCTGCCGGGCCTGTTTGATCAGGCCGTCGAGCACGGTGAAATCATATGTGCCTTGTTGTGGTTCGATCTGGTCCCACTCCACCGGCGCAATCACTGTGTTGAGCCCGACGGATGTCAGGGTCGGCCATTTGGTATTGAGATAATCGAGACTGGACGCTGTTGAATTGGCCAGTTCACCGCCCAGGATCAAAAACGGCTTGCCGTCCACGACCAGTTGTTTCGTCGCGCCATGCGCTTGCAAGTGCGGAATTTCGGCAAGAGCATGAACCGGCACGCACCACAGGAGCACCAGGGATAACAGGGCGGCAAGGCGCATAACGACACTCCATAAAAGCACCGGCCACAAAAGCGCCGCCCCCAAAGACCGACGACCACAGGCCGGAAAGTGAAAAAAAGGCGGTCGCCTCTATGGAGCGCCGCCCAAAGGTGTAACGCAAAACGCTTGCGCCCGGGAGAAGAAGATAGCGGCGACGCTGGAGACGCCGCCGCCGGTTACAATTTAGTATTGGGCGCGCCAGCCGATATAGATGGTCGAGCCAGGGTTATTGTAGCTATAGGGCACGTTCTCCATGGTGTAGTAGTTACGGTAGCCCTGCTTGTCGAGATTGACCGCATCAAGCGTGATGCTCTGGTCGAGGCCGTACAGCTTGAATTTGTACGAGGCCGACAGATCGATCTGATGACGCTCGGCGCCATACCAGTCATAGGCTTCGCTGTTCGCCGAAGGCATCAGGCCGATCGTGGTGCGGCTGACATCCGCATAGGACAGGTGTACCGAGAACGGACCCTTCTCGTAGAAGGCGGTCAGGTTGTAAGTATAATCGGGAATGCCCAGGGCCAGGCCGCGATTATTATAGGTGAAATGGGTATAGTTCAGGCTGTAGCCCAGGCCGTTGAGAACGAAATCAAGCGGCTGAACCCACATGAATTCGGCGCCGTCCAGCTTGAGCTTGTCGCTCGAATTAACCGGTTGCGAGAAGTTGATCGGCAGGGCGTTGACCAGGCTGGGATCAGCTAAAAGAGCGGCTGTGCTCGTACCCAGTTGGGTGGCGATCGCCGTTTGTTGCTGGCTGCCGAGCCCGTCATAGGTGACACCGAAATTATCCACCAGATACTGGAAATTGGTTACGCTGGGCACCGAGGTGGTGAAATTGCGGATCGTCTTGGTGAAGAAGGTCAGGCCAACATAGCCGATGCCACCGGTATAATATTCACCGCCAATATCGAAATTGTTGGAGTAGTAGGGTTGCAGAGCCGGGTTGCCGGCGCTGGCGTTTTGCCCGCCCGGATCGGAATAGTTGAGTTGCGACGTCATCTGCGACGGATTGGCGCGCGTCATGGTCTTCGACGCGGCGACACGCAGGTTCAGCTTATCCGTAACATTCGCCACGGCGTTGAACGACGGCAGGATGTCATGGTATTTGTGCTCGGTTGTGATGTAGACAATCTGACCGGCCACAGTGGATGGCGATGTCACGGTCTGGTCGGTATTTTGATAACGCAGGCCGAAGTTTGACTTCACCGGCACGCCGAACAGGGTGCTGGTGTTGAAAGCCATCGCGTAGGCGTTGGATATCTTTTCCTCGATAAAGCCGGCGCCAGCACCATTATAGGTGTTGCCGGTCGAGATCGTGCCGTCGGCGTTCAGGTACGAGTCATAGTCGGTCGCCGCCTCGATCTTGCTGAAATTCGGCACGATGAAGCTGGTGTAACCGGTGCCACTGACGCCATCCATGTAATGGGAGACAGTCATCGGCAACAGGTAACCGCCAAGCTGCGCATCGGGAATCGCCGCCTTGAACGCATTTGAGTATGCGGTCGAATTGTCATGAATGTCGATACTGCGGACATAGCTGTCGTAAGCCAGACCCCCGCGCAGGGTCCAGTTGTCATTCAGCACGAAGTTCAGATTGGTGTGGGCCGACTTGGAGTCCACATAACGCTTGTCACGTTGCAGCAGAATCTGAAAGGTGCGCCAGCCCAGATTCGGGTCGTTCAGATTGACATTGGGATTAATTGTCGGAATGTCAGTGCCGCCGGCATTGTTGTAGGTGACCGTGATATCGGTGGCGGTCGGCGTCAGGAACTTCAGGAAGGTGACGTCGCGTTCATAGGTCGAGTGCGTATAGGCCAGCTCGGCATCCCAGGTCAGTTTATCATTGATCTTCCAGTTCATGCCGGCATTGAAACTGGCAATGCCGGTATCGTCCACATAGTGGTTCGATTCCGCAAGGAAGGCCGAATTGGCGAAGGTGCCCGAGGTCACGACATTGTTGGAATCAACCTGCATGTTGAGCGGGATCATGCCGTTGTTATAGCCGTCATTAGCGCCGGTCGAACGGACGGCCCACATCATGTCCGTGCGCAGCGCATCGCGCTCGGCCTTGCCGCCGAAGATATCGAGCGTGAAGCGAAGATCATCGTTCGGCCGGTATTCCATCGAGATGACGCCGATATTCTGCTTCGAATCACCATCCAGCAGATAGTTGCGGCCCAGGCGCGGCAGCATGGCGCCCTTGAGCTGGTCCTCCGTCAGACCGCGATAGAGCGCCAGCAGATCCGCTTCGCTGAGAACGGTGCCGGGCGTCAGGC
>CAMLIY010000201.1 GCA_946480125.1 uncultured Asticcacaulis sp.
CCGCCAGGGCCAGGACGATAACGAGGCGCAGATGGTTCCACACACCCGGTTTTTCCGGCAGACGAGAGTGAGGTGTCGCCATGATAGGTCTCCTGTGAAACCACAACTATGCGTCTAACCCGGCAAATAATCGGCAGGAAAACGCAGTCGCCACATAAGGATCAGATCAGGCGCGCATCCGCCCTTCGGCGAAATCGCGTGCGGCCGGATCACCGACGTGCATCCATTCCCCCTCGAACACCGTGCCATGCAGACGGCCTGCCGAGGCCAGACGCCGCCATAAAGGGGACAGGGAAAACGCGCCTGCCGGTTCGTGATCGACAATGTGCGGCTTGGTGATATGGACGCCCATATAGTTCCACGGCGCCGAAGAGGCCTCACCCCGGAAGGCGAGCTTGCTGTTATTAAGAAAGAAATCGCCGGGTCCGTCGAAGCCCTGGCTGGTTGCCATGGCCGTGACCAGGAGCGCCGCGTCCATCTCGTCCGGCTTCCACTCATCACACAGGGCTTTCAGCGCCGTGCCATCGGGCGCGCTTTCCCGCCACACACTGTCGATATTGGCGACCCAGATCGGATCATCGCCCAGCAAAGGCCGCGCTTTTTTAAGGCCGCCCCCGGTTTCCAGCAAGGCGTCGCGCTCATCGGAAATGATGATATCGAGGTCGCTGCGCGCCTTCAGATGCGCTTCCAGCCGGTCGGCGAAATAATGGACATTGATCACGAACCGCTTCGCGCCCGCCGCGCTCAGGCGGTCCAGCATATGATCGATCAGCGCGCGGCCGCCAACCTCGACCAGCGCCTTGGGGCGATCATCGGTCAGCGGGCGCATACGCGTGCCGAGGCCGGCAGCCAGAATAAACGCGGTTTCGGGTATCATGACAGCCGGTCTCCAAATCCGTTACGCATAAACCAGTCACGCATATCCGCCAGGCTATCCGACTGGAGATTGCGGTGAAGATAGCGCCACAGGCGCGGTATGAAGGCGGCGTATTTCGGCTTGTTGTCGCGTCTGACCAGACGCGCGAAAACGCCCAGGATGCGCGCCGCATTGAGTGTGGCCAGAGCGGAATAGTCGCGCATGAACCCGGCCTGATCAAGCGCGGGGCGCAAGGCGAAATAATGCGCCAGGCCTTGCGATTCGAGCGCTTCCGGCACATCGCGGCGGGCGTCCTGCAACAGGGACAGCAGATCCCATGCCGGATGGCCGCGCAAGGCGTCCTGGAAATCGATCAGGCCGACGCGTTTGACGCCCTCACGCTCTGGCAGCCAGATCAGATTTTCGGCATGGAAATCGCGATGAATAAAGACGGTGGCGCCCGCCTCTGCGCGTTGCCGGCGCGGCGCCCACAGGGTCTCCCAATCCGCCAAAGCCTGATCGCTCAGGGATGTCATTCCGTCATGCTGCGGATACCACTCGGTAAAGACATCGGCGCCGGTTTTCAGCGCCAGATCATCATAGGCCAGCAATGGCCAGCCGCCATCCAGAATATGGGGCGGCGATCCCGAATGCAGCTTCGCCAGAACCTCAATGGCGGCCAGATATAGCGGGGCTTCAGGCTCACCCTTTTCGATCAGGGAAACTAACAGGTTATCGCCCAGGTCCTCGCTGATCAGCAGCCCATGAGCGGCATCAAAAGCGATGATCTCAGGCGCCGAAAGGCCTTGTGCGCGCAGGTAATTCGCCACCGCCACAAAGGCTTCGATCCGCCCGGCCGATAGCCTGGCCAGCGCGAAATAGCCCTTGGCCTGGCGGTCCTGCGGCGTGTCCGAAAGGGCGCACGGACGGGCATCGACCGGGGGCTGATCCATCAGCATAAAGCTTTGGTCATCAGCACGGATCAGGCGTTCATAGCGGCGCGTCGAGGCATCGCCGGGCAAAGCATGGCGTACGGCATCGGCAAAGCCGGCTTCGGCCAGAAATTGCTGGATGAGGCTTTCGCGGTCGCTCATCTGAAAGCTCCCTGCGGTGTCAGCGTGACCTGGCGGCCGCCCTGCGGCGACGCTTCCAGAGCGATATCAAGCCGGTCGGTATAGCCCAGATGTTCCAGCCGCTGCGGCCATTCGATCAGCAGGACGCTGTGCGGCAGAGCATCATCCAGCGCCAGCTCGTAGGATTCCTCCGGTGATTTCAGGCGATAGAGATCGAGGTGGGCGATCTCGAAACGGGGGCCATCATAGGTCTGCATCAGGGTGAAGGTCGGCGAGGGTACGTCTTGTTCAGGCGTCGTCAGGGCACGGATGATCGCCCGTGCCAGGGATGACTTGCCCATGCCGAGTTCGCCTTGCAGATAAATCACGTCACCGGCCTTGAGCCATGGGGCGATATGGCCGCCCAGCGCCATGGTCGCGGCTTCGTTGGGCAGATACAGGCTGTGCGGCAGGGAAAGATCAAGGGATTCAGGCATGAAAAACCTTATCCGGCCCGTCCGGCAGTTGCAACTCGACATAGGCCTTGAGGCGATCGGTATCCAGGCCCTCGGTATGGGGATTGATCACTGGTCCGACCGTCAGATCAAAGCGCTTGCCGGCCTTGTTCAGCAGTTCGTGGAAAAGCGTGATATCGCGCAGCTCCTGAGAAAAGCGATTGAACAGATGAAACCAGACGCTGTCAGGCCCGGCCACATGGATCGGCACGATCGGCGCGTCATATTTTTGCGCCAGCGAAATCGCCGTTGGCGCCCAGGGCGGATCGATCAGCTGGCCTTGCGCATTGCGTCGCGCCAGCCGTCCGGCCGGAAACATCACCACGCAGCGCTCGCTTTCAAACGCGTCCTTCGCGCCTTGCAGGGTCAGGCGTGTCTTTTCGCGTGTCCGCTTGGCCTCGACCCACTCGACCGGAATTAGCGCTTCGGCGAAGCGGGGATTGACCCGCAAGGCATCGGCATTGGCGAAAAAAATGGCGTCCGGCCGCCGCTTCAATATGGCGTCATAGACCGCGATACCGTCAGCTATGCCCGTCGGATGGTTGCAAACCACGAGGCAACGGCCCTTTGCCGGCAAGCGGTCGAGATGTCGGCTGACCACCTCAAGCGATAATAGGTCAGAGACATAATCGAGCGCCCCCGCCCCAGACATGGCGGCGATGGCATCGGCCATGCGGACCGCCTTATGACGGCCCAGGATCAGGTATAGCAGCGGCTTGGCCAGTGGCCATACCGGTGACCGCACCAGCTTTGGGGCGCGCTCATAAATCAGTTCGTCGATGATATGAAGTGTCGCCATGGCACCCGTATTGCTGTCCCTGTTTCGTAAACCGCTTTGGTTCATCCCGGCAAGTCTGTCATTAAGTTGTCATTGTATACGGCTTGGCAAAGCGGATGGCGCTCTGTATGACAGGGGCCATGCCCGATGCTTCGCA
Organism: uncultured Asticcacaulis sp.; assembly: GCA_946480125.1. Next base: position 3,359 of record CAMLIY010000201.1, read on the forward strand.
CCAATCGCGCCTTCAGAACGCCTCTCTCGCGCCATCGCCGGTGAGTTCAGATCGCCGCCGACCTATGGCTATGGCGCCCTATATGTGCTTGTGGATCGTTACGCTTTTGAGTGTTTTTTTTGCGCTTCTCGCCCTGTGCCTGCCACACTAGTCGCCATATGAGAGCGGCAGTCGTTTCGGCAATTTACCGTGCGTTTTAATATTAACCATGATGGCTTTTCGCGGGAGGCGTTAAGGATTATAGTCGATCGCGCTTAAGTGTTGTGGATAGGCTTACGGGGGTGAGAATGAGCCGGAAATTCCTGCTGTGGGCCATGGCCCTCGTGGTCATACTGCCTACGCTGTTTGGCGTGGGCTACTGGGTTTACTGGGATCAGTTCCAGCGCTACGCCCCTGTCACCATCACCGCGCCGGCCGATATCGCCGCCATACAGAGTCTGCTTGACCGCGCCGATTACGTCTCGCCCGATTTCGAGAAAGCCGTGCTGACCACCGGCCCGGCTTCGGGGGTCGCTACCGCCGTCACTCAGCCGGTGGCCAAGCGCTGGGTCTATCTCGTTACCTTTCGCAATTGTACCCCCTGCCGCGCCTATGAAGAGATCGAATTTCCGCGCCTGCAAGCCGGGGGCATCGAAACCCGTGTCGTGCCTTTCGCTCTGGCCGATAATGGTGCCACCAAACAATCGACGCCGGAAGAACGCTCGACCATTGCCGAGCTATGGCTGAACCGGAGCTGGCCGCTTTATCAGCAATGGCGTAACACGCCGAATGAGAGCTGGAAGGCGGAAAATATCGCCGTGGCCGATGACGACATGGCGCGATCCGGCGTGGTCTGGGCGTCACGCGAATTCATCACCGAGCTGGCGCCCTTGTTGCGTAACAGCCGCGTTAATGTCGCCTATCCACTGATCATCTGGCGCAACAAAAACAATGAGTTGCGCGTTTGCAGTTGCACCAGCAACAAGGCCTACCACTTCATTCGCGAAGACCTGGGGCTGCCGGGAGATCTGGAAACCGATGTCCGCGACCTGCTGAAATTCCCCAAGCAGATCCTGCCGTCGGGCACGGAAAGCTCGGCCTCGTCGTCCAGCCTGGCGCCGGCACCGGGCCTGAACGCCGGCGATTACGGACCGGATTCGACGCCATCGAGTTTTTGACATGAAAAAACCCGCCCTGTTGCCAGGACGGGCTTTCTTTTCAATTTTAGCAGGTCTTAGCTTTCGGCGTCGGCATTGCCCGACGATTCAGCGGCGGCCATGGCGGCGCGCAGCTCAGCGCCCTTGGAGCCGCGCGTCGAGTTCATCGAACGCTCGACGATACGGGCCGACTTACCGCGGCGATCGCGCAGATAGTACAGCTTGGCGCGACGGACGACACCGCGGCGCTTGACTTCGATGCCTTCGATCAGTGGCGACAGCAGCGGGAACTTGCGTTCGACGCCTTCGCCGAACGAGATCTTGCGGACCGTGAAAGTTTCGTTGATGCCGGCGCCGGAACGCGCGATGCAGACGCCTTCAAAGGCCTGGACGCGCTCGCGCTCGCCTTCCTTGATCTTGACGCTGACGCGCAGGGTGTCGCCGGGCTGGAATTCGGGGAAGGTCTTGGAAGCGCGCATCTTTGCGACTTCTTCGGCCTCGATCTGTTGCAACAGGTTCATATGAACCCTCCTATAATTATGGATGCTAGCATCCGTTGAGGCTTATTTGCCCTTTAGCTGTGATTTGGAAAGATAAGCGGCCCAGAGATCAGGACGCCGTTCCTTCGTGGTTGCCTCTCGCATGGACTGTCGCCATTTGGCAGCCTTTTTATGGTCGCCATTTAACAACACTTCGGGGATGTCGAGGCCCTCGAACGTCCGCGGTCTTGTGAACTGCGGCTGCTCCAGGAGTCCATCCTCAAAGCTTTCATTATCGAGACTGGCCATAGCGCCGAGAACCCCCGGAATAAGTCGCACCACCGCCTCGATCGTCACCATCGCCGCCGCTTCTCCGCCCGCAAGGACGGCATCGCCAACGCTGATTTCTTCGAACCCGCGGCTGTCAAGCACCCGCTGATCCACCCCTTCGAACCGGCCGCACAGGACAATCAGTCCTGGGCGGATAGCCCATTCCTTGACCTTCGCTTGTGTCAGGGGCCTGCCACGCGCGCTCATATAGACGAGAGGGCGATCATTAAGCTCCATCGAATCAAGAGCTTGTGCGATCACATCCGCCTTGAGGACCTGACCGGGGCCACCGCCCGCGGGGGTATCGTCAAGAAAGCCGCGCTTATCGCTTGAAAAGTTGCGAATGTCCAGTGTTTCCAAGGCCCA
>CAMLIY010000202.1 GCA_946480125.1 uncultured Asticcacaulis sp.
GCCGCACTTCGCCTGCCCTGGCGCCAGCCCTATACTGGCTGCCCGTGCTTTTCTTCCTGCCCTTGATCGTCGGCATCATCGCCAAACTCTATCGGTCAAAATATATCTTTTCCGAATACCAGTCCGTCGCCTGTGCCGGGCTTAAAGCGTTGCAGGGAGCGCCAATCTATGCGCTGGATCTGCAATGCCCTGGAATGCGCGCGGCCAGTTTCGTTTATTTACCGGGCGTGGCCCAGGTTGCGGCCTTTTTCGAGCGCATCCTGACAGAGCCTGGCTTCTTGGTACTCTATCTGGTTTTTTACCTGGCCGCGGCGGCGGCCCTGATCTATTTCCCCCTCTTCGCCAGCAAGACACCCGGCAACTGGCGTGACAAACTCCCCTTTGCCGTTTTCCTGAGCAGCAGCGCCTTCATGCTCGGCAATATTGCCGTCATCCTGCATGGCCTTGTCCTTGTGGGCGCTCTGGCGATCGAGATCAGCCCGTGGCTGTTTATCGCGGCCGTGGCGCTGGCCGCGTGGGTCAAGCCGACCTTCCTGACCTGTCTGATCCTTATCCTGCTGCTGGATATGCCCCTCATTCGCCGCATCGGTCTGATAGCGGCGGGCGCATGTCTGGGCCTTCTGCCGCTTGGCCATTTCCTCCTCACCGGCGGCGCCCTGACCCAGCAATGGCACACCCTGCTCTCCCATTATGTCTATGAGGTCACGCCCGGAGTCGGCTTCTTCGGCTGGTCGAGCCTGATCGGCTTCGATCCGTCGCAAACCGGCGTGAAACTGGCCTATCTGGTCTTTGCCAGCCTGCTGACGCTCAGTGGCATGGCGCTGGCTAAAGGCCTGTGCCTGAACCGACCGGAACGAATCTGGCTGGGCCTTAGTCTTGCTACCCTGCTTATTCCCCGCATCATGAGCGAAGATATATGTCTGCTCGGACCGGGGCTGTTGATCCTGGCTGATAAAAGCGCCAACCTCACCGGCCACACCTATAGAGCGGTCAGAAACGGCCAGGGCATTATCCTGGCATTGTGTATCTTGGCCCTCGCCGGTGCTCTGACCGGCCTGGCCGATTATAGCGAACCCATGGCCCTGTTTGGCCTCGCCATGTACGTCATCTGGCTCGGCCAGAGCCTGATCTTCAGCCGCCTTCCCTATATCCGGTCTGTGTTCGCGGCCTTTTTCGCGCGCAAATCCGAAACGGCGGTGAACGGATGACCCTTTATTTTTCAGATGCCCTGACCTGGTTCCAGCGTTTTACCCGCAACAGGCGAAATCTGTGGATTTTTTCGCTTTTCTTTCTGTTTCCCCTTATTGGCAACGTCGTTAGTCGCTGGGCCAAGGGCGGCTGGTGGCTGAATGATTTTGACGCCCTGATCTGCGGGGCGCATTACATAAATGCAGGACAATCCCCGTACAGCCTGCATCCTGTCTGTGAAGGTCTAAGACCTGCTGTTTACGTTTATGCTCCTCAAGTGGCACAATTTTTCACCCCCTTCATAGACATTTTTGGCTTGGGTGGTGCGCGCGTTGCGTATCTGTTTATCCTCGTGCCGGCTATGGTAATCATGACCTGGTATATGCTTTTCAAAGCCTTTCCCCGGTCACCATTTCATTTTCGTCTGATGTCGGTGGCGGCCATCAATGGCAGCGCGGCCTGTTGTGGCAATATCAGTTTTATACTTCATGCCCTGGTCGTATTGGGCGCCATCACCCTGAAACGCAGCCGCTGGCCGTTTATCATCGCCGTCACCTTGAGCGCGGTGGTCAAGCCGGTGTTCCTGACCTATCTGGTCGTTTTGCTGTTTGAAGACCGGCCGCTGGTAAAGCGCCTGATGACAGGCCTGATCGCCGCCGCCGCAGGACTTGGCGGTGTCACATTGATCATGCTGACATCCGGCAGCTTTGGCGACGCCTGGCATGAGGCCTTACACACAATCGTTATTGAACAGCAGCCCGGCATAAGTTTTTTTGCCCTAACCTCAAGCTTCGGTTTCAGCATGACCTCTCCGATTAGTTTGATCGGACTGGTCCTCTTTACCGGCATCATGATCATCAGCGGTCTGATCCTGAGTGACTGGGGCGGGCTCAATGGCGACGAACGCATATTACTGGGAATGGGTTTCGCGCTTATGCTGAATCCAAGGCTACAGGATTATGATATGTACTTCCTGGGGCCTTGCCTGGCCATGATCGTCATGATGGCCAAACCGCTGGGCGCCCGGATATTCACCTGGGTTAGCTGGACATTCTCCGGCATGTTGATTTTTGATGTGATTATCAACATGCTGGAAATCGAATTCATTCATCGTGCGCCCCTCACCGTATTTATCTATTGCGGGCTGACGGTTTGTATCGCCGGTCTGACCGCCTGGCCGCAACGGGCACGGATACACGGCTGGTTCCGTAATCCGCTGCCGGTCTTGCAGGATATCCTGACGCAGCGGATATAAAAAAGCCCCGCACTGATTGGTGCGGGGCTTTTACTTAACTGGCGGCTTTCAGTCTTTCTAGCGCCGCCGAAAGCTTGGCCTTGCCGTTTTCGGCATCTTCCAGCCGTTCACGGTTTTCGGTGATGACCTCTTCCGGCGCCTTGCGGACAAATTCCGGATTATCGAGCTTGCGTCGCACGCCATCGATCGTCTTGTCGAAATCGGCAATGCCTTTGGCCAGGCGTGCCTGTTCGGCCTTGAGATCGATAAATTCGGCGATGGCCAGATGCGCCGTCGCTTCACCGGCCACGAAGGGCACAGACCCGGCAGCGGCCTCACCGACTTTCACTTCTGATAAACGGCCTAAAAAGAGGATCAAATCCTCATGCGTATTCAGACGCCTAGCCGTCACATCTGAAGCGCCACTTAAAGACAAAGGCGCGCGCGCCGAACCCGGCACGTTCATTTCCGAGCGGATCGAGCGGATTTCGCTGATCAGGTCGATCAGCCAATTGATCTCCTCGTCGGCCTCGGCATCGATGGCGGTAGTATCTAATGTGGGCCAGATATGTGAAATCAGCATGTCGGTGTGGCCGGTCTTCTCCCACAATTCCTCTGTAATGAAAGGCATGACCGGATGCAGCAGGATCATCGCCTGATCGAGCGCCCAGGCCGTCATGGCGCGGATTTCCGCCTTGGCGGCCGCGTCGTCACCATTGAGGATCGGCTTGGCCAGTTCGAGATACCAGTCGCAGAAGACATTCCAGATGAACTTGTAGAGCGCGTTGGCGGCATCATCGAAAGCGCAGGCTTCCAGCGCTTCGGTAACGGCCACCAGCGTCTTCTGCACCTCGCCACGTATCCAGCGGCTGAGCGTCAGTTTGGCGGTCGACGGATCAAAGCCGTCAACGCGGGCGCATTCATTCATCTGCGTGAAGCGCGTGGCGTTCCATAGCTTGGTCGAGAAGTTGCGGTAGCCTTCTATGCGCGGCTTGGCCAGCTTGATATCACGCCCCTGCCCCGACATGGCGGTGAGCGTAAAGCGCAGGGCATCGGCGCCGAACTCGTCGATCAGGACGAGCGGGTCCATGACATTGCCCTTTGACTTCGACATCTTCTGGCCCTTGTCGTCACGAACCAGGGCATTGATGAAGACGCGCTTGAAAGGGCTTTGGCCGGTGAAATGCAGGCCCATCATCATCATCCGGGCGACCCAGAAGAAGATAATATCAAAGCCGGTAATCAGGGTATGGGTTGGATAAAAGCGCTGGAGGTCTTCGGTGTTTTCCGGCCAGCCCATGGTTGAAAATGGCCATAGCGCCGATGAGAACCAGGTATCAAGAACGTCTTCGTCCTGCCTCAACGCAACTCTTTTGCCGTAGTGGGCCTCTGCCTGCGCATGAGCCTCAGCTTCCGTCTCGGCGACAAAGATATAACCGTCCTCGGCATACCAGGCCGGAATGCGATGGCCCCACCAGAGTTGGCGCGACACGCACCAAGGCTCGATATTACGCATCCATTCAAAATAGGTCTTTTCCCAATTCTTCGGTTCAAAGACGGTTCGGCCATCCTCGACAGCCGCAATAGCTTCCTTGGCCAGTTCACCGGCATTGACGTACCACTGGTCGGTCAGGAAGGGCTCGATGACGACACCGGAACGGTCGCCGTGCGGCACCATGTGCTTCGTCTTCTCGACCTGTTTCAGCCAGCCCTCTTCCTCGGCGCGGGCAATGATCGCCTTGCGCGCATCAAAGCGTTCCATGCCGCGATATTCGGTCGGCACCGGATCAAAGGCCAGCAGGTTGGCCTGGGTATCGAGAATATTGATCTGCTCCAGATCATGGCGCTTGCCGACCTGGAAATCGTTGAAATCATGCGCCGGCGTAATCTTGACCGCACCGGAACCCTTGGCCGGATCGGCGTATTCGTCAGCGACAATCGGGATACGGCGGCCGGTGATTGGCAGGATAACGAACTTGCCAACCAAGCCTTTGTAGCGCTCGTCATCCGGATGCACGGCTACGCCTGAGTCACCCAGCATGGTTTCCGGGCGCGTGGTGGCGACGACGATATAGTCGCGCGTCTCCGTCGTGTCGTTGCCGTCCTCGTCCTTAACCGGAAAGTCATAGGTCACACCATCGGCCAGCGGATAGGCGAAGTGCCAGTAATGACCGTCGACCTCCTTCTGCTCAACTTCGAGATCGGAAATCGCCGTCTGAAACTGCGGGTCCCAGTTGACCAGCCGCTTGTCGCGGTACATCAGGCCCTGCTGATGCAAAGTGACGAAAACCTTGCGCACCGCCGCCGACAAACCATCATCCAGAGTAAAACGCTCACGCGACCAGTCGCACGAAGCCCCCAGACGGCGCAATTGCTGCACGATGGTGCCGCCCGATTCCTTCTTCCATTCCCACACCTTGGCGACAAAGGCCTCACGCCCCATATCACGGCGCCCTTCACTGCCGGCAGCGGCCAACTGGCGTTCCACCACCATCTGGGTGGCGATGCCGGCATGGTCCGTGCCCGGCAGCCACAGGGCCGCCTTGCCACGCATGCGCTCGAAACGCGTCAGAACATCCTGGAGCGTATTGTTCAGCGCGTGGCCGATATGCAGGGAGCCGGTGACATTGGGTGGCGGAATGACAATGGAAAAGGTGTCCTTCGCGTCCGAAGGCGAAAAGACGCCGGACTCTTCCCATTTTTTGTACAGACGGGGTTCAACGGCGGCGGGATCGAAGGTTTTTTCCAGCATGGTCTCGAATGTGTAAAAGAAAAAGAGCGGCTCACCGCTGTGATGCCGCCCTATTATCAGGAGATCTTTATAAAATCTATGTTTTAGCGACGCGCCGCCTTTTATCGACGGGATTGGCGCGCAATCCGTTCGACCTCAAGACGAACCTGCTCCTCAACAATACCCGGCAAGTGCTGATCCAGCCACGATTGCAGCAGAGGACGCAGCAGTTCCTTGGCAACATCCTCCAGCGTACGGTCGCTGTGCGGCACCAGCAGATTGCTGGTCAGGGCGCCAAAGGAGGACGCGGCAATGGATTCGGTCCGTTCGCTGACCAGACCGCCGGTGACGGAAGGCGCAGCGGCAACCGGCTTCGGCGCGGGCGCCGGTTCAGGTGCTACGGGCGGCACGTAAGCATCGATATCACCGATAGAAACCGATTCCGGCGCCTCGTAGGTTTCGGTCAGTTCGAGCACGTCATCTTCCGAATCTGCAGAAACATCTTCGACTGCGCC
>CAMLIY010000203.1 GCA_946480125.1 uncultured Asticcacaulis sp.
CGCCTGCACCTCCGGCGGGGCGAAATCATATGGCCAGTTGATGCGTTATATCCCCAGTCCTTACGAAGGCACCGACCGCGAAAAGGACCATCCCGGCCAGATCGAACTGTTCGTCGAATCCGGCGATCTGCGCGTCATCGACTATGCCGACAACCTGACCGTATCGCCCTGGGGTCATCTCTATGTCTGCGAGGACCGCTATTCCGACGTGCTGAACAACCACCTGCGCATCGTCACGCCCGATGGCAAGATCGGCACCTTCGCGCGTAATATTGATGCCGGCCATTCGGAATGGGCCGGCGTCACCTTCTCACCGGACGGCTCGACCCTGTTCGCCAATATCCAGGGCAATGGCGTCACTGTGGCGATCACCGGCCCATGGCAGACATTCAGCGCCACGCCTGTCTAGCGCAAAAACCGATCGGCGCGCGCCATCATCCAGGTCAGCCACACCGCCATGGCCAGCAGGCAAACGGCGACAAACTGATGCGCCAGGGCGAAGCCCAGCGCCACAACGGTGATCAGGGTGGTGACACCCAGCGCCGCCTGTATCCACACACCTGTTGCCAAGCCCGCGGCAAGGGTTTTCAGATTGTCATCATTGGCTTTGCGCGCTGTCACCAATGCATAGGCTGTCGCGTAGACGAGCAAAATATAAGCGTTCATGCGGTGCATGAACTGGACCAGTCCCTGATCGTGCAGGAAGCTGTAACCGACGCCTTTCACCCATTCGACCGGCGGGAAAATGTGCCCGTTCATTAGCGGCCAGTCATTATAAACGAGGCCTGCCCGGTTACCGGCCACCAGCGCCCCCAGCATGCATTGCGCGAATACCAGAAACAGCAGAAATCCGGTCGACCAGCGCCAGCCATCCGAGGCGCCACGGCCGCGTTTCTGACCTTCCAGGGCCTCCAGTCCGGTCCAGATCGTAGCGCACATCAAAAACAGCGCCAGCGACAGGTGGGTCATCAGGCGCTCCGGCGCCACCTCTACCCGTCCGGCCAGGCCGCTGGACACCATCCACCACCCGACCGCGCCCTGCACGGCAATCAGCCCGATTAATGCACTGCAACGCCAGATCAGCCGGCCGGGAATTTCACGCATGACCAACAGGGCAATGAAACCCAGCAGATAAACCGCACCTAAAAGCCGCGCCAGCAGGCGGTGCGCCCATTCCCACCAATAGATGCCTTTAAACTCGGCCAGTTGCATATGCGGATTAATCTGACTGAACTGCGGTATTTTCTTGTAATGGTCGAATTCTGCGTTCCATGCCGCGTCATCGATTGGCGGAATAACGCCGGCGATCGGCTTCCATTCGGTGATGGAAAGCCCGGATTCCGTCAGACGCGTCGCGCCGCCGACGCAGACCAGCGCCAGAACCAGAAAGGCCGCCACAAACAGCCAGGCTGCCACCAAGGGTGACTTGAGAGGAAGTCGCACGATACGCGTCATTCTATATCCAACTTTTAACTCCGGATTTCCGTCCGGATTTTAGTCCCTGCCCGGCTGCGCAAATCCTTGCCGTTACCGTCGATTGACTGTAACTAAAGGTGTGCCGCGGCTTCGGGTTCAGGTTCGATTTGCCCATACCGGCGCCCGCAATTCAAGCGCTTCGCGCAGGAAAAAGGCCGAAGAAAGGCCAAAGAAAGGAACCCCGCCGCCATGACGGCTGAGAACTATATCCTCGCCACCCTGGCCGGTTTTGTGGTCGGCTGGATCGCCAACGCCATGAGCAAAAGCCGTTTCAGCTTTCCGATCAATGTCTTCATCGCCATTTTCGGCGCCGTTTTGCTCAATTTTTTCATTCAGAGCAGCGAAATGCTCGGCGATCACTTTTTCTCGATCTTGATGGTTTCTTTCGCCGGCAGTTCGGTATTGCTCGGCCTGTTCCACCTGACCCGAATGATCGAGCGTCGCTGACATGAATACCCTCAAGCGCCTGACTTTGCCGCAACGCCGCGCCCTCACCTGCCTGGGGATTTTGATATGGCTGGGCTTTTACGTTTGCCTTGTGACCGCGCTTGCAGGTTTTCTGCGTGGTGGCCCGATAATCGCCCTGATCTTCTATGCTCTGGCCGGCACCCTGTGGGGCGTGCCGATCATTCCGCTGATATCGTGGTCGGAAAATTACAAGGGGAAAAAGAAGCGATGACTGACGGCGTTGAGAAACCGGTGCTGCCGGCCATTGGCAAGGGGCGTCTGGAAGCCTTCAGTGATGGTGTTATCGCCATCATCATCACCATCATGGTTCTGGAACTGCATACGCCGGAAGGTACAGACCTGAATGCCCTGTTCAATGCCGGGCACACCTTCCTGCTCTATGCCCTGAGCTTTATTTATGTCGGCATCTATTGGAATAATCACCACCATCTGCTTCATGCCTGCCACAAGATAAATGGCGGCGCCCTGTGGGCCAACCTCCACCTGCTGTTCTGGCTGTCGCTGGTGCCCTTCACCACACGCTGGATGGGGGAAAGCGATTTCGCCACCTTGCCAACGGCCATCTATGGCGTATCGCTGCTGATGCCCTCGATCGCCTACGGCATATTGGTCAAGGTCCTGATCGCGGTAAATGGCAAGGACAGTCTGGTGGGGCGTGCCATTGGCAGCGATCTCAAGGGATATATCTCGACGGCCATATACCTCCTGGGTATCACCCTGACTTTCTGGAACAGTTTTGCCGGCATTGGGTGCTATGTCATCGTGGCGCTGATCTGGCTGGTGCCGGACCGGCGGATCGAGCACTAATCCCCACGCCGTCAGGACGCCCTATGCTTTGGGCATGGAACAGATCGACATCACCCAACGCCTGCGCAAACTCGCCCTCGACCTTCTCGACGCCTATGAACAGATCGAGACGCCGACCACCTTTGTGGAAGCCGATCGCGCCGCCAAGGCACTGATTTCGATCGGCAAGGCAATCAAACTGGCCGGGGATGAGGCGCCTGCGCCGAAGCCTGTGACGCCGCTGCCGCCTCCGCCGCAAAAGATGGCAGGCGTGTCGCCCTATCTTGAGGCCGAACGTCGGGCCAAGGCGCTTATCGAGGCTGATAAAGCACTCAGGGGTGGCGAACTGAGCGATGCAGAAATTGATGCGCTGTTGGGGCCGCCGTAATCTCACCTTTTCCCTTTAATAAGGGGTTTGACGCAAGCGAACATATAGCGTTCGCAAGCCTTGGATGATTCGAAGAACCGGATGTGGGGATGGAGCTGACAAGACGCTACGGTGTCGTTTTGCGACGCATTTTAGTGGGAGCGACAGGATAGATGCGCATCGTTTTAAAGATGCTTACCCCTTCGGGGCGCCTTCGGCCCCAATCTTTAGTATGGGCGCCCTTTTGGGTCTCGCCGAACCTTTCACGGTTCGAAGCTTGTTGCGCAGACATTTGAAATAAAAAGGGCATCCCTTTTCAAGGATGCCCTTTTTATTTCAATGGTCGGAGCGACAGGATTCGAACCTGCGACCCCTTGACCCCCAGTCAAGTGCGCTACCAGGCTGCGCCACGCTCCGCCAAAACATAAGGAAAACAGCGAATGTCACCCTTAAGAGAGGCGGCTTATAGAGACGAACATCGCCCCCCGCAATCCCCAAAAGTCACATTTACCGGAAATTCCACTGGAATTATAAACGCGGTTTAATCGCGCTTCGCCTTGCCAATATGGCGCGCCAGACTGGCCTGAGCCTCTTCGAGCGCCTTGGCGATATTCAAAAAGCTGTCACGCATTTCAGCTGACATGCCGGCGGCCGGAATATTCTGCGCATTGCCATAATCAAACACCGGCTGGCCTACGCCCGCCGCGTTCTCAGCCGCGATTTCATCTTGCGAGACCAGACCCTGCTCGGTCGCTACCGCACCGTCAGCCGGCGCGGCCAAACGCGCGCCTGAGGGATTGAGAATGGCCTTCTGGCCTTCATCCTTGAACAGTTTCTGCACACCGCGAATGGTGAAGCCGCGATCATAGAGCAGAGTCTTGACGCCCATCAGCAGGTCAACATCCTGCGGCCGGTAGAAACGACGGCCACCGGCGCGCTTGGTCGGACGGATAAAGGTGAACTTGGTTTCCCAGAAGCGCAGCACGTGCTGCGGCACGCCTAAAACGTCGGCGGTTTCGGAAATGGTCCGTAAGGCTAAAGGCCCCTTGTTCACCGCTGCGCTACCTCTTTACTCGTGCGTGCCGGCGTCAACGCGCGCCTTGACGATCTGTGATGCGCGGAACGAGATGACCTTACGCGGATCAATGGCGGCAGGCTTGCCGGTCTTGGGATTTCGGCCAATGCGAGCGTTCTTTTCCCGGACCTGGAACACGCCGAAACCAGACAGCTTCACCGTGTCGCCGCGCTCCAGTGCTTCGACCACCAGATCAAGCGTACGCTCGACAATGGCGGCGCATTCCTGGCGCGGCAGGCCCAGTTCATTATGGACGTCTTCAAAAAGTTCGGCTCGAGTCAAGGTTTGCGATTTCATGGTCTTAAGCGCCCCTGCCTGAATGGTTTCAACCAATGCAAGCCGGCACAATGACGCAATTATCACTATCCGTCAAAGGCTTATAGCGAATTTGTGATTAAAAGCGTGAATCCGGTGCAATCCAGAGAAAAAAAGAAGAGTGATCCACAGATTACACAGATTCACAGATATTTCAGTCGCTTACCGGCAAGACCGGCCTTAGTCCGAGATAAGGCACGAAGCGCCTCTTAATCTGCGCAATCTGCGTAATCTGTGGATAACCTTCTGTCTACAAGTTCTGCAACGAGTCTGGCCTAAAGCCGTATCGCCGCGGCGCCCCAGGTCAGGCCGCCGCCGAGCGCCTCTATCAGCACCAGATCGCCTGGTTTCACCCGGCCATCCTGAACACCGACATACCAGGCCAGCGGAATGCTCGCTGCCGAGGTATTGGCATGCTGCGCCACGGTCGAAATGACCTTGTTTTCATCCAGGCCCAGCCGTTCAGCCACACCATTCAGAATACGCTGATTGGCCTGATGCGGAATGAACCAGTCAATATCGGCGATTTCCAGATCGGCCTTTTCGACTGCGGCTTCAACGGCTTGCGATATCTTGTGCACGGCGTGTTTGAAAACCTGATTACCCTGCATGCGGATCTTGCCAATGCGGTTTTCGGCCTCGAACGTGCCGCCATCGACATAGAGCAGATCGACCTTGGAGCCATCGCAGCGCAGGTCAAAGCCAAGAATGCCGCGATCGGCCTTGGTGCCCTCGCCCTCGACCGGCTCGACCAAGACAGCGCCTGCGCCATCGCCGAATAATATACAGGTGCCACGATCACTGTAATCGAGCAACTGACTCATCGTTTCGGCGCCGATGACCAGCACGCATTTCGACAGGCCACGCGCCACAAAGCCATCGGCCACACTCAGGGCGTAGACGAAACCGGAGCAAACCGCCTGAACGTCAAACGCCGGACAGGTCGGTGCACCGAGTTTATTTTGCACAATTGAGGCGGTAGACGGAAACGGCATGTCCGGTGTGGTGGTGGCCACAATGATCAGATCGACATCCGCCGCTGTTTTACCGGCCGCACTTAGCGCGACTTTGGCCGCCTCCACAGCCATATCAGAGGTTTTCATGCCAT
>CAMLIY010000204.1 GCA_946480125.1 uncultured Asticcacaulis sp.
TTTCCCGCGTAATGGAGAGCCGGCCCTGGCTGGGATATGGTTACGGCGTGGTATGGACGGATGAGAGCGAATACGCGCCGCTCGCCAAGATCACCGCCGTGGCCGGGTTCCGCGCCTATCACGCCCATTCCTGCTGGTATGAAACCTGGCTGGGTCTGGGGATTATCGGCCTATGCCTCTGGGCGCTGGTCTTCGCGGAAACCTGGCTGAAAGGCCTTTATCGTATGCTGCGGGGGAACGGCGGTTATTTCGCCCTGCCTTTTATCGGCATCTATAGCCTGTCGAGCCTGACCGAGAGCATGGCCCTGGGCTGGAATGACCTGCGCTGGTGTCTGCTGGTCATGGTGCTGGTCAAGCTGTCCCTGCCTGGAGATGAAGACAGTAAGGATTTGAACCTGAGACGGGAATGGCCATGAACGACGTTTATCTGTTGCACCATATTCGCACTATCGACGACCACGAAGACGTAAAGCTGCTGGGTGTTTTCTCAAGCCATGACCTGGCCGAACGGGCGAGGGAACGTGCGCTCAACCTGCCGGGTTTCAAGGATAGTCCCGAAGGTTTCAGCATAGACAAATACATTATTGATCGCATGGGCTGGACGGCCGGTTATCGCACGGTTTAGGGCCTTGCCATAGTGGTAAGCCGAGGTTAGCCTCTCTGACAAACAGGAGGGTCTTATGTCGGTCGTCGGTATTGGTGGCGTGTTTTTCCGGGCGAATGATCCCGAAGCTCTGCTGGCCTGGTATCACACGTATCTGGGCGTGGTGGTCGATTTCGCCGCGCCGTGGGTGCCGCAACCGGGGCCGACCCTGTTCATGCCGTTCAGCCGAACGACGGATCATTTCCCGCTCGACAAACAGTGGATGATCAATTTCCGGGTGGCAGACCTGGATAAGCTCATCACGGCGTTGCGGGGCGGCGGTATTGACGTGACCACCAATGCCGAGTGGGACACGCCGGAAACGGGCCAGTTTGCCCGCATATATGATCCCGAAGGCAATCCGATTGAGCTGTGGCAGCCACCCTCGGATTAAGCGGCTTTGGTCTTTTGTGCGACCTGCCCGGATGCCCGGCGGGCGCCTTCGGCATAGGTGACGATCTCGAAGCCCATATCGAGGGCGCGGATTAACAGGCGTTCGAGGGTTTGCGGCGTGCAACCCCAGTCGGACGGATTTTCGCGGACATCGTGAGTATAGAGCATCAGCCAGGCGGTTTCATCCTCGGCACGGATCAGCCAGTCGATGGCGGTCTGCTCGCCGTCAGGGCCTTCTATGCCGACGGCCGGCGTCTGGTTGAGGTCGGTGCCGGGGGTGATCAGGCCGTGGTGCAGGGCGCGCGAGGCGAGAAAGCGGCCATTGAGCACTGACTTTGCCTGCGGCGAGACATCGCCATAGGGATAGGCGAAGGTCGTGGCCTTTGGCAGACCCATCTGGCGGAACGCGCTGGCGCTGAGGTCAAGGTTTTGCGTAATTTCCGCCGCCGTGGCGCGGCCGCAATCGAGATGGCTGTGGGTATGGCAGGCGATTTCGTGACCGGCGGAATGGAGCGCCTTGATCTCGGCCTCGGTGGTGTAGGCGCCGAGATGACTGTCGCTGCCGGAGAGCCCGGGTGAAATAAAGTAGGTGCCGCGCGCGCCGTATTTTTCCAGAATGGCCGCGCCGGCCTGGGCGGCGGAGGTGGGCGCATCATCAAAGCTAACGGTCAGCAAGGGGCGGCTGAGGCCATCAAAGCGGGCGGGGCGGGTATAGATGAGGCGCGCCAGCCGGCGGCGCAGCTTGCCATAAAAGGAACTGTCAGCGGAATAGATTTCGGTCATCAGACCACCTGTGCATAGAGGGCGGCGCGGTAAAGGCGCAGGGCGAAGGCGCGTATCCTGACCGGCAGAAGCGGGGTCAGGCCGGCCCTTTTGATCAGCGGGCGAAAGGCAGGCAGGAAAGGCATTTTCTGCAAAAGTTTCGCTACCTTATAGCTCGGATATTGAGACACAACATGAGGATGCTTTTCGATCACGCGTTTGAAATTGCCGACCGACTGCTCATATTTGCGCGCCAGGATTTCCGGCGTGTCGAGACCCATATGGGTGGCGGTATTGTCGATGTGGCCGACACCGTATCTGGCGGCGACGCGCATGCCCCATTCGGTATCTTCCCAGCCCCAGCCGGTGAAGGCGGGATCAAAACCTTCCGATGCGAACACATCGCGCCGGACCAGCAGGTTTGAGGTGAAGACGTATTTTTCCGGATGCTCGGCGCGCCCAGCGGCGCTCAGGCAATCGCTCTGGCCGGCCATGGCCTTGTGGATGGCGAAGGCCTTGGTATCCGGCGCCTGGATCAGTGAGAAGCCGCCGAAAACGACCGTGCTCTGGCCATCGGCCTCGGCCAGCCAGCGATCGAGAAAGGCCGGATCATCGGGCAGCATATCGGAATCGAGGAAGAGGAAATAATCACCACGCGCCGCCTCGGTCAGGCGGTTGCGGCCGCGCGCCCGGCCTTCGTTTTGCGGCAAGGTGATCAGTTCGCAGGCCAGAGGTGACTGGCTGATAAAGGCGCTGACATCGGCGGTGATTTCGGCCATGCCGGAGCCGTCATCGATCAGGATGATTTCCAGCGCTTTGGGTGTGCGGCTTTGCAGCGCGCGCAGCAGGGCCAGCGGGGATTCCTTGTAGAAAGGGATCAGCACCGACAGGCGCGGCATGGCGGTTGTGAAGGCGGCGTTGCGGAAAGGGATCATGCGAACACCTTGGCGCGCAGGCGATTGACGATCTTCGCAGCGGGCGCTCGGATATCATTGATATCGAACAGCCAGGCAAGGGCGGCATAGAACACAACGCCGGCTGTTCCCTTTAGGATCAGATCGAGAACAGGCATGTCCAATTCAGGCACCAGCGCGACGGCGCCCATCATGACGGCAACACTGAGGAGCGTCTTGCCGAGATCGAGGACGGGGACGGGCAGGGCCAGGGTTTTCAGGCCGAGCAGCCAGGAAGCGGCGAGACCCAGACCAAAGCTCAGACACGAAGCGACAGCGGCGCCCATCAGGCCCAACAGCGGAATGAGCAGTAGGTTGAGCGCGATATTGCTCACCGCCGGCACGGTCATAGCCACGACGAGCAGGCGGGTCTTGCGGGCCAGGGTAAAGGCCTGCAGGAAGTAGTAGGTGTTAAGGCCGGAGAACAGCGCGCCCAGGCTGATCAGCGGCGTTACCATCAGGGCGTCGGCGCGCAGGCCTTCGCCGATCAGCAGGGTGCCGAGCGCCGGGGCCACCATGATCAGGCCGCCGACGGCTGGGAACAGGATGAAGGCCATGGTGCGGATCTGGTGACGGGCATTGTCTTTCAGTTCCGTCACGCCGCCGTGTTCGAGGGCATGGACCATGGCCGGGCAGCCGGCGGCGCCAAACCAGATGAACAGGACATCGAGAATGCGTGAGGCCAGTGAAAACCCGGCATGATAGGCGCCAGCTTCGGCATCATTGAGAAAATACGCGATCAGGAAACGGTCGGCAGTATAGAGGGCCAGGGTCAGGATCAGGCTGGCAGACACCGGAAAGCCGTAATGGGCATAGGCCTTGGCTTTTTCGACGCTGAAACGGCCTTTCAGGGCGCGGCCCCAATCCTCACGCACGACAAAAGGCAAGCAGAGCAGGGCGATCAGACCACCGCCGACCACCGGCGAGGCACCGCCTAATCCGGCCGTGGCGCATAAGACGCCGAGGCCAAAGCCGCCGACGGTCTGGATCATGTCAAGTATTGAGGCGGCGCCCACACGGCCTTCGGAGCGGCGCTGTTCCTGCACCAGCTTGATCAGCGAACGGAAGATGACGCAGCCGAGGCCTAAGCCCATGGCCATTTTCAAGGATTGACCTGACGCACCGGAGACCGGCCACAGCCACAGGCCAAGCGCGCAGATGAGTGCAAAGACGACGGCGACAACGGTGAACAGGCGATAAAGGGTGCCGTAAAGTTCGGGGGCTTCGGGATCGATACGGGATTCGGCGGGGTAGAAGCGCGCCATGGCGGCTTCGATCCAGGTGAAACACAGGGTCTGGGCCAGGCTCGATATGCCAAAGGTCAGGGCGTAGCGGCCGTAATCATCGGGCGACAACACGCGCGTGAATACCATCAGGGTGGCGAACCCGATCAGGCCTTGCAGGATATTGGCAGGCAGATAGCCCCAGAGACCCTTAGAGAACACGTTACCTCACCGTCTTCACATCGCCGAGCAGGCAAGGAATGGTCATGGCCATGATGTAGAGATCGAACCAGATCGAATGACGCTCGATATATTCGACATCAAGGCCAATGCGGCGGCGAACGTCTTCGGCGCTGTCGAGTGGTCCGCGTGAACCCTTGATGGCCGCCCAGCCGGTGACGCCAGGCTTCATGCGGTGCCGCCAGGCATATTCGGCCACCAGGCGGGCGCTTTCATCGGCGCCGGTCTTCATACCAATGGCGTGCGGGCGCGGGCCGACCAGTGACATTTCGCCCCGCAGCACATTGAACAGCTGCGGCAGTTCATCGATGCTGGTCTTGCGTATGAAGCGACCGATTTTGGTGACGCGCGCATCCCCCTTGGTCACCTGCTGCGCGGCCGTATGATCGGTGAGGTGGGTGTACATCGAACGGAACTTCCATACCCGGATCGACTCATTATTAAAGCCGTGGCGGTTTTGGCGGAAGAAGACCGGGCCGGGGCTGTCGAGCTTGATCAGGACGGCGACCACCAGCATCAAGGGCGTGAAAATAATCAGGGCCAGCGCGCCGATGAGCAGGTCTTCGGCCCGTTTGACCATGGCCTTGCGGTCATCTTCCGAAATGCCGGACACGCGGGCCAGCGGAATATCGGCGACGCGGGACCAGGCCGCCTTGGCCGCGTTGTCGTTGTCCATGTCGATGAACAGCGACACCTCATTGGGCAGGCTGCGCAGTTTTTCGACGATCGTTTTGACGCGGGCCTTGGCGGAGGTGTCGAGCGCGACGACGATCTGATCGACATAGGGGGTGATCTTGTGACCGAGCAGGGACTGGACATCGCCCAATATCGGTACGCCGGAAATCGCGTGAGGATTGCGCGCCAGACGGTCATCGAAAATACCGAGGATATTGACGTGACGCTCCCTGAGCGCCGCTTCGACCAGCTTTTCGGCGTATTTGGTAGCGCCGACGATGACGATGCTGGGGATCAGCTTGCCCTGACGGCGCCAGCGATCAACCAGGCTGCACCATAGCATATGCTGAAGCATGAAATAAGCCAGGGTGATTCCCATCCAGAAACGGACAGCTGTATCCACGGCATAGTCATTTATAGAAAAATCGGCGAGGAAATCGGCGAGGATATATCCGGCCCCGAAGACCAGGATCACCTTAACCAGATGAACCCAGACGCGGGCATTGCGGCCAAAGCGGTAAAGTCCGCTGGCATATAAGGTCCAGTAAATGGCTAGTGTGGTGGCGATGAATGGCAGGATATTGCCGAGCGGACTGGTGAAAAAACCATGTGGCGCCACGGATCGGGCGCAGATAACCGCGAAAAAAACCAATGCAAGGAAGTCGATGGTCCGAAACAGGCGCACGAACATATCGCCGCTGCGCCG
>CAMLIY010000205.1 GCA_946480125.1 uncultured Asticcacaulis sp.
TCGCGCTCCAATCCGAAATCCTATCTGCAGGAATGGGCGGTGGCGCACGGCATGGGCGCCCCGGTCTATACGCTGGTCAGCCGTAAAGGCCCCGACCACGCGCCTGTTTTCACCATTGAGGTCCGCATAGACCATCTTCCCCCGCAATCGGCCAGCGGCAAATCCCGCCAGGAGGCCGAAAAGGCCGCCGCGCTTGGCCTTATCGAACGAGACAAACTGAATTGACCGAAGCATATAATACCAGCGGTGAAGTGACGACCTGCGGCTTTGTCGCTATTATCGGCGCGCCGAACGCCGGCAAATCGACGCTTGTGAACCAACTGGTCGGCACCAAGGTGTCCATCGTCACCCAGAAAGTGCAGACGACGCGCTTCCCGGTGCGCGGCATCGCGCTCGATGGTGATTGCCAGATGATCCTGGTTGATACACCGGGCATCTTCAAGCCGCGCCGCCGGCTCGACCGCGCCATGGTCAAGTCGGCCTGGAGCGGGGCTGAGGATGCCGATTGCATCGTCCTTTTGGTCGATGCCGCCGCGCAACTGGCGGTCAAGCACCCGAATGCCGATACGAAACCGACCGGCGCCGATCACAAGGCGGTGGAAGATGTCGAGATGATCGTCAAGGGTCTCAAGGACAATGGCGCCAAGGCCATTTTGGCGCTCAACAAGATCGACCTGATGAAAAGCGAGAACCTGCTGGCCATCGCCGATGAGCTTTACAAGGAAGGCGTCTTCGAGGACGTCCTGATGATCTCGGCGGAAAAAGGCCATGGCGTCAAGGATCTGCGCAGCCTGCTGGTCAAGAAGATGCCGGCCGGCCCGTGGCTGTATCCCGCCGATCAGGCCGCCGATGCGCCGGTGCGTATTCTGGCCGCTGAAATCACCCGCGAGAAGCTGTTCCTGCGCGTACATGAGGAACTGCCCTATGCCGCGGCGGTCGTCACCACCGATTTCACCGACAAGCCGGACGGCTCGGCGCGCATCGAGCAGACCATTTTCGTCGAACGCGATAGCCAGCGCTCGATTGTGCTGGGCAAGAACGGCCAGACCCTGAAATGGATCGGCATGAAATCGCGCGAGGAACTGGGCAAGCTGCTCGATCGCCAGGTCCACCTGTTCCTGCATGTCAAGGTCGAGGAAAAGTGGAGCGAGGACCGCGCCTTGTACGCGCAGTTTGGCCTGGAATACGAATCCTGACGTCTTTGCGTCGGGCATAGTTGTAAGGCTTATCCACAGATTACACAGATTGCACAGATTAAGGGAAGGAATGATGCCATCATATATTTGATGGTCTGAATGAGCGCCTTTGGCGCTCGAATAGATAAGCGCCCAAGCATTGGCGTTCATCAAATCCTTGATCTTAATCTGTGCAATCTGTGTAATCTGTGGATAAACCTTCTTAAAAGAACGCTCATGGAATTTGAAGACGAAGCCATAGTCCTCTCCGCCCGGTCGCATGGCGAAACCGGCGCGATCGTTCATGTTCTGACCGAAAGCCATGGCGTCTATGCCGCCCATATCGCCGGCGGGGCGTCACGGCGGATCAAGCCGCTGTTGCAGGCGGGTTCCCGCGTCGCCTTCGCCTATCGCGCCCGTAATGCCGATCAGCTGGGCGCCGCCACCCTGGAAGCTTCCGGGCCATCTCCCGATCTGCTGGATGAGCCCTTGGGTCTGCTCGGTCTGCAATGCGCCTGCACGATAACGCAGACTGTTTTGCCCGAACGTGACAGCCAGCCCGGCGCCTTTCATGCCCTGTCAGCCTTGATCGGCCTTTTTGCCTTTGAAGATATCTGGCCCGCGGTCTATGTTCGCTATGAGGCGGGGCTTTTGGAAGCGCTGGGCTACGGCCTCGATCTCAGTGCTTGCGCCGTCAGCGGCGAACGCGATGACCTGCTCTATGTCAGTCCGAAATCGGGCCGGGCGGTGGGGCGGACAGCCGGCGCGCCCTACAAGGATAAGCTCCTGCATTTGCCGGGCTTCATGCTGTCGTCACAAGGGGGGCTGACGGAGGGTGATGTGGTGCGCGGCCTGGAGCTGACAGGCTTTTTCCTGGAGCGCCACGTCTTTCATCCCCATAATAAACCCCTGCCGGATATACGTACGCGACTAAAGGAAACGCTTACGCGCTAACCCTGTGCCGGCTCAGCTACGTTCTTAAAAACAACCAAACGGTTTGGTAACGGATTATGTGCCATAACCCCCTCTTCGAACTGGGGAGTTATAAGCCGCGTATGCTGCCATACAGTGAGCAGGATCTGTTAGCCGCCAATGTCAATCCGGCCACCGGACTGGCGACGGACTACCTGAACCTGTTCAATGAAGCGATCATGCTGTTCGAAATGGGCCTCGATATGCCGGATATGGCCGAGGAACTGGCCGACTGGCGACGCCGGGGTTATGTCGAGCATTTCGAGCAGTCGGGCTTTGAAATGAAGGACGTAGTCATCGCCGCCTATCATCAGGCTCCGGCCGATACCCGCCGTGAGTTTGACGAGGTATGCGACCGCGCCCTGACGGCCTTCAATTCCTCAATTGATATCCTGATCAGCTCAAACCTGGCGGAAGAGACGGCCCATGCTGATCTCAGCGACCGGCTGCGGGACATGAAGGCGCTCGTGCTGGAGATGGATTCGCATATCCATGGCCGCGCCCTGGCTCAAAAAAGCCTGCAAAGCGAAGTTGACGCCCTCTTTTAAACAGTTGAGGCCGGCCGTTAAGCCTAAGTCTTAATCGGAAAATAACGCAGATATGGCACTATAAGGTCTCATAAAGTAGCCTTGTACCCATAAGCAATGCCCTCCCGCCTTCACATTTTACATTCATGAACGAAGTACCTGCCTCACGCGCTGACCTGGTGCTTCCGTCTCTGGACATCCTGGTACGTATTGCCGAAGGGCTGCTGGCCGCCGGCACGGCCATGGCTGTGTTCAGCCCGCAGGATCGTCTGCATTTTGCCTCCTCTGGCTTCATGGAACTCTATGACGTTCAGCCGGGTGCGCAGACCTTCGACACCCTCATGCGTCATTGTTGGCAAAGTGGTCATGGTCCCAGAATCGATACCGACGATATCGAAGGCTGGCTTGAACGCGCCAATACCAAGCGCCGCAGCCAGCTGGTGCGGCAGTTCGAGGTTGATATGATCGACGGGCGCTGGTTATGGATCAGTGAGACGACGCTGAAGGACGGCTGGATCATACTTTCGGTGGCCGATTTCACCGCCGTGAAACGCCGGGAATTTCGTCTGGAAAGCGATCGTGACGCGGCGATCACAGCATCCGAAACCGACCATTTGACCGGCCTGTTCAATCGCGGGGCCACCATGACGCGCTTTGGTCATGTGGTTGATCGCGCCATGGGCAGCGGCGAAGTTTTCAGCGCCGTGCTGATCGACCTCGATCACTTTAAATCGATCAATGACCGCTTTGGTCATGACTATGGTGATCAGGTCCTTGTGCATTTCGCCACCAGCGCCGGCGCGGTTTTGCGTGACCGCGATATTCTGGGCCGGGTCGGCGGTGAAGAATTTCTTATACTCATGCCTGGCGCCAATATGAATCAGGCCTGTGCCGTGGTCGAACGCCTGCAGGCCTATCTTAACGATCAGCGCCTGACCCTGCGCGATGTCATCGTGCGTTACAGCTTTTCCGCCGGTGTCGCCGAATGGGCGCGTGGCAAGACCCCCGACATGCTGTACCGCGACGCCGACCAGGCGCTTTACGCCGCCAAGAATGCCGGCCGCAACATGGTGCGCCGCGCAAGCTAAACCGTGAACAAATGGCCTTGGGCCTTCGGGCAGGCCTTGTCTTGACTCCTTACTCGCCCTAGTTTGCCGGCATGAGCGATTTAGTGATTCCCCCACAGAACCCGGACGGCGGGCGTATTCTTGACGAGCCGATGAGCGATGCGCTCTCGAAGCGTTACCTCGCCTATGCTTTATCCACTATCAGTTCACGTGCCTTGCCGGACGTGCGTGATGGCATGAAGCCTGTCCACCGTCGCGTGCTGTACGGCATGGGCAATATGCGCCTGAGCCCGGAAGCCGCTGCGCGTAAATGCGCCGCCGTGGTAGGCCTGGTCATGGGGACCTTCCACCCGCATGGTGACGCCTCGATCTATGACGCATTGGTGCGTCTGGCGCAGGATTTCGCGCAACGGTATCCTTTGGTCGAAGGCCAGGGCAATTTCGGCAATATCGACGGCGATAATGCCGCCGCCATGCGTTATACCGAATGTCGCCTGACGGTGGCGGCCATGCTGCTGCTGGAGGGGATCAGCGAGGATTCGGTTGATTTCCGCGCCACCTATGATGAGCGCGACGAGGAGCCCGTCGTGCTGCCGGCCGGATTTCCCAACCTGCTGGCCAATGGCGCGCAGGGGATTGCCGTTGGCATGGCCACCTCGATCCCGCCGCACAATGTCGCCGAACTGATCGACGCCTGCCGTAAACTGCTGACAAAGCCGGATACAACGACTGAAGAGTTGATGGAATTTATCCCCGGTCCGGATTTCCCGACCGGCGGCATCTGCGTCGAGAGCAAGGCGTCGATCCTCGAATCCTACAAGACCGGGCGTGGTTCTATTCGTACCCGTGCGCGCTATGAGGTCGAGGATCTCGGCCGCGGCGGCTGGCGTATCGTCGTGCGCGAAATTCCCTATCAGGTGCAGAAATCCCGCCTGATCGAACAACTGGCCGACCTGATCGAAAACAAGAAGGCGCCTTTGCTCGGCGATGTGCGCGATGAATCCGACGAAGAGGTCCGTCTGATTCTCGAACCGAAGACGCGTAATATCGAACCCGAAGTCCTGATGGAGAGCCTGTTCAGGATCTCCGATCTCGAAACGCGGTTCAGCGTCAATATGAACGTGCTCGATGCCACCGGCACGCCACGCGTCATGGGGCTGAAGCCTTGCCTGACGGCCTTCCTCGACCACCGCCGCGTGGTGCTGGTGCGGATGTCGAACTGGCGCCTGGACCGCATCGAAAAGCGTCTCCATCTGCTTGATGGTTTGATGGTCGCCTTCCTCAATCTCGATGAGGTGATCCGCATCATCCGCGAGGATGAAAAGCCGCGTGACGTGCTTATGGCGCGCTTTTCCCTGAGCGAATTGCAGGCTGACTACATCCTCGATACCCGCCTGCGCCAATTGGCGCGGCTGGAGGAAATGACCATCACCGACGAGCACAAGAAGCTGTCGGAAGAACGCGACGGCATCAAGGCACTGCTCGACAGCGAAAAGCTGCAATGGAAGCGTATCGATCAGCAACTGGCCGAGGTGCGCAAGAAGCTGCCGTCGCCGCGCCGCACCACCTTCATGGATGCGCCGGTCGGCATCGAGGTTGCAGCCATCGAATCCTACCTGCCGAAGGAGCCGATCACCGTCATCCTGTCATCGCGCGGCTGGATTCGCGCCAGCAAGGGCAAGGTCGAAGATCCCTCCGAACTGAAGTTCAAGGAAGGCGACGAATTGGCCTATCTGGTGCCGGGCTTCACCACTGACAAGCTGCTGATCCTGACCTCCGATGGCCGCTTCCTGTCGCTCGGCTGCGACAAGC
>CAMLIY010000206.1 GCA_946480125.1 uncultured Asticcacaulis sp.
CGGAATCTGATAATCAAGGCCAGCCTATAGCCGACAAGGCTGAGGAACCCAAGACTATAGATGCGGTAAAGACACGAAAAATGCAGCGCCCGCCGATTGCGGTCATTGCCATTGTAACCATCGTCGTTCTGGCATTGGTCGGGCTGGTCAGCTGGCGTTTGCTGGCGAACCCCGGCGCCGTACCGGGGGCCGAAGTGTCAGTGACAAATGCGCCCATCGCCACCCAGGCGAAGGGACCGCTGGCCGTCTATGCCAAGGGCGCACTGGCCAAGCTGATAACGTCTGAGTCGCCTGTCACCATAGACGATATTTCCTTCATTGACCGCGACCAGAAGCCGGTCAAACTCAGTGATTTCAAGGGCCAGGTGGTGGTGCTTAATGTCTGGGCGACGTGGTGCGCGCCGTGCCGGTTTGAAATGCCGACCCTGGCCAAGCTCCAGGCGCATTATGCCGGCAAGGGCGTGAAGGTGCTGCCGCTCAGCGTCGATACCGAGGATAAGTTTGCCGATGTGA
The DNA here is from genome assembly GCA_946480125.1 of uncultured Asticcacaulis sp. Next base: position 514 of record CAMLIY010000206.1, read on the forward strand.
AATCCTTCATGGATGTGCAGCAGCCACTGGACGTCTATGCCGATCAGAACTTCCAGGCGCCGTCGAAATTCAATATTTCGGGTATGCCTGGCACCCTGATCCTCGACAAGCAAGGCCGCCAGGTCGCCCGCCTCGATGGCGAGGCCAAGTGGGATACGCCGGAGGTCCAGGCACTGCTGGATAAGCTGCTGGCGGAGTAGCTCGTTATCCTACAGGATGCGTCTTGCACGTGGCCGTTTGCTGATAAGCTTTTAGAATTTTATGCTTGTCAGCTTCCATAGAGTTTAGCCGTTCGATCAACGGAAAAACCGCAGCAATCGCTCCGTCGCAAGATCCGACTATAGCAACCTGATAATTTGGCGATCCGGTAAGTTCTGGCCCAAGCCCTACAGCTTCGCCCCTCACTTGCTGACGTATTACAAGCGTCATTATTTGTTGTCGAAGCCGGGAATTAAATTCGGCATCACCATTTATAATAAAGTCGACGGTTGAATAGACTTTCTTGTTGATAGGTTGGAAAGCATTCGCTTTTTCACAAAACGACAAAGCCACGATTGGCAGCAACCATAGCAATGCTTTCACTGCGTCCTCCCAATTTATAGCTGCCTACAATAACCGCCATGTCTATGCCGTTCTACGCCTTGATGTGAATCTCACAAGGTAAGAATTTTAACAACGCGTACATCCCGGTCTACAGAGTAGCATTAAATGGAGCGATAGGGTTGGGTCTCTTATTTCAAAATCGGCATCCAGCGCCGATAGGTCAAACACCGCCAGCCCCATTCGAACGGACCATAGCGGAAAATTGCCATCCAGACCGTGCTGAATATCAGTTGCCCGATCCAGATCGACACAATGATCGGTACCAGCGCGGCGTGGTTCATCTCACCGAACCAAACCGGCCCGCGTCCGCCATAAAACAACCCCGTCATGATCAGCGATTGCGTCAGATAATTGGTGAACGCCATCCGTCCGGCGCAGGCCAGCGGATAGAGCGCCATACCGCCGATCCGCGTCCGGCCGATCAGAACCAGCACACTCACATAACCCAACGCCACTGGTAGGCACAAAAGATCATTGGCGAGGGCATATAATCCGAAAATAGCCGGAAAGGGAAAGCCGGAAGCCATCGTTATCCACGCCTGCCAGCCGATCAGCACCAAACTCAACGCGCCCGCCACCATCAGAAAAACATAGGTCCGCGCCTTCGCCTCACCGCGCAAAATGCCTGACTTGAACAACCCAAGCCCCACCATCATCAGGCCCAGCGTCGTCGGCATGTAACCAAAGGTCTCACCAACGGCGCCCTGCGCCCAGACAACCGCATTCTGCCTCATCGAATCGAAAAAGCTGCCGCGCATCCGCGTGACAATGCCTGCAAGGTCGCCATTAAGCGCCGTGACGTGTGCGCCGGTCAGAGTGGTGGCGATATTCGGCCCCAGCAGTACCGCCGCACCTGCCAAAAACAGGCCGAGCCCCCAGATAAGCAGCTTGCGCGCCGAAACGTCTTGCCAGCGCCAGAAGACAAAACCGGCCAGGGCATAGGACAGCAATATATCGCCGTGCCAGATCAACACGCCATGGATCAGACCAAATATGACCAGCCACGACAGCCGGCGAAACAGCGGCGTCCTGTACGCCGGATCAGACGGATTTCGGTCACGGCCCACCAGATAAAGACTTACCCCGAACAGCAGAGTAAAACAGGTGATAAACTTTTCCTTGAAGAAGGTCTCGGTGATCCACCAGACGGCCAGGTCGTCTTGCGTCAGCGGCTGGGATGATAGTTCCGGCTGGCTATAAACGGCAAACGGCTGCGCGAAGGCGATCGCATTGACCAGCAAAATGCCGAGAATGCTCAGGCCGCGCACATGATCCAGTGTGCGGATACGCGCGGTCATCCGGCGGCGGTATTACGTTTCAGGGCGACGGCCTGCAACAGGATGGCCGACGGCACGGCCAGGCACATATGGGTCAGGATCATCATGACGCTGAGCAGGGAGAACGACTTTATCAATTGCGCATCGAGCGCCATCTTGTCGATAAAGGTCAGCTTGATCAGGGCGGCCACGCTGCCGAGCAGGATCAGGAACAGGGCGTACATCAGCACGCCGAGCGTGGCGTGCAGGCGCGATGGCGGCAGGCTCAGTTTCCAGGCGATCAGGGTGCAGATCATCCAGAACAGGGCCAGCATCACCTGGCGCTGGGTCTCGTCCGCCGCATGGGCATCACCCCACAGGACGCGGACCACGAACCAGCACAGGCCATGCAGACACAAGGCCGCCCCGCCGGCGATAAACATCCAGCGCAGTTCCGGTTGACGATAGCCGAGCCCCGGACTGTTCATGGTTTAGCGCGTCGGAACCGGCTTTTCGCCGCGATAATCATAGAAGCCGCGTCCCGTCTTGCGGCCAAGCCAGCCGGCCTCGACATATTTGGTCAGCAGCGGACACGGGCGGTATTTCGAATCGGCCAGGCCGTCATAAAGCACGTTCATGACCGCCAGGACGGTATCGAGACCGATGAAATCAGCCAGTTCGAGCGGCCCCATCGGGTGATTGGCGCCGAGTTTGAGGCCGGTGTCGATCGCCTCAACCGTGCCGACGCCCTCATACAGCGTATAGATCGACTCGTTGATCATCGGGATCAGGATGCGATTGACGATAAAGGCCGGAAAGTCCTCGGAATTAGCCGTGGTCTTGCCGAGCGACTTGGCGAAATTTACGGCGATTTCATACGTGTCCGCGTCAGTGGCGATGCCGCGGATGATCTCGACCAGCTTCATGATCGGCACCGGGTTCATGAAGTGCAGGCCGATGAACTTGCCGGGGCGGTCGGTAGCCGCCGCCAGACGCGTAATCGAGATCGACGAGGTGTTGGAGGCCAGCAGGGCTTCGGGTTTCAGATGCTCACACACCGACTTGAAGATGGCGTTCTTGACCTCTTCCTTTTCGGTGGCGGCCTCGATGACCAGATCGCAATCTTTTAGCTCCGAAATGGCGCCGGCCGGCATCAGCTTCGAGAGGGCATCGGTTGCCTGAGCCTGGGTGATGACTTCCTTTTCGACCAGACGGCTCAACCCCTTTTCAGTACGGGTCAACGCGGCTTTCACGGCGTCGGCGGAGGCGTCGTAGAGCCGGACATCATAGCCTGCCTGCGCACAGACCTGGGCGATCCCCGCCCCCATCTGACCTGCGCCGATAATGCCTACGCTCTTGATCGTGGTCATGCTATCCGCCTTATCTGTAATCTGTATCTGATATGGAAATAATGCGCGCCCCGTCGCAAGGCAATAGCGGAAAGGCCAGGCTTATAAACTTGTACCTCCCCATCTTGATGGGGAGGTACAAAAAAAGTTAACCCAGCGCCTTCATCAGGTCGGGGATAGCGGTCTTGTAATCCGCCACCAGACCATAATCGGCCACCGAGAAAATCGGTGCTTCGGGGTCTTTGTTAATGGCGACGATGACCTTGGAGTCCTTCATGCCGGCCAGGTGCTGGATGGCGCCCGAAATGCCGATGGCGATATAGAGCGCCGGCGCCACCACCTTGCCGGTCTGGCCGACCTGATAGTCGTTCGGCGCATAGCCGGCATCAACGGCGGCGCGCGAGGCACCGACAGCGGCGCCCAGCTTATCAGCCAACGGATCGATGACCGCCTTGAACTCCTCGGCCGAACCGAGCGCACGACCGCCGGAGACGACGATCTTGGCGGCGCCCAGTTCAGGACGGTCCGACACGACCTTTTCTTCTGAGATAAAGCGCGTGCCCGCTTTAGAGGCCGGCGCTGCAATGGTTTCAACCGCAGCCGAGCCGCCCTCAGCGGCCGCCTTGAAAGCGGTGGTACGAACGGTCATGACCTTCTTGGCTTCCATCGTCTGCACTGTTTCCAGCGCGTTGCCGGCATAGATCGGGCGCGTGAAGGTATTCGCGTCGATCACCTCGATCACGTCCGACAGCAGAGAGACGTCGAGCAGGGCGGCGATGCGCGGGGCAAAGTTCTTGCCCGACGCCGACGCCGGGATACAGACGTCGTCATAGCTGGCGGCCAGGCCGGTGATCAGCGCGGCGACGTCCTCGGCGATATCCTGTTTCAGGTCGGCGGATTCGGCCACCAGCACCTTGCGGACGCCGGAAATTTTAGCGGCTGCATCGGCGATACCTTTCACGCCTTCACCATAGACCAGCACATCGACATCGGATGACAGGGCCAAAGCGGCGGTGACTGTCTTGTTGGTGGTATCGCGCAGATGGGCGCCGTCATGATCGGCGATAACAATAACGGCCATATTACAGAACTCCTGCGGATTTAAGATCGGCGACCAGTTCGGCGGCATCGGCCACCTTTTTACCGGCCGTGCGCTTCGGTGGCTCGGTCACTTTCAGCACTTTCAGGCGCGGCGTGACATCGATCCCGTAATCAGCGACGGTCTTGATTTCGAGCGGCTTCTTCTTGGCCTTCATGATGTTGGGCAAAGAGGCATAGCGCGGCTCATTGAGGCGCAGATCGGTGGTGATGACCGCCGGCAGCTTGACACCAAGCGTTTGCAGGCCGCCATCGACTTCGCGCGTCACCTGGGCTTCGTCATTCTCGATCACAACCTTCGAGGCGAAAGTCGCTTGCGGCCAGTCAAGCAGAGTGGACAGCATCTGGCCGGTGGCGTTATTGTCACCGTCGATCGCCTGCTTGCCCATAATGATCAGGTCGGGCTTTTCGGCCTCGGCCACCGCTTTCAGCAGCTTGGCGACGGCCAGCGGCTCGACGTCCTGGTCGGTCTGGATCAGGATGCCGCGATCGGCGCCTATGGTCAGGGCGGTGATGATCGTGTCCTTCGCCTGTGCCGGCCCGATGGATACGGCGACGATCTCGGTAGCGATGCCTTTTTCCTTCAGGCGGGTGGCTTCCTCGACCGCGATCTCATCGAACGGGTTCATCGACATCTTGACATTGGCCAGATCGACGCCCGACTGGTCGGACTTCACCCGGACCTTGACGTTGTAATCCAGCACCCGCTTGACCGGGACCAAAATCTTCATGG
>CAMLIY010000207.1 GCA_946480125.1 uncultured Asticcacaulis sp.
AGCGCGGCGCGGCGCTTTTCACCGCCGGACATGGAGGTGGTCGGCGCATTGGGGTCGATCTCGAAGGCGTAGAGTTCGGCCTCGGCGGTATAATGCTCGGCGCCGCCGGAACAGGCCCAGTCGAGGATGGTCTCGCCCTTGGGCTCCGGTTCCTGCAACACAAACGCATAGCGCACGCCGGAATTGACGACACGCTCGCCGGAGTCGGCCTCGATCAGGCCGCACATCAGCCGCATCAGGGTGGACTTGCCGGCGCCGTTCTTGCCGACGAGACAGGCGCGCACGCCGCGCTCCAGCGCGATATCGACGCCGTCGAACAGGGGGTTCATGCCGTCCATCAGGCGGACGTCTTTGAGCGCGAGCAGCGGCGCCTTGGGGGAGGGGTTTTTGGCCATGACGGGGATGTAGTGCGTCAGGGTCTATTTTACAAAGGAAATTTAGGAGCTTGCTGCACTAATTAAGCTTGCACTACCATTATTTAGATGCCCCACCACCACGCCAATGAATTGGCGTGGTCCCCCTCCCCGCTTGTCGGGGAGGGGGACCACGAGCGGAGCGAAATGGTGGTGGGGGTTTCTTGCCTTTGAAGTCTGGTCTACGGTGAGACTATGCCGAATGAACCGAAACGTAAAATCGCGCTGGCGCGTCAGTTGCGCAAGATCATGACAGAACCGGAAGGGCTGCTCTGGGCACGGCTCAAATCACGCGCACACGGCATTGTCTTCAAGCGCTAGCAGGCAATTGGCCCTTATGTGCTCGATTTCTTCTGCTATCGAGCGCAACTGGCTGTCGAGGTCGATGGCAGTCTGCATGACTCTGAACGCGATGCTGTCAGGGACACTTATTTTGCAAACCTTGGCATTGAAACCTATCGGATATCGGCAGCGGAAGTTTACAGTAATGCCGATGCTGTAGCCTACGGCATTTGGCTAAAGGTCGAAGCGCGAGCAGGCTAAAAATGGCTTGCGCCCTTCAATTGTTAGCGCTATCAATTGTCATATAAAACAATTCAAGGGAAGAAACCATGGGTCATGAGATTTCGCGCCGGTCGTTGTCGGCTTTGATGTTGCTGGGTGTGGCGGCGCCATCGGCGGGCTTCGCTAAAAGTGTCAAGAATCGGCAGGTGGTTCTTGATCTGGCGCAGGCGGCACAGCCCCTGGATCGTTTTTTTGATCTCAGCGTCGGCTCCGATTTTCCCGGCACACTGATCCGTGATGACAGTCAGGCACAGCTGAAAACCGCGGTCGATGAACTGGGTTTCCGCTATATCCGTTTCCACGACATTTTCCATGATGTGCTCGGCACGGTGAAAAGTGTCGACGGCAAGATCGTCTATGACTGGACCAAGATCGACTATCTCTACGATGCCCTGCTGGCGAAGAAGATCAAGCCGTTTGTCGAACTGGGCTTTACGCCGGATGCCTTGAAAACCTCCGACCAGACCATCTTCTACTGGAAGGGTAATACCTCGCATCCGCGCTTCGATCTGTGGGCGCATCTGATCGACGCGTTTGCGCGCCACATCATCGCGCGCTACGGTATTGACGAGGTGCGGACCTGGTTCTTCGAGGTGTGGAACGAACCCAATCTCGACGGCTTTTTCCAGTATGCCGACCAGCAGGCCTATTTCGCGCTTTATGGCATCACGGCGAGGGCGCTCAAGGCGGTCGATGCCGGGTTGCGCGTCGGCGGTCCTTCGACGGCCGGCGCGGCCTGGGTGCCGGAATTCCTGGCCTATACCAAGGCCACCAATGCGCCGGTCGATTTCGTGACGACACACACCTATGGCGTCGAAGGGGGGTTCCTCGATGAGCAGGGCAAGTCGGACACCAAGCTTTCACCGTCGCCAGACGCGATTGTTGGTGATATCCGCCGGGTGCGCGCCGAGATCGAGGCCTCCGCCTATCCCGGTCTGCCGCTCTATTTCACCGAATGGAGCACCAGCTATACGCCGCGCGACCTGGTGCATGACAGCTATATTTCGGCGCCCTATATCCTCAATAAACTCAAGGCCAGCCAGGGATTGGTGCAGGGCATGAGTTACTGGGTCTATACCGACCTGTTCGAGGAACCCGGTCCGCCGCCGACGCCTTTTCATGGCGGTTTCGGTTTGCAGACCCGTGAGGGTATCCGCAAGCCGGCCTGGTTCGCCTATAAGTATCTCCATGCCTTGCAGGGTAATGCCTTGCCGTCATCCGATGCGCAGGTATGGGCGGCGGCCGATGGCGACAGCGTGGCCGCCGTGGTCTGGGATTTCCAGCAGCCGGTGCAAAAGCTCAGCAACAAGCCTTTCTACAGCCGGATTGTGCCCAATGCACCTTCGGCGCCAGTGGATATGCGCGTGGCCGGGCTGAAACCGGGCGCCTATACGCTCGAAATCCGCCGCACGGGTTTCCGCAAGAATGACGCCTATTCGGCCTATATCGATATGAAGGCGCCGGACTCGCTGACGCCTTCGCAACTGGCGAAATTGCAGGGGCTGACGACTGATAAACCGGAGACGCGCCAGGTGACAGTCGGGAGTAATGGCCAGGCCTCGGTCAGCCTGCCGATGTCGAGCAATGATATCGTTCTGGTGACCTTGAAGCCGGTTTAGGCAATATCAGGGGTGCAAAATCGGATGCGGGGGATTATAAGCCCCCCGCATGACCGATAGTGCTGTACAAAAACCTTTTTGGGAAACCAAGACCCTCAATGAAATGAACTCGCAGGAATGGGAATCCCTGTGCGATGGCTGCGGCCTGTGCTGCCTGGTGCGGTTCGAGGACGAAGAGACGCTGGAGGTCATCCCGACGCGGGTGCACTGTAAGCTGTTCGATCCGGAGCGGTGTGCGTGTTCGGACTATGCCAACCGCAAAAAGCATGTGCCGGACTGCATCAAGCTGACGCCCGGCAATATCGAGGCGCTGGAATGGATGCCGATGAGTTGCGCCTATCGCCGGCTGCACGAGGGCAAAAGCCTGCCGGCCTGGCATCACCTGATCACCGGCGACCGCGAGACGGTGCATCGCTCAGGCGTTTCGATCCGCGGCCAGACGATTTCCGAACTGGCCCTGGGAGATCCGGAAGAGGCGCTCGATTTCGCCGCCTGGGATTTGAATGAGGATCGCTCGGACTGGCCGGCCGAGGATATAGACGCGGATGACGACCGGTGAGCGGGACGCTGACGCAGGTCGAGGCAGGTCTGATCGGGGCGTGCCTGGCGCCTTACTGGCAAACGGCCTGGGGGCAATTGGCGCCGCAGGTCTTGTCACGCGAATATACGCCCGGCGGCGGTTATCTGCACTTCCTTCTCAGCGATGACGAGGCCTTGCAGAACCTGCTCGATGTCCTGACCGATCACAAGGCGGACTACCCGTTCGGCGTCACCTTCTCGATGCCCGATTATCAACTGGGTGGCGGCGCGTTGTTATGGTTTCCCAATGCGGCGGAGGACTTCTTCTCGCTGGAGGTCTATGGCTATGAAGACCACGACTGGCCGGCGGCAATGGCGGGTCGCTTTGATGATTTCGAGATTCACGAGGACTGATGATGAGCCATTTGATGGAAATGCCGGAAGAATTCGTGAAACTGGTCAATGACATGGCTGATCCGGCGGTGGATAAGGTGGCCGGTAATCTCGGTATGGATATCGGTGATTATTTCCTTGATTACGGCCTGACCGATGTGAAGGCGCAGAAGCGCTTAAGCGCCTATCTCGACTATATCCTGGCGCATAAGGACAGCCAGGACAGGACAAGCGCCTTGTGGAGCGAACTTGACAAGATCGGGGCATTTGGCGGCGTGACGCGTGAGCTGAAGTTCTTCGCCCGGATGCGCGATGCCATACGCAAACGGCAGACGGTGAAACCGCAAAAACCGCAGAGGCGGTAAGGCCGTTTACCGTATCCTTGCGATGTGGCGCTCATTCCGGCTTTCTTGCTTAGGCGATCGGGTGCGTAATCTGTGATCTTGCGACTCAGACATACGGTCGCGTTTGTCCGGGGAAGAAAGCAGACAAACCATGAGAAAGATACTCTTACTACTCGTTACCGCTTCGGCCCTGAGCCTCAGCGCCTGCGCCACGGATGGCTGGGATCACCACGGTCGCGGCGATCGTCACCATGATCGCGGAGACCATCATGACGGCCATCAGGGCGACGGGCGATATCATTAAGCGTATCGGTCAAAAGCTAAGCACACGCATTCTCAGCTTTTCTGTCCAGAATATGTAAAAAAATCAGCCGTCTCACACAGGTGAGGCGGCTTTTTCGTGAGAAAAATCCCCGCTGGTCCGGGGTGCGGTAGAGTGGCGGTCATGGAAAAAGACCTGAACGATCTGGCGCTGTTGAAGCAGTCATTGAAGCTGAGGCTGGCGGCGCAGGCCGAAAAGCTGGTGGGCTATATCGAGGCCTTGGATGAGCCGAAAACGCCGCTGGAAGCGGAGCGGATGGCCAAGGCGCTGAAGGCGGCTGATGCCGCCATAGAGCAGATTTTCAAAGGCGATGATGAGACGCCGGACGATATTGAGGAAGAAGATATGAATGATGACTGGGCCGGCCGGGATTGGCGCGCAGAACTGGAACATAAACTTAATCGCCTCGTGGCCGCCCGAAGAGAGACAGGCCTGGCTGGACAACCTGGCGAAGGAGCCGAAACCGCCGGACCGGTTAAAGGAATGGGGGTTCTGGATCAACAAGGCGCAGACGCCGCCGGCGGGGGACTGGCATAGCTGGCTGTTTCTCGGCGGACGTGGCGCCGGCAAGACGCGGGCGGGCGCCGAATGGCTGTCGGCGCTGGCGCAGCGCGGGGTGCGGTGCGCCCTGATCGGGGCCAGCCTGCATGATGTGCGTGAGGTGATGATCGAGGGGCCTTCGGGGTTAAAGGCCACGGCTTCAAAAGGCAATCGGCCGAGTTATGAAGTGTCGCGCAAGCGGCTGCGCTGGCCCAATGGCGGGGTGGCCTATGCCTATTCGGCGGAAGATCCGGAATCCTTGCGCGGACCGCAGTTTCACTATGCCTGGGCGGATGAATTCTGCGCCTGGCGGCATCCGGCAGAGACCCTGGCCATGTTGCGCATGGGCTTGCGGCTGGGGGAAAAGCCCCGGCTGTGCCTGACGACGACGCCCAAGCCGATCACGGCGCTGCGCACCCTGATGACAGAGGGCGGGCTGGCCATTACGCGCGCGGCGACGAAGGACAATGCCGAAAACCTGGCGCCGGCCTTTCTGGAAGGCTTGCGCGGGCTTTATGGCGGCACACGGCTGGCGGCGCAGGAACTGGAAGGGCTGGTGGTCGATGACGATAACCGCGCCTTGTGGCGAGCCGATGATCTCGGCCGTTGTTATGGCGCACGGCCAGACCATTTTGAAGAGGTGGTGGTGGCCGTTGATCCATCGGCCACGGCCGGCGGCGATGCCTGCGGGATCGTGGTGGCGGGGCGGCTTGGCCAGCGCGGCTATGTGCTGGAGGACGCCACGGTCAGCGGATTTTCGCCGCTTGGCTGGGCGCAGAAGGTGGCGTCTGTTGTGGCGGAATATGAGGCGCACAGGCTTATCG
>CAMLIY010000208.1 GCA_946480125.1 uncultured Asticcacaulis sp.
ATTGAACGCCACGATCACAGCGCAATCGCAGCTCCAGACCCCGGCGCAGTTCGAAAATATCATCGTCAAGAACAACACCGCCGGCACACCGGTCTATCTTCGGGATGTGGCGCGCGTTGAGCTTGGGCCGCAATCCTACGGCAATATCGCCCGCATAAACGGCCATACGGCATCGGGGATGCAGATCACCCTGGCGACCGGCGCCAACGCGTTGAAAACGGCCGACCTGGTCAAGGCCAAGATCAAGGCGCTTGAGCCTTCGTTCCCCGCCGGGGTCAAATACGCCATCCCCAACGATTCAACCGATTTCGTCAAACTGTCGATCGAAGACGTGGTGAAGACCCTGGTCGAGGCCATCGTGCTCGTCTTCATCATCATGTTCGTCTTTCTGCAAAACTGGCGGGCCACGCTGATTCCGGCCATCGCCGTACCGGTCGTTTTGCTGGGCACCTTCGGTATCCTCGCCGTCTTCGGTTATTCGATTAACACCCTGACCATGTTCGGTTTGGTTCTGGCCATCGGTCTGCTGGTCGATGACGCCATCGTCGTGGTCGAAAACGTTGAGCGCGTCATGCATGAAGAAGGGCTGGGGCCGCTTGAAGCGACGCAGAAGTCGATGGATGAGATCACCGGCGCCCTGATAGGCGTCGCCTCGGTCCTGGCCGCCATGTTCGTGCCGATGGCCTTCTTTGGCGGCACGCAGGGCATCATCTACCGCCAGTTTTCCGTCACGCTGGTTTCCGCCATGGCGCTGTCGGTCATCGTCGCGCTCGTTCTTACGCCTCCGCTGTGTGCCACCCTGCTGCGCCGCCCCAAGCCACATGAGGGTATCAATGTCGCACCGGAAGGCGAAGAGGAAGAAGACGTCAAGGTCAAGGGGCTGCTCAGCGGCTTCAACCGCGGCTTCCAGGTCTTCGCCCATCGCTACCAGAAATCCGTCAAGGGCATCATCCGCAAACCGGGCCTGTTCATGGTGGTCTATGCCGGCATCATCGCCGCCGTCGTCGGCCTGGCCATGACCTTGCCGACCTCCTTTCTGCCTGATGAGGACCAGGGCGCCCTGATGACCCAGGTCCAGCTTCCAGTCGGCTCCACCACTGACAAGACCGTGGCCGTGCTCAAACAGGTCCAGGGCATTTATCAGAAAGACCCTTCGGTCAACTACGTCTTTACCATTGCCGGCTTCGGTGGCGCCGGTTCTGGCGGCAACCAGGGCATGGCTTTCGTCCGCATGAAGGACTTCAAGGAACGCCACAGCGACAACATGAAGGTCTTCGCCCTCGTCGATCGCGTCAACAAGCAGTTCTCGCAAATTCATTCCGCCCGTGTTTTCCCGATTATCCCGCCCGCCGTGCGGGAACTGGGCAATGCCTCAGGCTTCGACCTGCAATTGAAGGATGTCGGCGGCGTTGGTCATGAGGCTCTGTCGGACGCGCGCGACCAACTGGTCGCCCTGTCCGCCAAGGACCCGCTGCTCTCGAATGTGCGCGCCAATATTCAGGACGACATGCCGCAGCTCAAACTGGATATCGATAATACCCGCGCCGGCGCCATGGGCGTGGCTGTATCCGACATCAATTCCCTGCTCGGCACGGCCCTGGCCGGCACCTATGTCAATGACTTCATTGATCGCGGCCGCATCAAGCGCGTCTATGTTCAGGGCGATGCCCAGTTCCGCAGCCAGCCGGAAGACATCAACCGCTGGTTCCTGCGTAATAACGAAGGGACAATGGTGCCGTTTTCCGCCATAGGCTCATCACGCTGGACCTTTGGCCCGCCGCAGCTGCAACGCTATAATGGCGCAGGGTCGATGGAAATCCAGGGCACCGCCGCCACCGGCCAGTCCAACGGCAAGGCCATGGAAAAGATGGAGGAACTGGCCGGCCAGCTTCCCGCCGGCATCGGCTTTGAGTGGACGGGCATATCCTTGCAGGAAAAGGAGTCCGGCCAGCAGGCCCCGGCACTCTACGCCCTGTCTATCCTCGTCGTCTTCCTGTTGCTTGCCGCCCTCTATGAAAGCTGGTCGATCCCGTTCGCCGTTATCCTGGTCGTGCCACTGGGGGTCTTCGGCGCGCTGCTGGCGACCTGGTTCCGCGGCCTGGATAATGACATTTATTTCCAGGTCGGCCTGCTCGCCACCATGGGCCTCTCCGCCAAGAACGCCATCCTGATCGTTGAATTCGCCAAGATCCTCCATGAAGAGGGCCGTACCCTGCTCGACGCCACACTCGAAGCCGTCCGTATCCGCCTGCGCCCCATCATCATGACGTCGCTGGCCTTCACCTTTGGCATCATGCCGCTGGCCCTGGCCAATTCGGCTGGTTCGGCCTCGCAACATGCCATCGGCACCGGCCTGATCGGCGGCGTGCTTTCGGCCACCTTCCTGGCCATCTTCTTCGTGCCGCTGTTCTTCGTCATTGTTCAAAAGCTGTTCCGCATGGATAACCTGCCCCAGGATATTGCCGCAAGGGAAGCCGCCAAAGGGGAGAACCGCCCATGACACGCAATATGTTAATCTCGCTATGGCTCGCGTCTTCCGCCCTGAGCGCCTGTACCCTGGCGCCGCGATATGAACGCCCTGTCGCGCCGGTCGCGGCCCAATGGCCGGTAAATGCGCCTATTGATGAGACTGGCGCATCGACCACGCCGATCAAATGGCACGACCTGTTCACTGATCCACGCCTGCAAGCGACCATAAACCTGGCGCTCGAACAAAACCGTGACCTGCGCGTGGCGGCGCTCAATGTCGAAAAAGCGCAGGCGCAGTACCGCATTACGCGCGCCGATCTGCTTCCGGCTATCGACGGATCACTCAGCAATGCCCGCAATCAGGATGGTCACAGCTATTCCGCCGACCTCGGCCTAAACGCTTATGAAGTTGATCTTTTCGGTCGCGTCCGCTCGCTGAACAAGGCCGCTGTCGAAAGCTTTTTCGCCGAACGTGAAAACCGAAATGCCGTGCAGATCAGCCTGGTCGCCGCCGTCGCCACCCAATGGCTGACCCTGGCCTCCGATCAGGATCAGCTCCGGCTGGCGCAGCAGACCCTGGCCACGCGCATGGATACGCTCAACATCGCCGAAGGCCGTGCCCGGATAGGCGTTCTGAGCGATCTCGATCTGGCGGCCATTCAGGTGCTGGCCCAGACGTCGCGCGCGGATGTCGCGCGTCTCCAAACCCTGATCGATCAGGACAGGTCAACCTTGTCCCTGCTCGCCGGCGCCTCCGTGCCGGCCGGCATGCTGCCCGATGGCCTGCAAACCGGACTGGTCGCCAATGCCCTGCCTGTCGGCCTGCCCTCGGATGTCCTGCTGGCCCGTCCTGATGTGCTGGCTGCGGAGCATGACCTGAAAGCAGCGAACGCCAATATCGGCGCGGCGCGCGCTGCCTTTTTCCCGCGCATTACCTTGACCGGCTCTACAGGCTCATCCAGCCCCGATCTCGATGGTCTGTTCAAGTCCGGCAATGGCACCTGGAGCTTTATCCCGTCGATATCGATCCCGATCTTTTCCGGCGGCGCCAATGCGGCCGGACTGAAAAGCGCCAAGGTCAGCCGCGATATCGCCGTCGCCACCTATGAAAAAACCATTCAGTCAGCCTTTTCCGAAGTCAGCAATGCCCTGGCGGTTCGAGCGCGTATCGATGAGCGCCTGAACGCCCAGTCCGCCGCCACCGAGGCCGCCCAGCGTACCCTGACACTTTCCCAGGCGCGTTATGACAATGGCGTGGACAGTTACCTGACCCTTCAGGATGCCCAGCGTACGCTTTACAGTTCGCAACAGGATCTGATCACGCTCCAGGCCCTGCGTGCCACCAATCTGGTCGATCTCTATGCCGCCCTCGGTAACGACGACAGTTTGCAATAATTAGCCTGGCGGCGTGATGAACTCACACCTGCTCCGGCATGGCCCGCCGTGCGGTCAGGCTGGAACCGGCCGAAGCGATAATCACCAGCGCCACGGCCAGCCATTGCAGCGGCGTCAATAGTTCATGCAATATGACCAGGCCCAAAAGCGACGCGACGGCGGGCTCAAGGCTCATCATCAGGCCGAACGTCTTGGCCGGCATGGCCTTTAGCGCAATCATTTCCAGCGCATAGGGAATAGCGCTGGCCAGAATGCCGATGCCGACACCATAGAGCATAATGGTCGGCGACCACAGGGCCGCACCGGCAAAGGCCACGCCGATCGGTACGGTAAATATCGTTGAAAAGGCCATGCCGAGCGCCACGGCCTTGCCGCCATGCACGCGATCGCCCACCTTCTGGCCCACGATGATATATAGCCCCCATAACACACCGGCGATCAGGGCATAGACCACCCCTAGCGGATCAAGCGCGGTGCCGGCATCTCCCCATGGCAGGAGGATCAGCAGCCCGGCGACGGCGCATCCCACCCAGATAAAATCGCTCCATTTGCGTGAGCCCAGAATGGCCACGGCCAACGGACCGGAAAATTCCAGCGCCACGGCTATCCCTAACGGAATACGGGCGATGGAGGCATAAAACACCAGGTTCATGACGCCCAGTATGGCGCCGTACAGCGCCAGCACCGGCCAGTGCTTGCGCTCCGGGCCGCCACGCCACGGCTGGAAGACGATCAAAAGCGCGACCGTGGCGAAGAACTGCCGCAGGGCCGTCGTGCCTTCTGAACCGACCAGCGGGAAGACGTGCTTGCTCAGTGTGGCGCCTAGCTGCACCGACACAATGGCGATCAGTACGGCAATAATCGCCCACAGTTTCGGATTTTTGGACATGGTCAGGCTCCGGTATTGCGTCGTCTTTTCGTAACCGGGTACGACGCACCTCGTCCGGAGAATATCTGCGGCCACAATAACCAGTCGGGGATATTATCTCAACGGACCGGAAAATAAAATTGGTCTCATTGCTTATGGTCAACAGGTGGGTCACGCTGCAGAAAACGGAGGGAAATCATGAAATCACTTATCGCCCTGATTGCGTCTGCCGCTCTGATCGCCGCGCCCGCCATGGCAAAGCCCGCGCCAGCACCCGTCGTTATCGGTTATCTGCCGGCCTTCAAGGGGCCGATGCTGCCTTATATGGACGCCATCGACCTGACGAAGGTGACCCATATCAATCTGTCCTTCGTTAACCCCGATCCGCAAGGACAGATTGTCAATGGTGACCTGATGGCCTGCATGGACACGAACGGACACGGAGCGATGCCAGTGGCCGATGTGCAGGCGGTAATCGACCGCGCCCATAAGTCTGGCGTGAAGGTACTGATTTCCCTGGGCGGCGGCACGATTCCGAAATGCTCCGGTGACTGGCCTACCCTGCTCAAGGCTGAAAACCGCGCCGACACGGTGAAGAACCTTATCCAGTTTCTCGATGATAGAGGTCTGGATGGCCTCGATGTCGACCTGGAATGGCAGGTGCTGACCACCATCGATACGGCCGGGGAATTCACGCCCTTTATCCAGGAACTGAGTGCGGCTCTCAAAAAACGCGGCAAGCTTCTGACCTGCGCCACAGCTTCGGCCCCAGGCGGCATGGTGCCGGTCTCGTCCGTGCCCTAT
>CAMLIY010000209.1 GCA_946480125.1 uncultured Asticcacaulis sp.
CGGCGCCCATCATGACCTTGTCCTTGGCGTCTTCGAAATCGCGCATGGTGACGAGCTTGCGATCCTTGCGGGCTGCCATCAGGGCGGCTTCGTTGACCAGATTGGCGAGATCGGCGCCAGAGAAGCCCGGCGTACCGCGCGCGATTACCTTGACATCGACATCGACGGCCAGCGGGACCGGCTTCATGTGGACGCGCAAAATGGCTTCACGGCCGGTCAGGTCGGGGTTCGGCACCGTCACCTGGCGGTCAAAACGGCCGGGACGCAAGAGCGCCGAGTCGAGCACGTCCGGACGGTTGGTGGCGGCAATCATGATGATGCCTTCATTGGCCTCGAAGCCGTCCATTTCAACGAGAAGTTGGTTGAGGGTCTGTTCGCGTTCGTCATTACCACCGCCGTGACCGGCGCCGCGATGGCGACCGACGGCGTCGATCTCGTCGATGAAGATGATGCACGGCGCGTTCTTCTTGGCCTGTTCGAACATGTCGCGGACGCGCGAGGCGCCGACGCCGACGAACATTTCAACGAAGTCCGAGCCGGAGATCGAGAAGAACGGCACACCCGCCTCACCGGCAACGGCGCGGGCCAGCAGGGTCTTACCCGTGCCCGGTGGGCCGACGAGCAGCGCGCCCTTGGGGATCTTGCCGCCCAGCTTCTGGAATTTCGACGGATCTTTCAGGAAATCGACGACTTCCTGCAAATCTTCCTTGGCTTCCTCGACGCCGGCGACCTCATTAAAGGTGACGCGGTTCTTGTGCTCTGTCAGCAGGCGCGCTTTCGACTTGCCGAAGCCCATGGCCCCGCCGCGTCCGCCGCCCTGCATCTGGCGCATGAAGAAAATCCAGATGCCGATGATCAGAATGACCGGCAGCAGCGTGGTGATGACGTTCATCAGCAGGCCGGTTTTGCCGCTCTGGATGACGGTCTTGACGTTGGCGGCGATCAGCGCCTGGTCCAGCGCCGCATGGTCATAGGCCGGAATAACCGCATGATACTCGCTGCCATTGGCCAGATTACCGCGGGCCTCGTCGTTATGGATGGTGATATCCTTGACCTGCTTGTTCTGCACATTGGTCAGCAGATCGGAATAGGCCAGTTCCGTGGTCTTTTTGGCATCAGGCACCAGCGCGCCATGATTGGTGTTCATGACCACGTAAATGCCCAGCAAGAAAGCCAGTATTACGCCGATAATCGCCATGGACTTCAGGTTCATGCCCGTGTTTATCCTCAATAAGGCCCTGAAGGCGGGCCACCCCTCCGCGGGGTTTTTCTTACATTACCTGCTCATATAGGACGTACCGAGCGGTTTCGCTACACGCCATTTATCCGCATAAGAACGCAATCATTTTTTGCACGTTTCGCGGCGCTTTCCGTGGGGATCAATCCGAGGGCGGCCCGCAGGCGTGTTGCGACCAGACAATGCGCCCCGACGATGCCTTCCGCTCCTTGGCTTGAGGCCGAAACTGTCAATAAACTATTGTTTTTAACGTCTTTTGGGTTGAAAGGAATAAAAACAGGCTGGGTCGTGCGCAAGGCGGCTGGCAGGCTTTTGAGCCAGGCTTTTTCGACTTCCGGCAAATCACCTCGCAAATGGCCTGACGCGGTCACTTCCCCGGCAAAAATCGAGCGCACCACAAAGCGGCCATCCCAGACAGCTTCATCCGGTCCGATAAGCGAAAGCCTATCCGGTCGATTGCGGCCGATATCACCCGCTTCACGAGTGATACTGACCCGGCCGCCACGCCGCTCTATCCGCGCCCCGGCCAAGGTCTGGGGCTTGCCCGAACGCAGTTTATCCATCAGATCGACGACCTTGTCCGGCTTCGGCAATTTGTCACCGCCGCCGGCGCAAACCGCGGCGGCCGACAGCAGTTTCCGGGCCGTCTCCGGTGTCAGGGCGTCAAAGATATCGGCCTTGAAGGCGATCATGCCGAGCGCACAAAGCACTTCCGGCTTATATAATAAATCCTGCATTTGATCGGGCGTAATTGTGGCTGCGGCTTCCGGCCTTTTTACCACAACCGCCTGATCCCGCAGGGCTTTCCGCGTCCGCGCCCGCAAGGAGTGCGCGCTGTCATTGGCCGGGTCATCGATCCAGTTCGCGCCTATGTCACGCAGATAATTTCGCAAAGCGTCCCGTCTGACATCGAGAAATGGCCTGTAGAGGAAAACATCCCGTCCTTCCGGCCACACCGGCGACGGCCCCCAGACTTTCGGCGTCCCGACAGTGGAGCCCCCTGCCCGCATGGCCTCGGCCTCGGCAATATCATCTGATGTATGAGCCAGGCAAAGGACCGATACCCCCTTGCTGCGCGCCGCGTCCGCCAGCAATCGGTGCCGCGCCATACGCGCCGCCGCCGATACCCCTGTCGCTGGTTTTTCCCCCTGCCAATAGAGTGCGGTAAAGCCCGCGCCAATCTGTGCGGCATGATCCGCCACCGATTGCGTCCACTGTGCGCTGAGGGGGTTTAGGCCATGATCAACGCAAAAGACCTCAAGGGGCCGTTTGCCCCATGCCGCCAGAGCATAAAGCAGCGCCACAGAGTCGCCGCCGCCTGAGACGGCCACGCCAACCAGCCCGTCACCGTCAAGACGAATCGCAAAATCGGCGAATTTACCCTGAATAGCCTGCGGTAAAGACAAGGCAGAGCTTAAACCGCCCCGCACCTGTTCTTATCCTTCAGCGCCTTGGCCTGATTGCGCATGTCGTTCGTGGCCAGCTTGGCATAGACCTTGTCGAACTGCGTCAGGGCGGCGCATACGTCCGATGGACGGTTGCTGTCATTGAGGGACTGCGCCAGCCTGACGGTCGCTTCCGGCGCCCATGAGGTTTTGGGCCAGCCCTTGAGCGCGGTGGCATAGGCCGAGACAGCGCCAGACGGATCGCCCTTGATGGCCCGGGCCTGGCCAAGCCGGAACCAGGCTTCCGGCGTCTGCGTCGAATTCGGATAGGTGGTGGTGAAGGCTTCAAACGCGCGACCAGCCTCTTCGGTCTGGCCTGAGGTCATCAGGCTGAACGCCTGATCGAAATCTCCCTGGGCGCTGCCAGTCGAGGCGGGCGGCGGCGGCGGCGGCGCCAGTTGCGCATCGAGATCCTTGAGGTGGGCGTCGGACAGATCGGCACGCTTGGTCAGGGTATCCATGCGGGCGGTCTGGTTGTTGACCGCCTGTTGCAGCAACTGATTCTGATGTTGCAGTTCTTCCACCTGACCAATCAGGGTGGTGATCGAGCCGCCCTGCTGATCAAGCTTTCGCGCCTGGCTGTCAACCGTGGCCTGCAAGGCCACGACTTCCGGATCGGGCTCGATCAGGATCGGCGGCGCGCCTTTTTTGTTCTCGACGCGCGACACGGACCGTTCCAGTTTGCGCACACTCCGATCGAGCTTTTGCAGTTTTTTAGCGTCCCAGACCGTATTATCGGTCGGCTGCTGACCGGGAATTTCCTCATCATCGTCATCGCCGAAGAGCTGGGCATGGGCAACGGCCGGCGCCATTGCCGCCACTGAAAGCGTCAGCAAAGGCAGGGACAAGGCCAGGATCGACAGACCGGCAGCCGCCTTACCTCTGAGAGACTGGCCGCGAACAGACTGGCCGCGAACAGATTGACCGCCTAATCCGCGCCGGGTGATTTTACTGTCGGTCATGTGCAGATCGCCCTCATACTCGAACCGGGGAATTATCTTATAACTAACAACATAGTCGGGCTGAAATAAGACGCAAACCCTAAATTGCGCTGAAGTGCACTAAGGGCGCCACCTTTCGGTCAGCGCCCTTAGGCTTAGTTCTCTCGCGGCAGCTTTACTGCGAAGCCGCCAGGCTGTCATTTTTCACCCAGCCGACATTATCATTGTCGTCGGCCACTTCCCAGTACATGCCGTTCTTGTTGCCGGTCGGATAAACCGTAAGGCCCACTGGCAGGGCGCGAACCACCTTACCCGTCGGGCTGGGCGCCGAGCGCAGGGTCGTCGCGGTCTGGACGGTGAAGCTGCGGCTGGGCGCCGCGGCCTTGCCGCCGATGTCCACGCCGCCCAGGTTATTGATCATTTCCGAGTAAGAAACGATAAAGGCCTGAGTGACGATCTTGCCGATATCGGTATCTTCGTAGCCGCCGCCGACCGCGCCGCCGAAACCGATACCGCCGCCCGCGCCCCAGCTCAGATCATTCTTGGCGGCATGGCCTTCAAATGAATTGGATTCCGAAGTCCGCACATCGGTCAGGGACAGAACCACATCCGCTTCCAGCTTCTTGGTACGGAACCCGCCCACAATAGCGCCGGCCCGGCCACCCACCAGCCCGCCGAGCAGACCCGCCGCCGCATTACCACCTGTATTGGAATTGGCGCTGCCGACTTCGGCCACCAGAACGAAATCGGCCGCCTTGATCTGACCCTTGCCCACATTTGAATTTCTTTGCAGGCCGAGATTGCTGCCAATATCCCGCTCGCGCGCCGCCGCGTCCATGCCGGCGCCGCGATCAACCAGCGAAAAACAACCGGACTTCTGCACAATGACCTTGAGCAGTTTTTGCGGGGCGGCCAGACTGTTATTGGTCCAGCCGGAAGGGTCGTCGCCATTGACGACGGAGATGGTGCCGAGCTTGGCCTGACAATGCGGCAGGTTCGCCATCATCTGGTCCTGAGTCTGCTGGGCCTTGCTGGCCTTGGCCTGGGCAAAGACCGGCTGGACGACGGACAGATTTACAAAAGCGGTCAGCGCCAGACTGACGGCCGCAGCCTTGTGAATGGTGGTAGTGGTCATGAAAAGCTCCCCAAACCCGGAAATTAAGTGCTGGGAGCGGAAATGGAAGACAACAAACTTGAGCCTTCCGTCACGCGTGACCGCTCCCCTGGCCCGCGTCAGTACACTAAAACTCGCACAGCGAGATATTCTGATGAATGATGGGTCACGAGCGAAACCGCTCGAATGACAACGCCAGCCCAAACGCATCATGCCGCCTGACTTTACGGTCAGGCGGCATGATTTTCAATTCAAAAAACCTGCAATGGCGACTTATTGCGCGCCCGAGGTCAGGCTGGTGTGGGCATTCCGGTTCTTGTTCCAGGCGTCTTCACCCGAACCGTTGTCGATCGGGCTTTCCTTGCCGTACGAGATGGTCGAAATCCGGCTGGCGGCAACGCCCTTGCTGGCGAGGAAGTCAGAAACCGACTGGGCGCGGCGGGCGCCGAGCGCGAAGTTATATTCACGCGTGCCGCGTTCGTCGGCATTGCCTTCGATGCGGATATTGACCTGCGGATAACGCACGAGCCAGTCAGCCTGGGCCGCCAGGATACCTTGCGCGTCAGCACGGATATCGGAGGAATCTGTGTCGAAATAAACGCGGTCACCGACATTGACGACGAAGTCCTGTTGCGAACCCGGAACGATACCCGGCAAAGGCGCCTGAGCGACGGGCGCTTGCGGCTGCGGTGCGGGCGGCACTTCGGGGGCGGGTTGCGGCGCCGGGGCCGGCTCAATGACGGGCTTCGGCTTGCTGGTACAGGCCGCCATAGACGCCATAACCAGGGCCATTA
>CAMLIY010000210.1 GCA_946480125.1 uncultured Asticcacaulis sp.
GGCGACGATGCGCAGGCGGTTGTTCGGCTGGTAGCAGGGCAGGCGGGTGACGGCTTCAGAATAGTAGATTTCGTCCCCTTCGGGGATGATCCAGTCGTCGGCGACGATATAGTGGTGATAGGGCGAGCCTAAGCTCCCGGGGAAACCCAGCCAGTTGACGATCACCGGCGCCGGGCGCAGGGCCAGCAGCTTGGTGCGGCCGTCGCGGGTATAGCCGTTGACGTCGATCAGGATCTGGATGCCGTCATCGGCGATGCGGCGGGCAGCGCTGACATCATCGATGGCGGTGATGTCGATGAAATGATCCGAGGTGTCCTTATAGTGAGTGTGGATCGGATCATTGGTCTGGATGCCGCAATAATAGGCAAAGACCTCAACCTTTGCGCGGTCGTGCAGACCGAGCACTTCATACATCAGGTGGCCGATGGCGTGTTCGCGCAGGTCGGAGGACAGGTAGCCGATGCGGATTCGGCCAATACCATTTTTGTCCTTCTGGGCGCTTTTTGCAGACCAGTGATTGGTAATGATATCCCCCACCGGCACACCGACATCTTTCAGATTATAGTGGTGGCTCAGGGCTAGCTGGAAAATGGGATCGTCGGTATAGGCGTCGATCGACAGCGGTGAAATGCCAGTCAGGAGGTGCTCGCGCGTCATGTTCTCGAACGGTATGACCACCGGCCAGGCGCACTGGCGCTGGCGCAGGGCGATGAAGTGCTGCATGGCCTCGCGCTGGTGCGGATCGATCTCCAGGCTAAGGCGCAGGGCGGTTTCGGCCGGCTCATCCTGGTGCGCGCCCTCCAGCACGCGGGCGGCCTGATTGAGCGCCATGGTTTTGTGTTTCAATGCCGAGCCGGTGAGTTGATCGAGACGGCCGGCCAGATTGTTCCAGGTGAGGACCGCCTTGGCATTATCGCCCAGGCCCTCATAGATGCGACCGAGATTGATATAGGCGCTGTGGAAGTCCGGATTGACCTCCAGCGCGCGTTCCATGACCTCGCGTGCCCTGTTGAGATCTCGATTGTCGGTCAGGATGACGCCGAGATTGAATAGCAGGGCGTAAAGCAGCGCATGATCAGGGTTCTGCGCTATGAATGCATCGTACAGCGCTACTGCCGCTGCGCCATGACCGCCGGCTTTCAGGGCTTCCGCCGACTGGATCAGTTCCATGACGCTCATGCCGTTAGCGGCGGGCGTGATATGGGCGGTGTCCGGCATGGCTGTGTCCTTGATTCGTGGCTAGTCACAACCTAGAGCGCGTTAACTTTTTGTCAAAGCCGGCCTGAACCTATTCGCCGCGCGCCACCTGATCAAGCGTCTTGGCCGGGGTGATGGCCTGCGGGTCGATGAAGCAATGGATGATGGCCGGTTTGCCGGAGGCCTGCGCGCGCTTAAAGGCAGGAGCGAATTCGGCTGTGGTGCGTACGGTCTCGCCGTGTCCGCCGAAGGCTTCGGCATAGGTTTTGAAATCCGGGTTTTTCAGATCGGTGCCGACGACGCGGTGCGGATAGTTCTTCTCCTGGTGCATGCGGATGGTGCCATACATGCCGTTATCGATCACCAGGATGATGACCGGGATATCGTACTGCACGGCGGTTGCGAACTCGTTGCCGTGCATGAGAAAGCAGCCGTCGCCGGCGAAAACGACTACGGTCTTGTCGGGGCACTGGCGCTTGGCCATGACGCCGGCCGGCACGCTGTAGCCGACGCTGCCGGAGGTGGGCGCGATCTGCGTGCGCGGCTGGGTGTGGCGCCAGTAGCGGTGCAGCCAGATAGCGTAATTGCCGGCGCCGTTGCAGGTGATGGTGTCGGCCGGCAGGTTTTCCCGCAGCCACACCATGACCTCGCCATACTGGAAGTCGCCGGGGATTTTCGCTGGCGTGGTGGTCCACATCAGGAAGTCCATATGGGCGTTTTCGGTTTCCTCGCGCCAGACGACCTGACCGGGTGTCTTGAGATAGCTGAGGGACTGGGCAAAGGCGTCCGGCGCGCAGACAATGCCGAGTTCCGGTTGGTAGACCTTGCCGATCTCACCGGCGTCCGGGAAAACGTGAACCAGAGTTTGCTTCGGTGTCGGGATATCGATCAGGGTGTAGCTCGACGATGGCACCTCAGCCATGCGGGCACCGAGCAGGATCAGCAGGTCGGCATCCTTGACGCGCTTGGCCAGCTTGGGATTGGGCCCGAAGCCAAGATCGCCGGCATAGGACGGATGGTCCGCCGGAAAGAGCGCCGAACGGCGAAATTCGGTGGCGACAGGGATATTGAAACGCGTGGCGAAATCGGCGATCGCTTCGCAGCCTTCATAGCTCCAGTTGCTGCTACCCAGAATGACCAAAGGCTTCTTCGACTTCGCCAGCAAGGCATCAAATTGTTGAATAAGTTCGACGGAGATTTCCGGCTTCGCAAAGGTCAGGGCCGTTGCATCGGCCACGTCTGCCATATCCGTCAGAACGTCTTCCGGCAGGGAGATGACCACCGGGCCGGGGCGGCCCTGCATGGCGACGCGGAAGGCGCGGGCGACAATTTCGGGGATGCGTCTGGCGTCGGTGATTTCGACCACCCATTTGGCGACCGAGCCGAATACCTGCTGGTAATCCATTTCCTGAAAAGCGCCGCGGCCGAGCATGGCGCGCTCGACCTGGCCGATAAACAGAATCATAGGTGTCGAATCATGCTGCGCAATATGCACGCCATGCGCAGCATTGGTGGCGCCGGGACCGCGCGTCACGAAGCAGATCCCAGGGCGGGCGGTCAGCTTGCCATAGGCTTCGGCCATGATGGCCGCGCCGCCTTCATGACGACAGATCAGGACGTCGATATCGGCGCCATACATGGCGTCGAGCGCCGCCAAATAGCTTTCGCCCGGCACGCAGGTGACCCGCTCGACACCCTGTTTGACAAGTTGATCGACTAATATTTGTCCGCCGGTTCTCATATCTTCTCCTCCCCTGCTTTAGCGGGGGAGGGGGACCCCGAAGGGGTGGAGGGGGCACTCCACACCGCTTTTCCATTTCCTAACATGGGTGATGGTCCATCGGCCACCATGCGTTCGCCATTGATGACGATAGGTGAGGCGACGCCTGAGACTTTCGAGCCATCAGCGGCGGTCAAGTCCAGCCGCATACCGCGATGGATAATCTGCGGATCGTTGAAGACGTCCTCGATGCGGTTGATCGGTCCGGCAGGGACACCGGCTACCTCAAACGCCGCCAGCCATTCGGCGCGGCTCTTTTGCATCAGGTAAGGTTGCACAGCGGATTGCAAATCCGTGCGGCGGGCGACACGCAGGGCATTGGTCGCGTAGTCCGGATGGGCGGCGATATCCGTAGCGCCTAGCGCGGCGCAGAACTTCTGGAACTGAGCATCATTGCCGACAGCGACGATAACGTGGCCATCCGACACCTGAAACACCTGATAGGGCGCGATATTGGGATGGGCATTACCGAGGCGCGTCGGTGACTTGCCGGAGACCAGATAATTGCTGGCCTGGTTGGCGAGGATCGAGGTGGCGGTATCGAACAGCGACATATCGATATGACAGCCTTCACCGCTGGTTTCGCGGCCATGCAGGGCGGCCAGAATGGCGCTAGACGTATAGACGCCGGTGAATATATCGACCACGGCGACGCCGACTTTTTGCGGTTCGCGCTCGGGTTCGCCGGTAATGTCCATCAGGCCGCTCATGCCCTGAATGATGTAGTCATAGCCGGCGCGGGCGGCATAGGGGCCAGTCTGACCGAAGCCGGTTATCGAGGCGTAGATCAGGCGCGGATTGACGACTTTCAGGCTGTCGTAATCAAGGCCGTATTTCTTCAGGCCGCCGACCTTGAAGTTCTCGATCAGGATATCAGCCTCGGCCGCCAAGGCGCGGATGGCGGCCTGGCCTTCCGGCGTCTCGAAAGCGATGGCGACCGAGGATTTACCGCGATTGGTGGCGTGGAAATAGGCCGCGCCCCATGAGTTGTCGGCGGCGTCGGTCACGAACGGCGGCCCCCAGGTGCGGGTGTCGTCGCCAACCTCCGGGCGCTCGATCTTGATGACCTCGGCGCCGAGGTCGGCCAACAATTGCCCGCACCACGGACCGGCGAGGATGCGGGCAAGTTCGAGGACTTTGAGGCCGGCGAGGGGCTTCATGCAGCAAAGCCCACAGAAGAAAGTAAGACACCCCACCACCACATCTCACGCTTCGCGTTCGTGCGGTCCCCCTCCCCGACAAGCGGGGAGGTATAAGAAAAATGAGTTCCTCCCCGCTTGTCGGGGAGGGGGACCGCAAGCGTAGCGCAGCGGTGGTGGGGTTTCTTATTTTGCATCAATAAAACGCCTGCAATCCGGTCTGCGCCCGCCCCAGGATCAAGGCGTGGACATCGTGGGTGCCTTCATAGGTGTTGACCGACTCCAGGTTCTGCGCGTGGCGCATGACGTGGTATTCCTCGTGGATGCCATTGCCGCCGTGCATGTCACGCGCCTGACGGGCGATATCGAGCGCCTTGCCGCAGTTGTTGCGCTTGATCAGCGAGATCATTTCCGGCGCCATGCGGCCGGCATCGAACAACTGCCCGACGCGCAGAGCCGCTTGCAGGCCAAGGGTGATCTCGGTCTGCATATCGGCCAGTTTCTTCTGGAAAAGCTGCATCTGCGCCAGCGGCTTGCCGAATTGCTTGCGGTCGAGGCCATACTGACGCGCACGGTGCCAGCAGTCCTCGGCCGCGCCCATCACGCCCCAGGCGATGCCGTAGCGCGCACGGTTGAGGCAGCCGAATGGTCCCTTGAGGCCCGACACGTTGGGCAACAGGGCGTCTTCACCGACCTCGACGCCATCCATGACGATCTCGCCGGTGATTGAGGCGCGCAAAGATAGCTTGCCGTGGATCTTCGGGGCGGAGAGCCCCTTCAGGCCCTTTTCCAGCACGAAGCCGCGAATGACGCCATCGAGTTTGGCCCACACCACGAAGACATCGGCGATCGGCGAGTTGGAGATCCACATCTTGGTGCCGGTCAGGCGGTAACCGCCGTCAATTGTTTCGGCGCGCGTGGTCATGGCACCGGGATCGGAACCGGCATCGGGTTCGGTCAGGCCAAAGCAGCCAACCCATTCGCCGGAAGCCAGCTTGGGCAGGTACTTCATCCGCTGCGCTTCGCTGCCATAGGCATAGATCGGGTACATGACCAGCGACGACTGCACGCTCATCATCGAGCGATAGCCTGAATCGACGCGCTCGACTTCGCGCGCTACCAGACCATAGGCGACATAGGACGTACCGGCGCCGCCATATTGTTCCGGCAGGGTGGCGCCGAGCAGGCCGAGTTCGCCCATCTCATTGAAAATGGCGCGGTCGGTATATTCCTCGCCATAGGCTTTCAGCACACGCGGCATCAGGGAACCCTGCGCATAGTCGTGCGCCGCCTCCATGATCATCCGTTCGTCGTCGCTCAGTTGCTCGGTAAGCAAAAACGGATCGTTCCAGACGAAATCAGACATCAAACACCACGCCCTGGGCCAGCGGCAGCGAGCTGCCGAAATTG
>CAMLIY010000211.1 GCA_946480125.1 uncultured Asticcacaulis sp.
CGCCGGGAGAGCGGCCTTATAGACGGAAGGCCGTTTTCATTGCAAGCGCCTTTTTGCCGAATCCTGTGAAAAACTTTCAAGGCCTCATTTGGGAGCGACCTCCAGACGGATGGCGTCATACATAACCTGTCCTGGTCCTTTGGTGCCGGGCCTGGTGTCATCGTCGTCGCTTTCGCCGGCCGGGGCATAGGTGCTGGCGGGTGGGAAAGGGGTGGCCTTGGCGAAGCCGAATGCCAGGTCATTGGCGCCGGGTCGGATAAGGGCGGCATCGAAGGTGAAGGTCACCACATTATACGGCGAGTCCTGATTGCCGCCGCGATAACCGGCCGTACCGGTCTTGGGCAGGGCGATGACGCCGACAGGTTGGCCATTCAGCGTCACCTGCACATCGGTCAGCTTGCCATGCGCCGGTTGAGCGGAGGCGATGCCGATGGTCAGGGTGGCGGCGCCTGTCTGCTTTGGCGTATCGAAGCGCAGGTGCCACAATGGATTTTGCGCGTACCATGACCATTGCGCATAGTTCCAGTCGGCCGCCGGATCGCTTTTGCCGACGGTGAAATCGACATCGTGCGGAAACTGTTCGGGGTAGCGGGCAAACATCTGATAGCCGCGCGCGTCATCGCCGTTGCGGAATTCGCCGGCCGTGCGATCGAACCTGCCGAGCTGCCACAGGGTCTTGCCATGGGTTTCGCTGCGCCAGTCGATCGACGCCAACGCCGTGGTCCGGTTCGCGCTGACAGTCACGCCGGCCTTTACGAAATCATGCGGCTGATCGGCGCCATCGACATAAAGCGTGTAATTGCCGGGCACCACATTTGACAGGGTGAAGGCGCCATCCGGTCCTATATCGGCCCAGTAATTATAGCCCTTGGCCTGAGCGGTCCATGCCACTTTCGGATCAGGATCGGACAGAATGACCTGTGCGTGCGTGGGCGCTTTGCCATCGAGCGTCACACGTCCGCTGACTGTGCCGCGCGCCTTGACATATTCCGGCGCGGTGACGAAATCATAGGGCCATTGGGCGCGCTCCGCCGTCAGCTGGTGCTCGGCGTCGTCCCACAGGGCGTTCGGGTTGGCGGCGTGGTCGGCATAGATCAGAAAGGGACCATAGACCTTGCGCCAGTCTTCACCGGCGGCCACCTGCACGGGCGACGAGCCGAAGTGCGTGTCCTGCACCACGCGCAGCAATACATCGTCATGAACCGTCTGGCCCTGGCGGCTCGGCCCGCCATTGTGGTAATCGCCGAACGGTTCGATCATCCAGATACCGTGGCTGTCGCCCGGTTGGACACCGAGCGTTCCATAAACCGGCGTTTTGGCGAAATAGACCGAGTTCAGGTATTTGGTCTTGATGCTGCCATCGGACAACAGATAGGTGGCATCCGTGACCTTGCTGACGACACCAGAGCGGGGAATGCGGATGGTCTTGCCACGTCCGACCGTCCAGTAGTTGAAGATGGCATCGTCGGAAGCCGTGCGGAAGACGAAACGAGTCTGGTAAAGCGTCGCTGCCGGCTGGTCGGACGGATGACGCAGGGCAGCCCAGGCGTAGAGTCCGCTCACCCCCTTTTTCATGACGAAATGATATTCAACGGCGAACGGAAAGACGGCCGTGGGGGCGGCTTCCACCACGACATCCGCCTGATCCGGACTGGCCTTGGCCAGATTCGCCAGGCCGGCATGAGCGGGCGGACGGTAATAACCTTTTTTGGGTACATCAGTGCCGGCTGGCGGGCTATCCGGTTCGCCATTGGCATCCCAATACAGGGTCTGGTCTTTGGCGATCAGTTCCATCGGCTTGTCACCGAGCGCCTTAAAAGACGTCACCTGCCCGGTCGAACGGTCGATCACGGTGCGGATCAGGCCATTGTCGAGTGTGATGGTGGCTTCAGTCGTCGTTGAGGTGACGGGCGTCTCGGCGTGAGCGTTAACAGCGAAAGCCGCAATCGCGGCGACAGCAAGATAACGAAGCATGGGCGGTTCCTCGGCAATAAAGTGCGCGTAAATTATCATTTATACGCATTTTCACGCTCAAGTAATCAAAATCCGTCGCCTACAACATAGCGGGAATGACACGGTCGGGTGGGCGGTGGCCATCCTGATGCGTCTTGATGTTGAGGATCACCCGGTCGCCCATATCCTGACGCGCCTCAATGGTGCTGGAGGCCATGTGCGGCAGCAGAATGGCGTTGGGCAGGCCGATCAGTTCCGGATTGATCGCCGGTTCGCGTTCGTAAACATCAAGCCCGACGCCGGCGATCTTGCCGTTGCGCAGCATGGCGGCCAGGGCCTGCTCATCGACGATCTGGCCGCGCGCTGTATTGACAAGGATGGCGTGCGGCTGGAGCTTGGCGAGGCGCTCGGCACTTAGCAGATGTTTTGTGCCTTCGCCGCCCGGTGCATTGATCGAGATAACGTCCATGCGGGCCAGCATCTGGTCGAGATCGTCCCAGTAGGTGGCGCCCAGTTCGTCACTGATGCGCGCCGAGACGGGCTTTCGGTTATGATAATGCACGCTCATGCCAAAGGCGCGGGCGCGACGGGCCAGGGCCTGGCCAATGCGGCCCATGCCGATGATGCCCAGGCGCTTGCCGAAGATGCGGCGGCCGAGCATGAAGGTGGGTGACCAGGCGGAAAATTCGCCCTTTTGCACCAGTTCGGCGCCTTCGACGAAACGGCGCGACACGGCCATGATCAGGCCCATGGTCATTTCGGCGGTGTCTTCGGTCAGCACGCCCGGCGTATTGGTGACCATGATGCCGCGCTCGGTGGCGGCCTGAATGTCGATATGCTCGTGGCCGACGCCGAAATTGGCGATCATCTTCAGGCGGTCGCCGCAATGGGCGAAGAAATCGGCGTCGATCCGGTCATTGATCGAAGTGACCAGAACATCGGCACCCTGCGCGGCTTCGAGGATGCTTGAAGGTGGCATCGGCGTCATGTGCAGCCATAATGTGGTGTTGAACAGCTCGCGCATCCGCGTTTCAACGGCGTCGGGCAGCTTGATGGTGAGAACAACCTTGAGTTTTGAAGCGCTCATAAATGCCTTTATTCTTTTAAGCGTCGGTGTCGCAGACGTCTTTCCCGAACCCCTGAAACACCGCCGGGCCTGACGCCCGTTCTTGCCGAATGAATTCACACTCGGTTAACCAAATCTGAACTCTTGCGAGCCATCATGCGGGTTCGTCATTCCGGTCATTGCCGTGAAGCGCCCCCCGTTCCCGTAAACTTCAGCAGATATGCGTCCGTCCGTGTTCACAGGTTTTTCCGACATAACCGCTTTGCCGCCACCTTTTCAAGCCTTTTGGCGCAAGCCTGTACTTATGCTGGCCGTGGTGGCAGGCCTTGGCGCTGGCTTTGTGAGTGAGCCGGTCCATGCTGATGGTGAAGCTTTCGATACGCCCTCTGGCCTCCAGGTGCCGCGTTGGGCCATGCTGCGCCGAAACGAGGTCTATGCCCGCAATGGTCCCAGTAAGGATAATCGCGTCATCTGGACCTATCGCAAGGCGCAGCTCCCGGTGCAGATTATTTCCGAAACGCGGGACTGGCGGTTGATATGCGATCCGGATAAGGGAGTGGCCTGGGTCAGTCGCACTATGCTTCAAGCGCCGAAAACGGTACTCAGTCCGGCCGGGCAAAAGCTGCAAATGCATGACGCCCCCGATGAAAAAGCCGATATAAAGGCTGTGCTCAAGCCGCGGTCATTGGCCTCACTCGACAAGTGCAGAAAAGACTGGTGCCGAATTTCTTCGGCCGGCCAGACAGGCTGGGTGCCGGAAAAGTCCTTGTGGGGAACGCAGGCGTCAGCCGCCTGCAAGCGTCCGGACCCTTTCACCGGGTAATAGGCCGGGAATCAATTTATCGAATGAAATCATCTGTACGATTGTTAAAGTCGTTCAAAAGGGTTGAGCCGACGCGCGGCTTAATGTAACGCATCGTTTTTTAATGTTACATGCGTTGACAGTGGCCGAATGTGCCTTTGACGCTGCGGAGCTCATTGCTGATGATCGAACGTCCTTCCTCCTTTTCGTACGAAGACCTGCTGTCCTGCGGGCGCGGCGATATGTTCGGTGCGGGCAATGCGCAGCTGCCGGCCCCGCCCATGCTGATGTTTGACCGTATCGCCCAGATCGCCGACACGGGCGGCGCTTTCGGCAAAGGGTATATCGAGGCTGAACTCGACATCAATCCCGAGCTGTGGTTCTTCGCCTGTCATTTCATCGGTGATCCGGTCATGCCGGGCTGCCTGGGTCTGGATGCTATGTGGCAGCTGGTCGGCTTCTTCCTGGGCTGGAAAGGCAATCCTGGCCGTGGCCGCGCGCTTGGCGTCGGCGAAGTGAAGTTTACTGGCCAGGTGACGCCGGATGTCAAGAAAGTGACCTATAAGATAGATATGAAGCGTGTCATGGCGGGCAAACTGATCATGGGTATCGGCGACGGGGTTGTCGAAGCCGACGGCAAGCTTATCTATCAGGCATCGGGTTTGCGCGTTGGGCTGTTCGACGCAAAAGAACTCGGTTAAAGGCCAATATAAGGCTTTATTGGTATTCGGCGCAGGGACTAACAAGTAGGATATTACATGCGTAGAGTCGTGATTACAGGGCTGGGGATTGTGTCTTCCATCGGACTTGGCGCCGATGAGGTTACGCAGTCGCTGAAAGAGGCGCGCTCCGGCGTGGTTTTTGCCGATGATTACGCGCGCCTGGGTTTCAAGTGTCAGGTGCATGCGCCGCCCAAGGTCGATGACTGGCAGGCCCTGATCGACCGCCGCGCCGCGCGCTTCCTGTCGCCGGGCCTCGCCTATGGCCATATCGCCATGGAACAGGCGATCGCCTCAGCCGGACTTGAAAAAGACGATATCTCCAACGAGCGCACCGGCATCATTTTCGGTGCCGGCGGTCCCTCCACCAGCGCCATCGTCGCGGCGGCGGACGTGACACGCGAAAAGACCTCACCCAAGCGCATCGGGCCATTCGCCGTGCCCAAGGCCATGTCATCCGGCCCGTCAGCCGTGCTGGCTACCTGGTTCGAGATTCGTGGCATCAACTATTCGATCTCTTCGGCCTGCGCCACCTCGGTGCATTGCATCGGCGCGGCGGCGGAACAGATCATGATGGGCAAGCAGGACGTCATGTTCGCCGGTGGCACGGAAGAACTCGACTGGACGCTCAGCGATATGTTCGACGCCATGGGCGCCATGTCGTCGAATTTCAATGATCGCCCGGCTGTGGCTTCGCGGGCCTATGACCGCGACCGCGACGGCTTCGTCATCGCCGGCGGCGCCGGCATGGTGGTGGTCGAAGAGTATGAACGTGCGAAGGCTCGCGGCGCCAATATCATCGCCGAAGTGGTTGGCTACGCCGCCAACTCGGATGGTTACGACATGGTGGCCCCTTCCGGCGAGGGCGCGGCGCGCTGCATGAAGATCGCCCTTGCCGATGCCAGGGGCCGCAAGATCGACTATCTCAATCCGCACGGCACCTCGACGCCGGTGGGTGACGAAAAGGAAATGGGCGCGGTGCGCG